>NZ_JBVJWV010000016.1:0-162131 GCF_055602105.1 Streptomyces sp. NPDC037421
TCTGGCGTTGATTTTTGGCACGCTGTTGAGTTCTCAAGGAACGGACGCTTCCTTTGTACTCACCCTCTCGGGCTTTCCTCCGGGCTTTCGTTCTTCGTTCTTGCGATTCAGACTCTATCAGAGTCTTTCTCGCTTGCTTTCCAGGTCCTTCGCTTTCGCGCTTTCCCTTTCCGGCGGTTCCGACTCTATCAGATCCTTTCGGGCCTGACCCCCAGTCAGCGGGGTTTGCCTTTCGGGCTGTTGGGCCCTTCCGGCGAGTGAGACAGTAGCGGATTCCTTGCCCCCGAAGCCAATCGGCGGCTGCGTCCTGGAACGCGGATTCCTCATTCGCAAATACGCATGAAAACGAGACGACGAAGTACGTCGTTCGTTCGAATGTCGTAGTGCGGGATGGCCGTCCGGGGACCGACCGGGGTCGGCGCTCACTTCGGACAACTCGAAGAACCTTACGGATCGGGCACAGGTGTGTCAACCCCAGGCTGACCAGCGGGCGACTGGCCGGAAAACCTCACGTGCTCCTCACGCCCCCAGGTCTACGCTTGCCCCCATGACTACGCACGTGCTCACGCTCAGCCTTCGCTGGTGGGCCGCCTGACGGCGGCCGACCCCCAACGCGAGCACGCACGCGCTCACGGCCGCCGCTACGGCGGCCGTTTCTGTTTCTCCCCCCGGGAGTGGCTCGGTCGCCCGACGCGGTGGCTCCGGCACCACGCCACCACTCACGCACTCAGAGGGAGAGCAGCAGACATGACGAGGATCTTCAGCGGGATCACGCCGTCCGGGCACCTGACGCTGGGCAACTACCTGGGGGCCCTGCGGCAGTGGGTCGCGGCCGAGCACGCGCCCTCCGACGCGCTGTTCTGCGTAGTGGACCTGCACGCGCTCACCACGGAGCACGATCCCGCCCGGGTGCGGCGCCTCACCCGGCAGGCCGCGACGCTGTTCCTCGCCGCCGGCCTGGATCCGCGGCGGTGCACCCTCTTCGTGCAGAGCCACGTCGGCGAGCACACCCGGCTGTCCTACCTGCTGGAGTGCACGGCCGCCGACGGGGAGCTGCGGCGGATGATCCAGTACCGGGAGAAGGCGGCGAAGGCGGAGGCCTCCGGCAATGGCGTACGGCTGTCGCTGCTGACGTATCCGGTGCTGATGGCCGCCGACATCCTGGCCTACGCGGCGGAGGAGGTGCCGGTCGGCGAGGACCAGCGGCAGCACGTGGAGCTGACCCGGGATCTGGCGGTGCGGTTCAACCAGCGGTACGGGCAGACGTTCACCGTGCCCAAGGTGACGCTGCCGGCCGTGGGCGCGCGGGTCATGGACCTCCAGGACCCGACGTCGAAGATGGGGAAGTCCAGTGAGAGCGGCGCCGGGATCGTCTATCTCCTCGACGAGCCGGCGGTGATCACCAAGAAGGTGATGCGGGCCGTGACCGACAGCGGGGACGGCGGGGTGGTCTACGACCGGGCCGCGCGGCCCGGGGTGGCGAACCTGCTGGACGTCCTGGCGGCCTGCACGGGCGGGGACCCGGAGAAGCTGGCCGGGGGGTACGACCAGTACGGGCCGCTGAAGCGGGACGTCGCCGAGGCCGTGGTGGAGCTGCTGCGGCCGCTGCGGGAGCGGCACGCCGGGCTGGCGGCCGATCCGGGCGAGGTGGAGCGGGTGCTGCGCGAGGGGGCCGGGCGGGCGCGGGACATCGCGCGGCCGGTGGTGGACCGGGCGTACGAGGCCATCGGGCTGCTGGCTCCGTGAAGGAGGGGGAGGGGCGGCCCGCGTACGGGGTCGCCCCTCCGCCCTGCGTCAGCTGTTGCCGGTGGCCAGTTCGCGGCTGCGGTCGCGGGCCGCTTCGAGGGCGGCGATCAGGGCCGCGCGTACTCCGTGCTTCTCCAGCTCGACGATGGCGTTGATCGTCGTACCGGCCGGGGAGGTGACGGCCTCGCGGAGCTTGACGGGGTGCTCGCCGCTGTCGCGGAGCATGACGGCGGCGCCGATGGCGGCCTGGACGATGAGGTCGTGGGCCTGGGCGCGGGGCAGGCCGAGGAGGATGCCGGCGTCGGTCATGGCCTCGACGAGGAAGTAGAAGTAGGCGGGGCCGGAGCCGGAGAGGGCGGTGGCCGCGTCCTGCTGGGACTCGGGGACCCGCAGGGTCTTGCCGACGCCGCCGAAGATCTCCTCGGCGTGCTCGAGGTGGGCGGCGGTGGCGTGGCTGCCGGCGGAGATGACGGACATGGCCTCGTCGACGAGGGCGGGGGTGTTCGTCATGACGCGGACGACGGGGGTGCCGGGGGCGAGCCGCTCCTCGAAGAAGGCGGTGGGGATGCCGGCGGCGCCGCTGATGACCAGGCGGTCGGCGGGGACGTGCGGGGCGAGCTCTTCGAGGAGCTTGCCCATGTCCTGCGGCTTGACGGTGAGGATGAGGGTGTCGGCGCGCTTGGCGGCTTCGGCGTTGCTGACGGCCTCGACGCCGTAGCGGGTGCGGAGCTCCTCGGCGCGCTCGGGGCGGCGGGCGGTGACGAGCAGTTTGGCGGCCGGCCAGCCGCCGCGGATCATCCCGCTGAGCAGGGCCTCGCCGATCTTGCCGGTACCGAGGACTGCGACTGTCTGGGTCATGCCCGATTCACCTCGCCGAACGAACCATCAGGACGTACGCCCTCATCCTTGCACCCGTGCGCGTCGTGGCGAGGGGGTGTCCGCTCCGTGGTCAGGGCGTGCGGCGGCGGAGGGTGGCGGCGCCGAGGGCGAGGACGAGCAGGGCGCAGGCCGCCACGACGACGGCGTCGCGTACGAAGTCGGCGGTCATGTCGGTGTGGGTGAGGACCTGGGTCATGCCGTCGACGGCGTAGGACATGGGCAGGACGTCGGAGATGCCGTCGAGTACGGGCTGCATGGTGTCGCGCGGGGCGAAGAGGCCGCACAGGAGCAGCTGCGGGAAGATCACGGCCGGCATGAACTGGACGGCCTGGAACTCGGAGGCGGCGAAGGCGGAGACGAAGAGGCCGAGGGCGGTGCCGAGGAGCGCGTCGAGGAGGGCGACGAGCAGGAGCAGCCAGGGGGATCCGATGACGTCGAGGCCGAGGAGCCAGAGGGCGAGGCCGGTGGCGAGGAGGGACTGCACGACGGCGACGGCGCCGAAGGCGAGGGCGTAGCCGGCGATGAGGTCGGCCTTGCCGAGGGGCATGGCGAGGAGGCGTTCGAGGGTGCCGGAGGTGCGTTCGCGGAGGGTGGCGATCGAGGTCACGAGGAACATCGTGATGAGGGGGAAGATCCCGAGGAGGGACGCGCCGATGCTGTCGAAGGTGCGGGGGCTGCCGTCGAAGACGTAGCGCAGCAGGGTGAGCATCAGTACGGGGACCAGCAGCATCAGCGCGATGGAGCGGGGGTCGTGGCGTAGCTGGCGCAGGACGCGGGCGGCGGTGGCGAGGGTGCGGGCGCCGTTCATCGCGGGGTCTCCCTTGCGAGGGTGTCGGCCTGGGCGTCGGTCTGGGGGTCGGTCTGTACGGCGGCCCGGGCGTTGGCTTCGTCGACGAGGCGGAGGAAGCCTTCCTCGACGGTGGCGGAGCCGGTGCGGGTGCGGAGGGCTTCGGGGGTGTCCTGGGCGAGGATGCGGCCGTCGCGCATGAGGAGCAGGCCGTGGCAGCGCTCGGCCTCGTCCATGACGTGGGAGGAGACGAGGATCGTGGTGCCGCGGCGGGCGGTGAGGTCGTGGAAGAGGTTCCACAGGTCGCGGCGCAGGACGGGGTCGAGGCCGACGGTGGGTTCGTCGAGGACGAGCAGCTCGGGCGTGCCGATGAGGGCGACGGCGAGGGAGACGCGGCTGCGCTGGCCGCCGGAGAGGTTGCCGGCGAGGGCGGTGGCGCGGGTGGTGAGGTCGACGTCGGTGATGGCCTGGTCGACGGCGGCCCGGCGGCGTTCGGCGGCGGCGCGGCCGGGGTCGAGGACGGCGGCGAAGTAGTCGAGGTTCTGCCGGACGGTGAGGTCGTCGTAGACGGAGGGCGCCTGGGTGACGTAGCCGATGCGGGAGCGGAGCCCGGGGTGGCCGGCGGGGCGGCCGAGGACGTCGAGGGTGCCGGTGACGTGGGCCTGGGTGCCGACGACGGCGCGCATGAGGGTGGACTTGCCGCAGCCGGAGGGGCCGAGGAGGCCGGTGATGCGGCCGCGGGGGACGTCGAAGGCGATGCCGTCGAGGACGGTGCGGGGGTTGCGGCCGGTGCCTCGGCGGACGGTGAGGCCGTGGGCGTGGACGGCGGGAGGCGGCGGCTCCTCCGGCTGGTTATTCATCATGTGATGAATAATGCTCCCGGCTGTGCCGGGGCGTCAATCAGGAGGACGTCCGAAGAGGGGCGGGGCCCCTACTTCTTCCGCTTGGGGCGGCGGGCGGCCGGGTTGCCCGTACGGGCGCTGCGGCGGCGGCCGAACTCGGCCACGGCACGCTCGTACTCGGTGCGGCGGAGCTTCTCGCCGGGGGCCTCGGACAGGCTGCGCAGGAAGTACGCGACGAGGGAGCCGATGAACCCGATCGTCTTCAGGCCCTTGAGGGCGGCCTCGTCGGAGGACGGGCGCGGGCGGCGGCCGAAGGACTCCCAGGTCTTGGCGAAGGCGATGGAACTGGCGATCGCGAAGAGCACGACGACGGAGATGCTGAGGAAGGGGCCGACGTCGCCGATCTCCAGGCCCTCGTAGGCGAAGCGCAGGAGGTACGCGCCGATGACGGCGGCGGCGAGCGAGCCGACGGCCACGCCGGCACGGCGCAGGGCGTAGCCGTTGTCGTGGTCCACCCAGGAGGTGCCGAAGAACCGGATCGGCTCGGGCTGCGGGCCGGGGGCCGGCGCGGCGGGGCCCTGGCTCTGGCTCTGGTCTCGCTGCTGGTCGTCGCTCACGGTGCCGATTATCCCCCGGCGGGCGGGACCCGCCGGGGGTGTCTCACCTGGCAGAACGGTGACCTTGCCCGGGCCGGGCGGGGACGGGTCAGCCGCAGCGGCCCGCCACGTAGCCGTCGCTCCCCGTCTTCACGTAGGCATCGGAGACGAACTGGCCGTTGCCGATGCAGTCCCACAGGTCCGTGGTGCCGTAGGGGCCCGAGACCGTGGTGCCGGGGCACTGGCAGCGGATCGTGACGTACCCGCCGACGGGCAGGGTTTCGATGACCGCGTAGCTGGTGCCCGGGCCACTGCGAACGTTGACCCGGTAGCCGGGCGCGAGCGGGTATGTCGGGAAACCAGAGGTGGCGGCAAGGCTCTGCGCCTGGCTGGAATCGTTCTCGACGGACATGTGAAATCTCCCCCCATGGGTGCTGCGCTGCGCAACGCGCGCAGGGTAGCAAGCCCTTGGATGTTGCCACGGGCCATCGACTAGGCTCCGGCGGGGGTGGTGAGCGGTGCAGTCGCGGCGCGCGGACTACGCCGGGTTTCCGGAATACGCCGGCCAGTACCGGCTCGAATCCGTGCTCGGCTCCGGCGGCATGGGCGTCGTCCACCTGGCCGCCTCCAGCTCCGGACTGAAACTCGCAGTCAAGGTCGTACACGCCCAGCACGCGGTGGATCCGGAGTTCCGGGCGCGGTTCCGGCAGGAGGTCGCGGCCGCGCGGCGGGTGAGCGGCGCCTTCACGGCGCCCGTCGTGGACGCCGACCCGGATGCCGAGCGGCCCTGGATGGCCACCCTCTTCATCGACGCCCCCACCCTGTCCGAGCGGGTACGGGAACGCGTGCTGGACCCCGTCGAGCTGACGCGGCTCGCCGCCGGGCTGGCGGAGGCCCTGCGGGACATCCACCGCGCCGGGGTGGTGCACCGGGACCTGAAACCGAGCAACGTGCTGATGGCCCCGGACGGGGTGCGGGTCATCGACTTCGGCATCTCGCGCCCGGCCGACAGCGACCTGCGTACGGAGACCGGCAAGCTGATCGGGACGCCGCCGTTCATGGCGCCGGAGCAGTTCCAGCGGCCCCGGGAGGTCGGGACGGCCGCGGACGTGTTCGCGCTGGGCGCGGTGCTGGTGCACGCGGCGACCGGGCGCGGGCCCTTCGACTCCGACAGCCACTACCTCGTGGCGTACCAGGTCGTGCACAGCGAGCCCGACCTGACGGGGCTGCCGGCCCGGCTCGTGCCGATCGTGGCGCGGTGCCTGGCCAAGGACCCGGCGGAGCGGCCGACCGCCGAGGCACTGATCGCGGAGATGCGCGCCATCGCGTACCGGACCGGCGAGGACACCCAGGCGTTCATACCGCACCCGCGCAGACCCGTGGCGGAGGAGCAGGTCACCCACCTGCGACAGCGGATCACACCTGCTGACGGGCTCCAGGCCGAACGCCCGCGCCGCCGCAAGCGAGCGCTGCTGGCGGCAGGGGCCGGGCTGGTGCTCGCAGTCGGCGCCGTCGTCGGCTACACGCAGTTCGGTCCCGGGGCCCGGACTGCGGGGCCGCCCGCAGCACACGCGTCGAAGGCGGCGGGCAAGGCCTTCGCGCCTTGGTCGGCATCGTTGGGCTCGCACTCCGTGTCGTGCTCGACGGAGACCGGAGGGCTCTACTGCTCGGGCCGGGGGTTCGCCGCCGCCCGGCTCGACCCCGCGGACGGCTCGGTGATGTGGTCGGTGCACGCCGCCGCACCTCCTGATGCGGTGGCGAACGGCGCCCTCCTGCACGCGGGCGGGGTGGTCCTCACGGTGGCACCCGGCAGCGGGATGCTCCAGGCGCTGGATCCGGGCTCGGGTACGGAGCGCTGGAAGCGGCAGGTACCGGGCGGCACCCGCGTGGTGACGGCCGGCCCCTTGGTGCTGACGGTCGCGACGACCGGAACCGTGACCGCCCTCGACGCGGCGAGCGGCGCCCAGCGATGGACCAAGCAGGGTGTCGGCGGGGCGGCCGCCTGGTGGGGCGGCGTGGGCAAGTCCGGTTCCCCGGTCGTCTACGCGGCCACCCCCGAGGACAGCGGTACGACCCAGCTCATCGAGGTGGAAGCCGGCAGCGGAGCCGTGCGCTGGCAGACGCGGACCGCCGGCAGGCTGCGGCCCGTCGGAGCCGCCGCGGGCGGGATGTACTTCCTCGGGAACGACGGGGGCAGCAAGACCGAAGCGGTCGTGCGGGTGGACATGGCTACGCATGCGATCGCGCGGGTGCGGCTGTCGGCGCCGCTGTACGAGGCGGAAGCGTCAGTGGGCCCTGACGGAACGGTCTACGCCTTCTCCGGGCGGGGCGGACTCGTGGCGATCGGCTCGGGCAGGGAGCTCTGGCGGCTTGAGACCGGTGTGGCGGTCGCCTCCCGGCCGGTGTTCGCCGACGGACGGATCCTTCTGACGGCGTCGGACGGGCGGCTGCTCGCCGTCGGCTCGGCTTCCGGTCAGCTCATCGGGCAGACCAGAGCGCGGATGGCCGCGGACCAGAGCACCGTCGCGGCGGCTGTCCCCGCCCCGGCCGTCGCCGACGGCCACGTCTACGCCTCCGCCCCCGACGGCACGGTCTTCGCGGTGGACGCGCGGAACCCGGCAGGGTGGTAGGTCCGGCCACCGCCGGACGGGCGAGGAACGCGTCAGGGAGCGCGAACGCGGAACCCCGCCGGGTGGTGGGCCACACCGGCGGGGTTCACGGGGACGGGCGCGCTCAGCCCAGCTTCGAGACGTCGCGGACCGCGCCCTTGTCGGCGCTGGTGGCCATCGCCGCGTAGGCGCGCAGGGCCGCCGAGACCGTGCGCTCGCGGTTCTTCGGCGCGTACACGCCGCCGAGCTCCGCGTGGCGGGCGGCCAGCTCCTCCTCGGAGACCAGCAGCTCGATCGACCGGTTCGGGATGTCGATGCGGATCCGGTCGCCGTCCCGCACCACCGCGATGTCGCCGCCGGAGGCCGCCTCCGGGGAGGCGTGGCCGATGGACAGGCCCGAGGTGCCGCCCGAGAAGCGGCCGTCCGTCACCAGGGCGCAGACCTTGCCGAGGCCGCGGCCCTTGAGGAAGGACGTCGGGTAGAGCATCTCCTGCATGCCCGGGCCGCCGCGCGGGCCCTCGTAGCGGATGACGACGACGTCGCCCGGCTGGACCTCCTTGCGGAGGATCTTCTCGACGGCCTCGTCCTGCGACTCGCAGACGACCGCCGGGCCCTCGAAGGTCCAGATCGACTCGTCGACGCCGGCCGTCTTCACCACGCAGCCGTCGACCGCGAGGTTGCCGCGCAGCACGGCGAGGCCGCCGTCCTTGGAGTACGCGTGCTGCACGGAGCGGATGCAGCCGCCCTCGGCGTCGAGGTCGAGGCTCTCCCAGCGCTCGGACTGGGAGAAGGCGGTCGCGGAACGCTTGCAGCCGGGGGCCGCGTGCCACAGCTCCATGGCCGTCTCGGACGCCGTGCCGGAGCGGGCGTCCCACTCGGCGAGCCAGTCGTCCAGGCCCTTGGAGTGGACGGTGCTCACGTCCTTGTTGAGGAGCCCGCCGCGGTGCAGTTCGCCGAGGATGGCGGGGATGCCGCCGGCGCGGTGCACGTCCTCCATGTAGTACGTGCCACCGGGTGCGACGTTCGGGGCGACCTTGGCCAGGCAGGGCACGCGGCGCGAGACGGCGTCGATGTCCTTGAGGTCGTAGTCCAGGCCCGCCTCCTGCGCGGCGGCCAGCAGGTGCAGGATCGTGTTGGTCGAGCCGCCCATGGCGATGTCCAGGGCCATGGCGTTCTCGAAGGCCTCGCGGGAGGCGATGTTGCGCGGGAGGACGGACTCGTCGCCGCCCTCGTAGTAGCGCTTGGTGATCTCCACGACCGTGCGGCCGGCGTCCTCGTACAGGGCGCGGCGGGCGGTGTGCGTGGCGAGGACCGAGCCGTTGCCCGGGAGGGCCAGGCCGATGGCCTCGGCGAGGCAGTTCATCGAGTTGGCGGTGAACATGCCCGAACACGAACCGCAGGTCGGGCAGGCGTTCTCCTCGATGCGCAGGACGTCCTCGTCCGAGACGTTCTCGTTGGAGGCGTCGACCATGGCGTCGATCAGGTCCAGCTTGCGGACGGTGCCGTCCACCAGGGTCGCCTGGCCGGCCTCCATCGGGCCGCCGGAGACGAAGACGACCGGGATGTTGAGGCGCAGTGCGGCCATCAGCATGCCGGGGGTGATCTTGTCGCAGTTGGAGATGCAGATCAGGGCGTCGGCGCAGTGCGCCTCGACCATGTACTCCACGCTGTCGGCGATCAGGTCGCGCGAGGGGAGGGAGTACAGCATGCCGGCGTGGCCCATGGCGATGCCGTCGTCGACCGCGATGGTGTTGAACTCGCGGGGGATCGCGCCGGCGGCCCGGATGGCGTCCGAGACGATGCGGCCGACCGGCGCCAGGTGGGTGTGGCCGGGGACGAACTCGGTGAAGGAGTTGGCGACCGCGATGATCGGCTTGCCGATGTCCTCGC
Source organism: Streptomyces sp. NPDC037421 (assembly GCF_055602105.1). Lineage (NCBI taxonomy): Bacteria > Bacillati > Actinomycetota > Actinomycetes > Kitasatosporales > Streptomycetaceae > Streptomyces > Streptomyces sp. NPDC037421. The sequence continues at coordinate 9,350 of NZ_JBVJWV010000016.1, forward strand.
TCGCTACGCCCGAAGCGCGCATCAGCGCACGAGCGCCTGCCATGTTGCGGCCGTGGGTGACGGTGCGGGACCTCAGCTCGGGCATGCGGTTTCACTCCCCATGAGTGCGGCTGTACGGTCAGCCGCGACTGCGGATATGGCTCGGTTACGAGGCTACGCCCACCGCCCGCGATCCGGACACCTCGTCCGGATGCCGGGACGCGGGGGTCATTCCTCGGTCATCCCTCGGTCAGGTAGCGCTGGAGGGTGGGGGCCACCAGGGCCACGATGTCCTCCGGGTCCGCGGACGCGAGCGGCTCGACCTGGACCACGTACCGCAGGATCGCGATCCCGACCATGTGCGAGGCGGCCAGTTCCGCCCGGAACGTCGGATCCGGAACGTCCAGATCGGCGGCGATCCGCTCCAGCAGGCGGCGCAGCACCAGCGTGCGCAGCACCTTCGCGGCGGCTTCGTGCGTGAGCGCCGACCGGATCACGGCGAGCAGCGGCACCCGGGTGACCGGGTTCTCCCACACCCCCAGGAAGTACCGGACCAGCCGCTCCCCGATGCCGTCGGGGCCCTCGCCGAGAATGGCCGGAACCACCAGGGCGGGCTCCAGGCTCACCTCCACGGCGGCGGCGAACAGGTCGTCCTTGCTGCCGAAGTAGTGGTGCACCAGCGCCGGGTCCACCCCGGCGACCTTCGCGATGCCGCGCACGGACGTCTTGTCGTACCCGCGCTCCGCGAACACCTCGCGGGCCGCCAGCCGGATCCGTTCCTGGGTGCCGGGGCCGTCGTCGGCCTCGTCCTGGCGGGGCCGGCCGGGGCCGCGCCGCCGCTTCGCGGGCTCGGTCACCGGCGCCCGGCCGGCTTGGCGAGGTGCGCCCGCGTGAAGGCCAGCGCCTCGGCGAGGTCGGCCTCACGCTCGGCGGAGGACATGGCGCGCCGCGTGTTGACCTCGATCACCACGTGCCCGTCGAAGGAACTCCGGGCCAGCCCCTCCAGCAGCTCGGCGCAGGGCTGCGTACCGCGTCCGGGGACGAGGTGCTCGTCCTTCGCCGATCCGTTGCCGTCGGCGAGGTGGACGTGCGCCAGCCGGTCCCCCATCCGGTCGATCATCGCGGTGGCGTCGGTCCGGGCGGTGGCGGTGTGGGACAGGTCGACGGTGAAGTGCCGGTAGTCGTCCTTCGTCACGTCCCATTCGGGCGCGTACGCGAGCATCTCGCGGTCCCGGTAGCGCCACGGGTACATGTTCTCGACGGCGAAGCGCACGTCCGTCTCGTCCGCCATCCGCCAGATCCCGGAGACGAAGTCCCGCGCGTACTGCCGCTGCCAGCGGAACGGCGGATGCACCACGACGGTCGAAGCCCCCAGCCGCTCCGCCGCGGCCTGCGCCCGCTGGAGCTTGGTCCACGGATCGGTGGACCACACGCGCTGGGTGATGAGCAGACAGGGCGCGTGCACGGCCAGGATCGGCACCTGGTGGTGGTCCGACAGGCGGCGCAGCGCGTCGACGTCCTGGCTCACCGGGTCCGTCCAGACCATGACCTCCACCCCGTCGTAGCCGAGACGGGCGGCGATCTCGAAGGCGGTCGCCGTGGACTCCGGGTAGACGGAGGCGGTGGACAGGGCGACCTTCGGGGTCCGGCTGTTCGGGATACGGAGCGGATCTGCCACGGTGACAGATTACGGGGCCCCTCCCCGGCGGACCGTAAGCGGTGGCACTTTCGTCATACTTTTCGAATGGAAACCGGGACGATGTCCGAAGCCCGCCGCTGGCTGGCGGAGCAGGGCGTGGTGGAGACGGCCGAAGGCTGGACCGACACCGAACGCCCGGGCCTCGCCTTCTCCGCGAACGAGATCGCCCACTCCCGCTCCGGCGAGGTCTTCACGGACGACCACCTGGACGAGTCGGCCCAGACCGACATGGCCCTCGCCCTCGTGGACCTCCTGGACGACTACTGGGTCACCTGCGAGATCCGCTTCGCCTACTGCGGCAACCTGTACGGCGGCCCGCGTCCCATCGGCCCTCTCTGGGCCGGCTTCCGCACCCGCCTGGAGGCGGAACGGGACCCCGAACCCATCCGCTACTCCCTCTGGGTCGACTGGTTCGAGGACCGCACCACCTCCGCCACGGCCTTCGCGGAAGTCCTGGGCGACGACATCGAAGCCATCGTCCGGACCCCCACCCCCGCCACCCTCCGCCGCGCGGCCCGCGTCCTGACCGACTCGGGCCCGGTCCCCTGGGAGGCCAAGCACCCGGCCTACCGCACGGCATCCCGCCTCCCGGCCCTCCACGACCCCCTCTTCCGGGCCCTCCGCGCGAGCTACCACGACATCTACGGCGACCTGCACCCCGCGGAAGCCCTCGCCCTCCTCGACTCCCTCCCCCTCCCCCCGACCACGGAGCACCTCCTCCGACTCCGCAAGGTCCTCGCAGCGGGCCACCGCAACCACCGCCGCAGCCCGGGCGCGTGGGACGCGGCGGCGGACGACCCCGCCCGATAGCACCCGGAAACCCAGCGCGAGTACGCCGTGGACCGCGCGGGCCCCGTACCGCTCGCCCCGGTCCTACGGCAGGTGGTCCAGCCGCCGGAGGATGACGCCCTCGCGGAGGGCCCAGGGGCAGATCTCCAGCTCGTCCACGCCGAAGAGGTCCATCGTCGCCTCCGCCACCAGCGCGCCCGCCAGGAGCTGGGCCGCGCGGCCCTCCGAGACGCCCGGGAGGGCGGCGCGTTCGGTCGTGGTCATCGCCGTCAGGCGCGGCACCCACTCCTCCAGGGACTTCCGCGTCAGCTCGCGCTGCACGTACAGGCCGTCGGCCTCGCGGGCCGCGCCCGCGAGGCGGGCCAGCTGCTTGAAGGTCTTCGACGTCGCCACCACGTGGTCCGGCGCCCCGAAGCGGCTGAACTCGCCGACCGTCCGCGCGATCTGCGCCCGGACGTGCCGCCGCAGTGCCCGCACGTCCGCCGGGTCCGCCGGGTCGCCCGGGAGCCAGGCCGAGGTGAGGCGGCCCGCGCCCAGCGGCAGGGACACGGCCGCGTCGGGGTCCTCGTCGATGCCGAACGCGATCTCCAGCGAGCCCCCGCCGATGTCCAGGACCAGCAGCTTCCCCGCCGACCAGCCGAACCACCGCCGGACCGCCAGGAAGGTCAGCCGGGCCTCGTCCTCGCCGCTGAGCACCGGCAGCTCGATGCCGGTCTCCTCCTTGACCCGGGCGAGGACCTCGTCGGCGTTCGGGGCTTCGCGCACCGCGCTCGTCGCGAACGGCAGCACGTCCTCGCAGCCCTTGTCCTCGGCCGCCTGCACGGCACCGGCGATCGCCGAGACGAGGCGTTCGACGCCTTCCGGGCTGACCGCGCCGCGCTCGTCGAGCAGCTCGGCGAGGCGCAGCTGCACCTTGTGCGAATGCGCGGGCTGCGGGCGCGCGCCGGGGTGCGCGTCCACCACCAGCAGATGGATCGTGTTCGAACCCACGTCAAGGACACCGAGTCTCATACGGGAAACGCTACTGGGCCGAACGCGGAGCGGTGGAGGAAGGGGCGCTTAGGCTGGGCTTGTGCCAAATACGAAGAAGGCCAGCAAGAGCGAGAACAAGAACAAGAACAAGGCCGGTCCCAAGGCCGGTCCCAAGGCCAAGGTTTCGGACGAGAAGGGCCTCGACTTCCCCCGGGCCTGGGTGGAATTCCCCGATCCCGCCGACGAAGAGCAGGTCTTCCGCTGCGACCTGACCTGGCTGACCTCCCGCTGGACCTGCATCTTCGGCAGCGGCTGCCAGGGGATCCAGGCGGGCCGCGCGTCCGACGGCTGCTGCACCCTCGGCGCGCACTTCTCCGACGAGGACGACGAGAAGCGGGTCGCCGAGCACGTCGCCCGCCTCACGCCCGAGCTGTGGCAGTTCCACGACGTCGGCAGCGAGTCGGGCTGGACCCAGCTGGACGACGACGGGGACAAGCAGACCCGCCGCTGGGACGGCGCCTGCATCTTCCTGAACCGGCCCGGCTTCCCCGCCGGCGCGGGCTGTTCCCTGCACATCCTGGCCCTCAGGAGCGGACAGGAGCCGCTGGAGACCAAGCCGGACGTGTGCTGGCAGCTGCCCATCCGGCGGACGTACGACTGGATCGACCGGCCGGACGACACCCGCGTCCTCCAGGTGTCGATCGGCGAGTACGACCGGCGCGGCTGGGGCCCGGGCGGCCACGACCTGCACTGGTGGTGCACGTCGGCGACGTCCGCGCACGGTGCCGGAGACCCGGTGTACGTGTCGTACCGGGCGGAGCTGACGGAGCTGATGGGCAAGGAGGGCTACGGGGAGCTGGTGAAGCTGTGCGAGGCGCGGCTGGCCTCGCTGCTGCCGATGGCCCCGCACCCCGCCGACCCGCAGTAGGGCGGTGCTCGCCCCCTCAGCCCCCCGAAGCGCCCGGGCCCGGGTCCGGGGAAACCGTTCCTCCTGAGGACGGCGCCGGGGTCGCAGTGTCCGTCGGGGTCGGCGTGGGCGTCGGGGTCGGCGTGGGGTCCGGGGGCGTGGGCGTCGGGGTCGGCGTGGGGTCCGGGGCCGGGGGTGTCGGGGTGGGGTCCGGGGCGGGCGGGGTCGGCTCGGTGGTGGGTGCCGGGCGGCCGCGGCCCTGGAGCGAGACCACCGCCCCGCCGGGGTCGACGCCGACCCGGGCCGTCCAGGCGCCGACCGGCTGGGCCGCGGTGTCTACGGTGATCCGGAGGGTGACCGATTCTCCGGGCGCGAGGGTGCCCGCCGTCTGGCTCGCCCGCAGCCAGGGCGCGTCCGACCAGAGCCGCCAGTCGACCGGGCTGCCGCCGGAGGCGGTGAGGGTGAGCAGGGTGGTGGCGCCGCGGGTGGCGGCGGCGACCGTGAGGCGGCCGGGCGCGCCGGGGCCGTCGGCCTCGGGGGTGGCCGGGGCGCCGGCGCTGATGACCTCGACGGAGACGTCGGGGGCTTCGCTGCCGGGGGCGAAGCCGGGCTCGCCGGTGGTGTGGGCGGTGTTCCCGGTGTTCTCGTACCCGGTGAGGGGGCGGCCCGCGGCGTACGGGGGCGGGATCTGCGACTCGCTGGCCGAGATGCGGGTGCCGTCGCCCCCGACGGGTTCGCCGGTGGCGGGTGCGCCCCGGTACGCGGCCCACAGCGCGAGGACGGGCGCTGCGACGACGGTGGCCACGACGGTGGTGGTCACGGCCCGGGCCCGGAACCGGTCGCGGCGGGCGGCGCGGTCCTTGGGGTCCATGGGGAAGCCGGTGCGGTCGAAGCGCGGGCCGGGGCGGCCGCCGCGGCGCCGGCCGGAGCGCAGCATGGCGGCGTGGACGGCGGTGCGGGGGGCGGGGACGAGGGGGAGGGCGGCGTTGACGCCGCCGGAGCCGGGCCAGGGCGCGCCGGCGCCGACGCGTTCGGCGACGCGGCGGCAGCGCGGGCAGTCGTCGACGTGGCGGACGAGCTCGGCGCGCAGGGTCGCGGACAGCAGCACCTGGCCGAAGCCGCCGTCGTCGTCGCCGGTGATGCGGGAGACGGCCGGGCAGTTGGCGGTCTCGACGACGGCGAGGGCGGCGCGGGTGCGTTCGACCTCGCAGGCGGCACCGGAGAGCAGGTCCCGGGCGGTGGTGGGGGCGGTGCCGAGGACGGCGGCGAGTTCGGTGACGCCGAGGCGGTGGCGGACGGCGAGTTCGAGGGCCTCGCGCTGCTCGGGGGTGGTGCCGGCGGCTTCGGGCCAGGCGAGCCGGGCGAGCTCGGTACGGCGGTAGGCGCTCACGTCGAGCGGGCGGTGCGCCCGGGGCGCATGCCCGGGGTCGTTGTGCTCCGGCGCGCGCCGGGCGGAATGCGCCCCCTGGCGTACGCGCCGCCGTTCGGTCAGCCGGCGCAGGCAGGCCCAGCGGGCGAGTGCGTACAGCCAGGCCCGCCGGTCACCCTCCTCGGGACATCGGCCGGGGTGCCGCTCGGCCACGGCGAGGACGTCGCCGAGCACGTCGGCGGCGGCGTCGTGATCGCACAGGACCGACAGACAGTACGTGAAGAGCCCGTCCAGGTAGGGCTCGTGCCGGAAGGGCGGGGGCTCCGGAGCCGCCGCGGGGAACTCCAGCCGGAGGGTGTCACCGGTATCAGCGGCACCACCCGCATCCACTGCCCCTAGCGCATCGGACGCACCACCGGCAACGGGCGCACCCTCCGCACCACCCGTGTCGCCCACCGGGCCCGTCCGGTCTGCTCGGGTCGTGCGCCCGTGCGCCGGGTGTGCGCCGGTGCGCGATACGGGGTCTCCCTGGTCGCTGCTGTTCACTCGGCGAACCGTAGGCGGCGCGCCGGTGACCCTCCGGAAGCCTTCCGGGCTTTTAGCCCTTAAGGGTGAACAGATCGCCACTCCGCTGACAGCGGTCCTGACGCCGGCCCGCGCCGACCGGGATCCGGTGCGCCGCCGACCGCCCGTCTGGCGGACCGGTCGGGCGTTGTCGGTGGCGACGGCTACCGTGGGCGGCATGGCTGCCCGTACATCTCGCTCATCCGCCAAGGACCGGCCGTCCTACCGCTGCTCCGAGTGCGGCTGGACCACCGCGAAATGGCTCGGCCGGTGCCCCGAGTGCCAGGCGTGGGGGACCGTCGAGGAGATGGGCGCGCCCGCCGTACGGACCACCGCGGCCGGCCGCGTCTCGGCCGCCGCGCTGCCCATCGCCCAGGTCGACGGCAGGACCGCGACCGCCCGCAGCACCGGCGTGGACGAGCTGGACCGCGTACTCGGCGGCGGCCTCGTCCCCGGCGCGGTGGTGCTGCTGGCCGGTGAGCCGGGCGTCGGCAAGTCGACGCTGCTGCTGGACGTCGCCGCGAAGGCGGCCACCGGCGACCACCGCACGCTCTACGTCACCGGCGAGGAGTCCGCGAGCCAGGTGCGGCTGCGGGCCGACCGGATCAACGCCCTGAACGACCACCTCTACCTCGCCGCCGAGACCGACCTGTCCGCCGTACTGGGCCACCTCGACGCGGTGCGGCCCTCGCTGCTGGTCCTGGACTCCGTGCAGACCATCGCCTCCCCCGAGATCGACGGCGCGCCCGGCGGCATGGCCCAGGTCCGCGAGGTCGCGGGGGCGCTGATCCGCGCCTCGAAGGAGCGGGGCATGGCCACCCTGCTCGTCGGCCACGTCACCAAGGACGGCGCCATCGCCGGCCCCCGCCTGCTGGAGCACCTCGTGGACGTGGTCCTCAGCTTCGAGGGCGACCGGCACGCGCGGCTGCGCCTGGTGCGCGGCGTGAAGAACCGTTACGGGGCCACGGACGAGGTCGGCTGCTTCGAGCTGCACGACGAGGGCATCACCGGGCTCGCCGACCCCAGCGGGCTGTTCCTGACCCGGCGCGCCGAGGCGGTGCCGGGCACCTGCCTGACCGTGACCCTGGAGGGCAAGCGCCCGCTGGTCGCCGAGGTGCAGGCGCTCACCGTCGACTCGCAGATCCCGTCCCCGCGCCGCACCACCTCGGGCCTGGAGACCTCGCGCGTCTCGATGATGCTGGCCGTGCTGGAGCAGCGCGGGCGGATCACTGCCCTGGGCAAGCGGGACATCTACAGCGCGACCGTGGGCGGGGTGAAGCTGACGGAGCCGGCCGCCGACCTGGCGATCGCGCTGGCGCTGGCCTCGGCGGCCAGTGACGTGCCGCTGCCGAAGAACCTGGTCGCCATCGGGGAGGTCGGCCTGGCCGGCGAGGTGCGGCGGGTGACCGGCGTGCAGCGGCGCCTGGCCGAGGCGCACCGGCTCGGCTTCACGCACGCGCTGGTCCCGGCGGATCCGGGGAAGGTTCCGGCGGGCATGAAGGTGACCGAGGTGGCGGACATGGGGGACGCGCTACGGGTCCTGCCGCGCGGGCGCTCGCGTACGCCGGCCAGGGAGCGGGCGGCGGCGGAGTAGGCCCCGCCCGGCGGACGGGCCGGCCCACCAGCGGAATCCTTCACTCCACCGACGGGCCGAACGGCAGGTCAGCGGGCTGGCGTGAGCCGGACGCGGATCGGGCCCGCCGCCCGGCGGGGTCCCCCGACGGGCGGGCCGCGGGGCCCGTACGGGCCCTCGTGGCGGCGGTACGGGCCAAGCCCCGGCGGGCGCACAGCGTGCGCCGGTAGACTTTGTGCTGGTCCGCCCGGCCGTACGCGGCGGCGCAACCCGCGACCGGAGGAGTGCAGTGGCAGCCAAGGACGGGGCAGCAGCACCCGGGAAGTCCGGCGCGAGCTCCAAGCACGAGGCGTTGATGCGCGCCTCGCTGAGCGCGGTCGCGCCTGGTCAGCCCCTGCGCGACGGGCTGGAGCGGATCGTCCGCGGCAACACGGGCGGCCTGATCGTCCTGGGCATGGACAAGACCGTCGAGGCGATGTGCACCGGCGGCTTCGTGCTGGACGTGGAGTTCACCGCGACCCGGCTGCGCGAGCTGTGCAAGCTCGACGGGGCGCTCATCCTCGACAAGGACATCACCAAGATCCTGCGGGCCGGCGTACAGCTGGTGCCCGACGCGTCGATCCCCACGGAGGAGACGGGCACCCGTCACCGCACGGCGGACCGCGTCTCCAAGCAGTGCGGCTTCCCGGTGGTGTCGGTGTCGCAGTCGATGCGGCTGATCGCGCTGTACGTGGACGGGGAACGGCGCGTCCTGGAGGAGTCCGGGGCGATCCTGTCACGGGCGAACCAGGCGCTGGCCACGCTGGAGCGGTACAAGCTCCGCCTGGACGAGGTCGCGGGCACGCTGTCGGCGCTGGAGATCGAGGACCTGGTCACGGTCCGCGACGTGACCGCCGTCGCGCAGCGGCTGGAAATGGTCCGCCGGATCGCGACGGAAATCGCCGAGTACGTGGTCGAACTGGGCACGGACGGGCGACTTCTCTCGCTCCAGCTGGACGAGCTGACGGTCGGCATCGAGCAGGAACGGGAGCTGGTGATCCGGGACTACGTTCCGGAACCGACGGCGAAGCGTTCCCGCACGGTGGAGGAGGCGCTGCCGGCGCTGGACGCGCTGACGCATCCGGAACTGCTGGAGCTGGCGATCGTGGCGAAGGCGCTCGGGTACACGGGCTCGCCGGAGACCCTGGACTCGGCGGTGTCGCCCCGCGGGTACCGGCTGCTGGCGAAGGTGCCGAGGCTGCCGGGTGCGATCATCGAGCGGCTGGTGGAGCACTTCGGCGGGCTGCAGAAGCTGCTGGCGGCGTCGGTGGACGACCTCCAGACGGTGGACGGCGTGGGCGAGGCCCGTGCGCGCAGCGTCCGCGAGGGGCTGTCCCGCCTGGCGGAGTCCTCGATCCTCGAACGCTACGTGTAGCACCTCGTGACGCGCCGCCCGCGCGGCGCGTCACGAAGGGTCAGTCCTGCTTCAGGACGAAGGACGTGCGGGCCACCGGGAGGCCCGGGGACTTGACCTCGACCACGTAGGTGTCGGGGGCCGGGGTCCCCTGTGGGGGGTTCTGGCACTGGTCCGCCGCGCTCGGCTTGCGGTCCCATTCCACCGACTGCTTCGTCTCGCCCTGCGCCGGCAGCCGGTAGAAGGCGTTGGCCGCGCCCGTCGGGCAGTCGGCGGAGGACCAGACGGCCTTGGCGCCCGTCGTCTGGAAGATGGTCACGACCGCCTGCTTCGGGCCGAGTCCGAACTTGCAGGTGCTGCCCGAGGTGTTGCGGACGAGCAGTTCGAGGCGGGGCTTCTCGTTCGTCTCGTACTCGTTCTTCACGCTCTTGACCTCCCACTGCAGCGCACTCGCCGGGCACGTCGGCAGCGGGGAGTCCGCCGGGACCTGGGCCGGGGAGGAGCCCGCGGAGCCGCCGGAGGACGAGGAGCCCGTGCCCGCACCGGAGTTGGCTCCGGTGCCGCCCGCGTCGCCGTTCTTGGCCGGGCCCGTGGCACCCGTGCCGGCGCCCGACTCCGCGCGGCCGCCCGGGGCCTGACTGATCGCCGGGCCGGAACCGGAGGGGCCCGGGGTGATGGTGCGCACGGGTCCGGAGCCGTCGCCGCCGCCCTTGCCGTTCGTACTCGTCTTGCCGCCACCGGAACTGACGAACCATACGGCGAGCAGCGCGACGAACGCGGCGACGGACGCCAGCACGGCCCTCCGCCGCCAGTAAATGGAGGAGGGGAGCGGCCCGACCGGATTGCGCAGAGATCCCACGCACCGAACCTTACGAGAACTCGTGCCGCGTTCAGCGCCCCACATGCCGCACATCCGGCAGGTTTTGCCGATGATCATCCTGCGGGACTAGTCGGGACCGGCCGTATCCGGCCAGGGGGCTGACGCGGCCGCCACAGGGCGCCGAGTACGGTCAGTGACCATGGACAGCTCCGACCTCTACCGCGACATCACCGACTTCGCCCACACCACGCCCCATTGGGTGCAGAAGGTGGTCGAGGTCTGGACCGAGTACGGCCTCCTCGTGTTCGGCCTGCTCTACATATCCGTCTGGTGGCGTGCGCGCGGGAAGCAGGGCGGAGAGCCGCGGGCCCTCGCCCTGTCCGTGCTCGCGCCGCTGGTCACCGCGCTCGTGTACGTCGCGTCCGAGCTGGTGAAGTCCACCGTCGACGAGGAGCGGCCCTGCCGTGCGGTGGCCGGGGCGGCCGCCTCCCTGATCCCGTGCCCGCCCTACGGCGACTGGTCCTTCCCCAGCAACCACTCCGCCATCGCCGGCGCCGCCGCCGTCGCCCTGGCGCTGGCCGTCCCCCGCCTCGCGTGGCTGACGGTCCCGATGGGGCTGTTGATGGCCTTCTCCCGCGTCTTCGTCGGGGTGCACTACCCCCACGACGTCGGCATGGGCCTGCTGCTGGGCGCCTCGCTGGCCGTCCTGGCCGTGGCGGCGCTGACCGGTCCGATGATCAGGCTCACCACCGCCGTTCAGGGGAGCGGCAACCGCGTCGCCGTCTGGTTCACCGGTCCGGGCCCCGCGCGCCGGCCCTGAAACGTGCCAGGATGCCGTCTGTCATGACTGCATCCCCATCACACACCTCCGCACCACACACCTCCGCGCTGCACACCCCCGTCATCGCGTGGTTCGACGAGCACGCCCGCGACCTTCCCTGGCGCCGCCCCGAGGCCGGCCCCTGGGGGGTGATGGTCAGCGAGTTCATGCTGCAGCAGACGCCCGTCAGCCGGGTGCTGCCGGTGTACGAGCAGTGGCTCGCCCGGTGGCCCCGGCCCGCGGACCTGGCCGCCGAGGCGCCGGGCGAGGCCGTACGGGCCTGGGGGCGCCTGGGCTACCCCCGGCGGGCGCTGCGGCTGCACGGCGCGGCCGCGGCGATAACGGAACGGCACGGCGGCGACGTACCCCGGGACCACGCGCAGCTGCTCGCGCTGCCCGGGATCGGCGAGTACACGGCCGCCGCGGTGGCCTCCTTCGCGTACGGGCAGCGGCACGCGGTGCTGGACACCAACGTGCGCCGGGTCTTCGCGCGCGCCGCGACCGGGGTCGAGTACCCGCCGAACGCCACCACCGCCGCCGAACGCCGGCTGGCACGGGAGCTGCTGCCCGAGGACGAGCCGACGGCGGCCCGCTGGGCGGCGGCCTCCATGGAGCTCGGCGCGCTGGTGTGCACCGCCAAGAGCCCGGACTGCGCCCGCTGCCCGGTGGCCGGGCTGTGCGCGTGGCGCCTGGCGGGGAAGCCCGCGCACGACGGGCCGCCGCGGCGCGGTCAGACGTACGCCGGTACCGACCGCCAAGTGCGCGGCAAGCTGCTGGCGGTGCTCCGGGAGGCGGTCGGCCCGGTTCCGCAGGCGGTGCTGGACACGGTGTGGGACGAGCCGGTGCAGCGGGCCCGGGCACTGGACGGGCTGGTGTCGGACGGGCTGGTGGAGCCCCTCGCGCACGGGATGTACCGGCTGCCGCAGAGCTGAATCCCGAGGGGGAGCGACCGGCGGCTCCGCTCCCTCGGAATTCACTCGAAGTTGACTCGAACATTCCGTTTCAGGCCGGGAAACCGCAGCTCACGGGCGCTGTTACACAACCTACGGGTGTCCGTGCGCCCACCGCAGGCTGACCCGCACAGTGCCGTGACAACCCCTCCGTAACTTCGGATCCGTAAGGCAGCGGAGACGGGGACGCAGTGGAGGCGGTCTGTATGGCGCACGGAGAGGTACTCGAGTTCGAGGAGTACGTACGCACCCGGCAGGACGCCCTGCTGCGCAGCGCGCGGCGCCTGGTCCCGGACCCCACGGACGCCCAGGACCTCCTCCAGACCGCCCTCGTGCGCACCTACGGCCGCTGGGACGGCATCGCCGACAAGTCCCTCGCCGACGCCTACCTGCGCCGCGTCATGATCAACACGCGGACCGAATGGTGGCGGGCCCGCAAGCTCGACGAGGTCCCCACCGAGCAGCTCCCCGACGCCTCCGTCGAGGACGGCTCCGACCAGCGCGCCGACCGCGCCCTGCTCATGGACATCCTCAAGGTGCTCGCGCCCAAGCAGCGCAGTGTCGTGGTGCTGCGACACTGGGAGCAGATGAGCACCGAGGAGACGGCCGCGGCGCTCGGTATGTCGGCGGGAACCGTGAAGAGCACACTGCACCGCGCCCTGGCCAGGCTCCGTCAGGAGCTGGAGAGCCGGGACCTGGACATGCGCGCCCTGGAACGCGGTGACCACACCACGCGCTACGAGGGGCGGGAGCGGTGCGCGGCCTGAATGGCCAAAGCCTGAGCGGCAGAAGCTCGCTGGTACTCATGTCGGCGGGGACCACGGTCCTCGTCGGCACAGTGCTGTTCGCGGCCGGGTGCTCCGCCGGGGGCACCGGACTGCGCGACGGCGGGCCCGCGCGCACCGATCCGGTGGCGCGCAGCAACCAGCCCACCGGCGGCCCCTCCAAGCCGCCGGCCCCGGGGCACTCCGCCGCCGCGTCCACCGGCAGCCCGGTCAAGCGGATCGACCCGGTGGCCCTGCTGAAGGCCGACCCCAAGGTCAGTGCCGAGATCAAGCGGGACCTCAAGCCCTGCACGGGCAAGGAGTACCCGATCGACGTGAGCTACGGGAAGATCACCGGCAACACCGTCGTCGACGTCGTGGTCAACGTCCTGTCCTGCGCCGACGCCCTGGGGCGCGGTTCGTACGTGTACCGCTCGGACGGCGCCAAGTACGAGAATGTGTTCGCGGACGAGCAGAAGCCCGTCTACGCCGAGATCGACCGGGGCGACCTGGTCGTCAGCAAGCCCGTGTACGGGCACGACGCCGCGCCCTCCGAACCGTCCGGCGAGGACGTGATCACGTACCGCTGGAACGGCGAGCGGTTCGCCGAGCAGGACCGGGTGCACTCGGAGTACAGCAACGTGTACAACCCCGGGATGCAGCCGGCCCCGGCCGTCTCGCAGAAGAACGACTGACCGCACCGACGATGGAACCGGAGTGAGGCTGGGCATGGCCGAGACCCACGTGCTGTTCGTGGAGGACGACGACGTCATCCGCGAGGCCACGACCCTGGCGCTGGAACGCGACGGGTTCGTGGTCACCGCCATGCCCGACGGCCTGTCCGGCCTGGAGTCCTTCCGGGCGGACCGGCCCGACATCGCCCTGCTCGACGTGATGGTGCCCGGCATGGACGGCGTCAGCCTGTGCCGGCGCATCCGCGACGAGTCCACCGTCCCCGTCATCATGCTGTCGGCGCGCGCCGACAGCATCGACGTGGTCCTCGGCCTGGAGGCGGGCGCGGACGACTACGTCACCAAGCCCTTCGACGGCTCCGTCCTCGTCGCCCGCATCCGCGCCGTGCTGCGCCGCTTCGGCCACGCCGGAGGCTCGCACAACGGCGCGAACGGCTCCTCCGACGCGGACGGCTCCGACGAGCGCGGAGTGCTGTCCTTCGGCGACCTGGAGGTCGACACCGAGGGCATGGAGGTCCGCAAGGCCGGCACCCCCGTCGCCCTGACCCCCACCGAGATGCGGCTGCTGCTGGAGTTCTCCTCCGCGCCCGGCACCGTCCTGTCCCGCGACCGGCTCCTCGAACGGGTCTGGGACTACGACTGGGGCGGCGACACCCGGGTCGTGGACGTCCACGTACAGCGACTGCGCACCAAGATCGGACAGGACCGGATCGAGACGGTCCGCGGCTTCGGATACAAGCTCAAGGCATGAGTAGAACCGCATGAGGCGCATCACCCTCCGTACGGGGATCCGCTGGAAGATCACGCTCGCCATCGCCGCCGTCGGCGCCCTCACCGCGCTCGCCCTGAGCCTGGTGGTGCACAGCGCTGCCCGCGTGTCGATGATGGAGAGCGCCCGCGATCAGGAGCTGGAGCGGGTCCAGTACATCGCCCGCACCCCCGACGCCGGGCGCAAGCCCATCTGGGGCGCCAAGATCAACGACCCCGAGCTGCCCGCCGAGCTGCGCGAGAAGGCCCGCTCGGGGCGGCGCGGCACCTACGTGCAGGAGTACCAGAAGCGGGTTCCCGAGGTGTGGGCGGCCGTACCGCTCGGCAACGGGCAGGTGCTGTCCATGCACCACGAGTTCCGCGAGAGCGCCAACATGGTGCGCGACCTCGACCGGGCCCTGGTCGTCGGCTCCCTGGCCGTGGTGATCGGCGGCTCGGCGATGGGCGTCCTCATCGGCGGCCAGATCTCGCGCCGGCTCCGCGAGGCCGCGGCCGCCGCGCAGCGGGTGGCGCACGGGGACCCCGAGGTACGCGTACGGGACGCCGTGGGCGGTGTCGTACGGGACGAGACCGACGACCTGGCGCGGGCCGTGGACGCCATGGCGGACGCCCTCCAGCAGCGGCTGGAGGCCGAGCGGCGGGTGACGGCGGACATCGCGCACGAGCTGCGGACCCCGGTGACGGGCCTGCTCACGGCGGCGGAACTGCTGCCTCCGGGCCGGCCGACCGAGCTGGTGCGCGACCGCGCGCAGGCCATGCGGGCGCTCGTCGAGGACGTGCTGGAGGTGGCCCGGCTGGACGGCGCGTCCGAGCGGGCCGAGCTCCAGGAGGTGGCACTGGGCGAATTCGTGTCCCGGCGGGTGGCCTCGCTGATGCCGGCCGCCTCGGTACGGGTCGTCGCGGACGAGATCGTCAGCACGGACCCGCGCCGGCTGGAGCGGATCCTGGGCAACCTGCTGGCCAACGCCATGCGGTACGGACGGGCCCCGGTCCAGGTCGACGTGGAGGGCCGGGTCGTACGCGTCCGGGACCACGGGCCGGGCTTCCCCGAGGCACTGCTCCGCGAGGGCCCGAGCCGCTTCCGGACCGGGTCCACGGACCGGGCGGGCGTCGGCCACGGGCTCGGCCTGACCATCGCGGAGGGGCAGGCCCGGGTACTGGGGGCCCGGCTGACGTTCCGCAACGTCGCGGCGCGGGGCGGCGCGGAGAACGAGGGCGCCGCCGCGGGCGCGGTCGCGGTGCTGTGGCTGCCGGAGCACGCCCCGACGGCGACGGGAAGCTTCCCGATCATCCAGCTCCCGGGCTGACGGCCGTTCCCGGCGATGTTCTAGCATCCGTGCCATGACTGACGGTACGGATCGCCCGAACAGCCCCCAGCCCGGCCCCGCCTCGGGGAGCGGCGGCTACGGATTCCCGCCGCAGACGCCGAATCCCTACCAGCCGGGCCCCGCGCAGGGACAGCCGGCCGGCGGCGGCTTCGGCCCGCCTGCGGCCCAGCCCGACGAACCGTTTCCCTCCGCCGCTGCCCCCGCCTCCGCGTCCACGCCCGACTGGCAGGCGATGGCCGACGCCACCGAGGCTCAGCAGCGCAAGCGGAAGCGGCTGACCATCGGGATCGGGGCGCTCGCGGTCGTCCTGGTGGCGGGCGGCGCGGGGTTCTTCGTACTGAACGGCTCCGACGACGACCCGGCGAACCCGCCGGCGGTCGCCGCCTCGGGCTCGCCGAGCGCGTCCGGCGGCCCCTCTTCGCAGTCCCCGGACGGCAAGACCCCCGAGGACGACTCCCCCACCGTGCCGGGCGAGCCGAACCTGCTGCGCGACCGCAGCGGGAAGATGGGCATAGCCCTGGGGCCCGGCGCCTCCCTGGGCGAACTGGCCAAGCGGACCGAGGTCCGCTTCAAGGGCACCCCGGACTCCTACGCCCAGGGCGCCGAGGCGGCCGTGGACGTCACGAAGAGCTTCACCGTCTCCACCCGCGCCTACAACGTGGCCGAGACCGGCTCGCGCATGGCGGTGAGCCAGGGCGACGGGGACTCGTACTCCTTCGAGCTGGGCTTCGAAGTCGTGAACGGCAAGAAGGCCTGGGTGTTCCGGGTACAGACCGGCGACAAGGGCCAGGCGGCCACGGCGCAGCAGGTCGTCGTGGACAACGTGGACACCACACGGCAGTGGGCGCTGCTGACGGGGACCTACGACGCGCAGAAGAAGACCATCGCCCTGTGGGTGGACGACAAGCAGGCCGGCCAGGCGCAGGTATCCGGCATCTGGGCCGGTCCCGGCCCCCTCCAGCTGGGCCGGGCCCGCCACCACGGGATCTGGAGCGCCGCGTGGGACGGGCCGCTGGACCACATCCGGATCTTCGACCAGGCGCTCGGTCAGGAGCAGGTCACGGGCCTGAAGAACAACAAGATCGGGAAGACCAAGCCCACCCACTCCTGGCTGATCTGACCCGGATCAGGATGATCAGACGGTGACGCCGGCGTTGCGCAGGAAGGCCACCGGGTTGACGGCGGAGCCGTAGTTCGGGGTGGTGCGGATCTCGAAGTGCAGGTGCGGGCCGCTGCTGTTGCCGGTGTTGCCGGACAGCGCGATCTTCTGGGCGGCGGAGACCTTCTGGCCGATCTTGACCTGGATCTTCGAGAGGTGCGCGTACTGGGAGTACGTGTTGTCCGCGTGCTTGATCACGATGGCGTTGCCGTACGCGGGACCGTCGCCGCCGCCGTTCGGGCCGGCCTTCACGACGGTGCCGGCGCCGGCGGCCTTGACCGGGGTGCCGGTGGGGACGGCGAAGTCCTGGCCGGAGTGCTTGTGCGTCCACATGCTGCCGCCCTTGCCGAAGGTCGCGGACAGCGTGTAGCTGTCGACGGGCTTGGCCCACAGGGCGGTCTTCGCGGCCGCCTCGGCCTGCGCCTCGGCCTGGGCCTGGACGGCGGCGACCTCGACGGAGGCGGACAGGGTGCTGGGGGCCTCGTCTGCGAAGGCGGCGGTCGTCCCGGCCCCGAGAGCCAGCAGCGCACCGAGACCGGTGGCGGCGAGGGCGATACGGGTGCGGCGGGTGCTGACGCGCTTCGCGGACATGTGGAGACCTCCGGGGCCGGGGACAAGGGAGTGTTCGGGCAAGAAAGATCCCGGCGCTGCGGACCGAACCGCCACTGCCGGGCTTGCCCCACCTTGGTAACCCGCGCCCCCGGACTTCCCCAAACGTCCCTTTTACTACCCCGACTCGTAGCCGCGCGGTGGATCTCCACACTCTTGACGGCGCCCGTACTGGGCCTCCACAGGGACAAACCAGGACACCAAAACCTACGAGAGTTCCTAGTAGGTCCGTTTTGCCCTGTGCGGCTTGTCACCGCCCCCGGGGCGTTTGCCCCGGCCCACCGAAGACCAAGGCCTGCAACCCCGAGCCACACCCCCCAGCCCAAAGGGGCGGCCCCGGGACCTTGTGGGTCCCGGGGCCGCCCCTTGGTACAGCTGCCGCGAGCGGCTGGTGCTTACGCGCCCTTCGACAGGTCCGGGCCTGAGCCCGTGGCCTCGATCGGGGGGAGGTCGGGCAGGGCCGACTTCTCCTCGCCGCGGAAGGTGAACTTGGCTTCCTCGCCCTCACCCTCCACGCCGACGACCACGATGTGACCGGGGCGCAGCTCGCCGAAGAGGATCTTCTCCGACAGCAGGTCCTCGATCTCGCGCTGGATGGTCCGGCGCAGCGGGCGCGCACCCATGATCGGGTCGTAGCCGCGCTTGGCCAGGAGCTGCTTCGCGTCACCGCTGAGCTCGATGCCCATGTCGCGGTCCTTGAGGCGCTCGTCCACCTTGGCGATCATCAGGTCGACGATCTGGATGATGTCTTCCTGGCTGAGCTGGTGGAAGACGACCGTGTCGTCGACACGGTTCAGGAACTCGGGCCGGAAGTGCTGCTTGAGCTCTTCGTTGACCTTCGCCTTCATCCGGTCGTAACCGGTCTTGACGTCGCCCTGGGCGGCGAAGCCCAGGTTGAAGCCCTTGGAGATGTCCCGCGTACCCAGGTTGGTCGTCATGATGATGACCGTGTTCTTGAAGTCCACGACCCGGCCCTGGGAGTCGGTCAGGCGACCGTCCTCCAGGATCTGGAGAAGGGAATTGAAGATATCCGGGTGCGCCTTCTCGACCTCGTCGAAGAGGACGACGGAGAACGGCTTCCGGCGGACCTTCTCGGTCAGCTGGCCGCCCTCTTCGTAGCCCACGTAGCCGGGGGGCGAACCGAAGAGGCGGGAAACCGTGTGCTTCTCGCTGAACTCCGACATGTCGAGGGAGATCAGCGCGTCCTCGTCGCCGAAGAGGAATTCGGCGAGCGTCTTGGAGAGCTCGGTCTTACCGACACCGGACGGACCGGCGAAGATGAACGAGCCACCGGGGCGCTTCGGGTCCTTCAGGCCGGCCCGCGTACGGCGGATCGCCTGCGAAAGGGCCTTGATGGCGTCCTTCTGGCCGATGACGCGCTTGTGGAGCTCGTCCTCCATGCGCAGCAGGCGCGAGGACTCCTCCTCGGTCAGCTTGAAGACGGGAATGCCGGTCGCGGTCGCAAGGACCTCGGCGATGAGCTCGCCGTCGACCTCGGCGACGACGTCCATGTCGCCGGCCTTCCATTCCTTCTCGCGCTTGGACTTCGCGGCGAGCAGCTGCTTCTCCGAATCACGGAGCGAAGCCGCCTTCTCGAAGTCCTGGGAGTCGATGGCCGACTCCTTGTCGCGGCGGACGCCCGCGATCTTCTCGTCGAACTCGCGGAGGTCCGGCGGCGCGGTCATCCGGCGGATGCGCATCCGGGAGCCGGCCTCGTCGATCAGGTCGATCGCCTTGTCCGGCAGGAAGCGGTCCGAGATGTACCGGTCCGCCAGCGTCGCCGCCTGGACGAGGGCCTCGTCCGTGATGGAGACGCGGTGGTGGGCCTCGTAGCGGTCGCGCAGGCCCTTGAGGATCTCGATCGTGTGGGGGAGGGAAGGCTCCGCCACCTGGATCGGCTGGAAGCGGCGCTCGAGGGCCGCGTCCTTCTCGAGGTGCTTGCGGTACTCGTCCAGCGTCGTGGCACCGATGGTCTGGAGCTCACCACGGGCCAGCATGGGCTTCAGGATGCTGGCGGCGTCGATCGCGCCCTCGGCGGCACCCGCACCCACGAGGGTGTGGAGCTCGTCGATGAACAGGATGATGTCGCCGCGGGTGCGGATCTCCTTGAGGACCTTCTTCAGGCGCTCCTCGAAGTCACCGCGGTAGCGGGAACCGGCGACCAGGGCACCCAGGTCGAGCGTGTAGAGGTGCTTGTCCTTGAGGGTCTCGGGGACCTCGCCCTTGACGATCGCCTGCGCCAGGCCCTCGACGACGGCGGTCTTGCCGACGCCGGGCTCGCCGATGAGGACCGGGTTGTTCTTGGTCCGGCGGGACAGGACCTGCATGACCCGCTCGATCTCCTTCTCGCGCCCGATGACCGGGTCGAGCTTGGATTCGCGGGCAGCCTGGGTGAGGTTGCGGCCGAACTGGTCGAGGACCAGCGAGGTCGAGGGGGTGCCCTCGGCCGGGCCGCCTGCGGTGGCCGACTCCTTGCCGCCCCCGGTGTAGCCGGAGAGCAGCTGGATGACCTGCTGCCGGACCCTGTTCAGATCGGCGCCCAGCTTCACGAGGACCTGGGCCGCGACGCCCTCGCCCTCGCGGATCAGGCCGAGCAGGATGTGCTCGGTGCCGATGTAGTTGTGGCCGAGCTGGAGGGCCTCTCGGAGCGACAGCTCCAGGACCTTCTTCGCCCGCGGGGTGAAGGGGATGTGGCCGGACGGGGCCTGCTGGCCCTGACCGATGATCTCCTCAACCTGCTGGCGAACAGCCTCGAGCGAAATCCCGAGGCTCTCCAGGGCCTTAGCGGCGACACCCTCACCCTCATGGATCAAGCCCAGGAGGATGTGCTCGGTGCCGATGTAGTTGTGGTTGAGCATCCGGGCTTCTTCCTGAGCCAGGACGACAACCCGCCGCGCGCGGTCGGTGAACCTCTCGAACATCGTTTATCGCTCCTCAGAGCGGTCGGGCAGTTCGGGGTCGGTCCCCGCCCTGTCCTTCCGCATGCTAGTCCCGCGGGACGGGACAGCTCATTCCAACTGCCGACATCCGTCCACGGCTCACCCCCACGTCGGTGAGGAAAACCGGCTGTAAGAGCCGACTACTGCTCCAACTCGATGGTGCGAGACGATGTTCCCGCAGGCCAGGCAGATACCCGTCACAGGTGTACGCCGATGGCGAACGGAACACGCTCAAATCAGCGTGTCGCCCCGATCCACTAGGAATGTCTTACCCGTAAGGACTGACACTCCATGCCGGTACGCATGGTTCCCTCCGCTACGGGCGAACACGCTTGTGTCCCGAATGTGGGACTCCGGCCGACCGATGTTTACACTCCGCATTGGTGCGGGCGCGTCGCGTAACCCGTCGGCCGTCGTCGGAGTTGCTCCGGTCATGTCCCTCAGCACCGTGAGCGTCCCCTCGCCCCGCGTCCCGTCCGAGGACGACACCCGCACCTGGTACGAGCGGGTGCTCGGCTGGACCTGTGCCGGGGGGCCGCCCCCGCAGCTGGTCACCGGGATCCGGTTCGACGTGCTGGAGCTCCCCTCGGACGCCGGGGCCGCGCTGTTGCGCCGGCCCGGCTTCGCCGCCACCGGTCCGGTGGCCGTGACGGGGCGCAGGATGCGCTTCCTGATCGCCCCGGGCGGCGCGGAGGAGCTGGAGGGGCTGCTCGACTGGCTGGAGTGGGGCGGGGTGGCGCTGGATCTGACCGCCCTGGGCGCGGGGGGCAGGATCACCGCCCCCGTGCCGCCGGGACGGGCACCGGGAGAAAGCCCTCGGGGGGCCGCCGTGTGGCTGCGGCCCCCCGAGCTGGGATGCGAGGCATCGCTGCCCGCCCTGCCCGGTCCGGGGCAGGGCGCCGGGGCCGGGCCCGGGCTCTGTGCGGAGCCGGCCGGGCCCGATCTCGTACGCCTGGTGGCCGCGGCGGCGACGGAATGCCACCGCGCCCGCCTGGGGCGGCGTACGCCTCAGCCCTTGGCGTTCTCGTAGGCCTCGCGGATCTCGGCGGGCACCCGGCCGCGGTCGTTGACGCTGAGGCCCTGGGCCTTGGCCCACGCGCGGATCTCGGCGGTGTCCGGGCTGCCCGGGGCGGCGGCGCGGCCCTTGGCGCGGCCGGTGGAAGCACGCCCGCCGGTGCGGCGGCCCGCCTTCACGAAGTCCTCCAGCGCACCGCGGAGCTTTTCAGCGTTGGCGGTGGTGAGGTCGATCTCGTAGGTCTTGCCATCCAGAGCGAACGTCACGGTCTCGTCCGCCGTGCCACCGTCGAGGTCGTCGACAAGAAGGACCTGAACCTTCTGTGCCACCGGATTTCCTTTCATCGAAAATGCAGTACGCGGAAAGGAAACCGCTTTTGCCTGGAAAACACAAACCCCCGTCGAGAGGTTCAGGGGCTCAACAAGGCGGGAAACGTGCGCGATTCGGACATAGGCCACGGGCGGACGGGGGCCCGTAATAGCCGCTGCGATCGATCAGAGGTGCAGCAGCATCCGACTGTTGCCCAAGGTGTTCGGCTTCACTCGTTCGAGACCGAGGAACTCGGCGACTCCCTCGTCATAGGAACGCAGGAGCTCCATGTAGACATCGGTCTCCACCGGGGTCTCGCCGATCTCGACGAAGCCGTGCTTCGCGAAGAAGTCCACTTCGAAGGTCAGGCAGAATACCCGGCTCACCCCGACGCGGCGGGCTGTCTCCAACAACTTGGCGAGCACCCGGTGCCCGACACCGGCGCCCTTCAAGTCGCGGTCGACGGCGAGCGTGCGCACTTCGGCGAGGTCTTCCCACATGACGTGGAGGGCCCCGCAGCCCACCACCTGCCCGTCGGAGTCGCGTTCCGCGACCCAGAACTCCTGGATGTCCTCGTAAAGGACCACGGGGGCTTTGTCGAGGAGGATCCGCTGCTGCACGTACTGGTCGAGCAGGCGGCGCAGCGCCGGAACATCACTGGTGCGCGCGCGGCGGATCGTCACTGTTTTCGCGTCGTCTGTGGTGGAAAGCTCTCCCATACCCGGACGCTATCGCCCCGGGTCGCCCCCGTGCGCGCCGGAGTCCCCTTCCGGCGCGGGCCCCGACGGGTCCTCGCCGGCCGGTCCGCTCTCGGGTCCGGGGCCGGGCTCGGGTCCGGGTTCGGGTTCGTCGTGCTGGACGATGCGTACGGCGTCGCGGAGGGCTTCGCGCTGTTCCTGGGACATCATGCCGAAGAAGGCGACGAGAGCGGCCGCCGGGTTGTCGCTGGTCGACCAGGCCTCGTTCATCAGTGCGGCCGAGTAGGCGGCGCGGGTGGAGACCGCCGTATATCGATAGGCGCGGCCTTCGGCTTCCCGGCGGACCCAGCCCTTCTGATGGAGATTGTCCATAACGGTCATGACCGTGGTGTACGCGATGGACCGTTCCTGCTGGAGGTCTTCCAGGACTTCCCGAACGGTGACCGGGCGGTTCCACTGCCACACCCGCGTCATCACTGCGTCTTCGAGTTCTCCCAAGGGGCGAGGCACAGCAGCACAATAGTGCCGATTGCGGCGAATTGCCCGACTATTCGCCGCAACGCGCGGTGGAAAACCCCGGCCGGGGTTACTTCACTTCTGCGACTGCTGGCCGGCCTCGGCGCGGGCGATCGCGGCTTCGACGGCCGCGTCTTCCTTGGCCTTGTTGGCCCCGCCCTGGGTCTTCACGATCGTCACTACGAGTGCGATGAAGAACGCGGCCATGACGAAGGGGGGCACGAGCGCGGAGACGTAGTCCATGCCCCCCAGCGTAGCTATACCGCCGCGCGCCCGGCCGCCGGGGGCGGGCTCGGCTTGCGGCGCGGCGGGAAGACCTCGCCCGGCGTGGGCACCGGGCGGGCCGGCGGGGTCGGCTGCGGGGCGGGCTTCGACGGCGGGGTCGGCTGCGGGGCCGGCTGCTCCTTGCCGCCGGCCAGGGCCAGCAGCCGGGTGCGCGGCGCCGGGGCGGCCGCGGGCGCGGTCCCGGTGGCGAGCCTGCGGCGTACGGAGCGCTCGGCGACGGCCTGGGCCCGCTCCAGAACGGCGCCCGCGACCGGGTTGGCCCGCAGGGCGCGCAGGGCGGCCAGGTCGTCGGGCCGGGGCTCGTACCCGGCGGCCAGGGCGTCCTGGAGGAGCTCCAGATAGCCGGACAGGCTCCCGGGGAGGGCGGCCCTGTAGCGGGCGAGGTCGTCGAGCAGGAAGGCTCTGAGCCGGCCCGCCTCCAGGACGGCGTCGTCCACCGACGCCGCGAGGTGCAGGCAGTCCTGGACCTCGGAAGCGGTCAGGGGGGCCGTGGAGGACTGGAGGGCGTGGGCGAGGGAACGCCTGAGCACGTGCAGCTCGGCGGCGCTGAACGCCATGCCGCCGCGGGATCCGTAGGGCGTGGGCATGGGGCGAAGATACGCGCTAATCGGACAAAATCCCCTGAGGGTGCGGGATTGCGGCGCGGCGGAAATCCACGCCGCCCCCTCCGGGCGGTTCAGCCGGTCTCTTTGACGGCCTTCACGAATTCCGCCCAGGCGGCGTGGGTGGTCGCCATCACCAGGTGCGCCGGGTCGGCCCGGTCGGCCACGCGCACCAGGGTGCCGGGCGCGGCGGCCACGTAGACGCAGGCGTCGCCGTCGCCGCAGTAGGACGACTTGCGCCAGTCGGGTCGGGCGTTCGCGGTCATGGTGTCTCCTCCGCAGTGGACGAGGTCGCGGTGCTTCTCGAGCGTGACGCTATCTCCACGAGAGGCACACTCCGGCCGGTTCCGGTAAAAAAACCCGGCCGTCGGAAAGTACGGCCGTTCACAATACGCGCCCTTGGTCACTCCACCGGGAAGGCGTACGCGATCTCGTAGCGGGAGTCGGGGATGACCAGGTCGGCGGTCTCCACGGGGCGGCCGTCGGAGTCGAGGTAGGTGCGCTCGACCTCGGTGATCATGGCGCCGAGGCTGATCCCGAGGAGGTTGGCCTGGTTCTGGTTGGCCCGGGCGGGGCGGGGCACCTCCACCACGGAGGTGACGGTGATGCCGATGGAGCGCATTCGCGCCACGACCCCGGCGCCGCGCAGCTCGCCCACTTCCGGGAGCACGATCGGGGTTCCGGAGGTGATGGCCAGGGGCTCCCAGGACTCGGAGAGTTCGGCGGGGCTGCCGTCGGCCATGAACTCGTAGCGGGTCATCACGCAGGGCGAGCCGGGCTCGATGGCCAGCCGGGCGGCGATCCGCTCGGGCGCCGGGACCTGCGGGAGGGTCTTGGAGTCCCAGGACGCGGCGATGCCGTGCGCCGCGGCCTCGGAGCGGAAGGTGTTGCCGGAGCCGGGGACGCGGCGGCGGGTGCGGAGCATCCGCATGCGCCGGCGCGGGGTGCGCACGTAGGTGCCGGAGCCGGCGCGGCCTTCGAGGAAGCCCTCGATGATCAGCTGCTCCATGGCCCGCTGGGTGACGCCCTGCCCGACGGAGTACTCCTCCGCGAACCGGGCGCGCGAGGGGAGTCTGTCGCCGATCGCCCACTCACCCGCCTCGATGCGGGTCCGGAGTGATGCGACCACCTGCAAGTACGGTGATTTACGGGGCATTTGGGCCGTCCTGTGCCGTCTCGGCTGTGCCGCTTCGCGAGGGTGTGCGTCCGACGCCGACAAGCTAACCGATCAGGTTCAAGCTGAGGATTCCGCATGACGGTCCGCTACCGCACGGTGGGGCCCCGCGTGCGCGGGACCCCACCGGCGGCCGTGTCACTCGAAGTTGGGCGCGTTGCGCTCGTACACGAGCCGCAGCCCGATCAGCGTCAGCCACGGCTCGTGCTCGTCGATCACCGTGGTCTCCCCGAGGATGATCGGGGCCAGCCCGCCGGTGGCGATGACGCGGACGTCGTCCGGGTCGCCGTCCGGGCCCACCAGGTCCTTGGCCATGCGGTGCACGATCCCGTCGACCTGGCCCGCGAACCCGTAGACCACGCCCGACTGCATCGCCTCGACCGTGGACTTGCCGATCACGTTGCGCGGCCGGGCCAGCTCGATCTTGCGCAGCAGGGCGCCGCGCATCCCGAGCGCCTCCATCGAGATCTCGATGCCCGGGGAGATCACCCCGCCCACGTACTCGCCCCGCGTGGAGACCGCGTCGAAGGTGGTCGCCGTACCGAGGTCGACGACGATCGCCGGGCCCCCGTACAGCTCCACGGCCGCGGCCGCGTTGACGATGCGGTCCGCGCCGACCTCCTTCGGGTTGTCCATCAGGATCGGCACGCCCGTCTTGACGCCGGGCTCCACCACCACCGCCGGCACGTCGCCGTAGTAGCGGCGGGTGACCTCGCGCAGCTCGTGCAGGACCGACGGCACCGTCGCGCAGATCGCGATGCCGTGGATCCCGTCACCCAGCTCGCTGCCGAGCATCGGGTGCATCCCCATCAGGCCCTGGAGCAGGACGGCGAGCTCGTCCGCCGTGCGGCGCGGGTCGGTCGAGACCCGCCAGTGCTCGACGATCTCCTCGCCGTCGAACAGGCCCAGGACCGTGTGGGTGTTGCCCACGTCGATGGTGAGCAGCATCGGTTACTCCGCCTCGCGCAGGTCGAGGCCGATGTCCAGGATCGGCGAGGAGTGCGTCAGCGCGCCGACCGCCAGGTAGTCCACGCCGGTCTCCGCGTAGGCGCGGGCCGTCTCCAGGGACAGCCGGCCCGAGGACTCCAGGACCGCGCGGCCCGCGACGATGGTCACGGCCTCCTCCGTCTCCGGGACGGTGAAGTTGTCCAGCAGGATCAGGTCGGCGCCCGCGTCCACGACCTCGCGGACCTGGTGCATCGTGTCGACCTCGACCTCCACCGGCACGTCCGGGAAGGCCTCGCGGACGGCCTTGAAGGCCTGCGCGACACCGCCCGCCGCCACCACGTGGTTGTCCTTGACCAGCGCCGCGTCCGACAGGGACATGCGGTGGTTGACGCCGCCGCCGCAGCGGACCGCGTACTTCTCCAGCGAACGCAGGCCCGGGGTGGTCTTGCGGGTGTCGCGGACCCGGGCCTGGGTGCCCTCCAGGACGTCCGCCCAGCGGCGGGTGGCCGTCGCGATGCCGGACAGGCGGCACAGGATGTTCAGGGCGCTGCGCTCGGCGGTCAGCAGGTCGCGGGTGCGGGAGCGCACCGACAGCAGCAGCTGGCCGGCCTCGACCTTGTCGCCGTCCTCGGCGTGCCGCTCGACCTCGAAGGCCTCCGTGCAGACGACGGAGAACACGGCCTCGGCGATGCGCAGGCCCGCCACGACGCCGGCCTCGCGGGCCACGAAGTCGGCGATGGCCTCGGCCTCTTCGGGAACGGTCGCCACGGTGGTGACGTCGACCCCGCCGTCCAGGTCCTCGGACAGCGCCATGTGCGCGATGTCCTCGACCTCGATCGGGTCCAGGCCCGCGTCAACCAGCAGCTGGGCGAGCGCCGGGTCGAGGCCGCTCTCCTCGCCGTCGCCGCAGCCGCAGTCGTCGCCGCAGCCGCCTTCGTTCTGCTCGATCAGGGGGAGTTCGGGGGTGCTCACGGTCACTTCTCCAGGCTGAGGGGGTGGTGTACGGACGGGAAGTCCGCGGAGTCGGTGGGGGTGACGACCAGCGCCCGCCGCTCGGTGCGCGAGAGCCGCACCACGAGGTGGCGGCGCCAGTCGGCGTCGTCCCGGTCGGGGTGGTCCTCGCGCCAGTGGCAGCCGCGGGTCTCGGCGCGCCGCTGGGCGGCGGCCACCAGGACGCGGGCCACGCACAGCAGGTTGGTCGCCTCCCAGGTCTCCACGCCCGGCACGGCGGTCTTGCCCCGGCTCTCCAGCTCGCCCAGGGCCGTCGCGTACAGGGTCTCCAGCGCCTCGGCGGCCGCCGCGAGGGAACCGGCGGAGCGGAGCACGCCCGCGCCGTCCGTCATGATGCGCTGGACCTCGTACCGGGCCTCGGCCGGCTGGAGCGGACCGGTGGCGGGCACCGGTATGCCCGGGCCGCTGCCCACGGGCGGGTTGGCGGCGATGTCCTCGGCGATCCGCTCGGCGAAGACCAGGCCCTCCAGCAGGGAGTTGGAGGCCAGCCGGTTCGCGCCGTGCACGCCGGTGCAGGCCACCTCGCCGCACGCGTACAGGCCGGGCACGGTGGTACGGCCCTGCAGGTCGGTGCGTACGCCGCCCGAGGCGTAGTGCGCGGCCGGGGCGACCGGGATCGGCTCGGTCACCGGGTCGATGCCGTGGGCCCGGCAGGCCGCCAGGATCGTGGGGAACCGGTTCTCCCACATCTCGGCGCCGAAGTGCCGCGCGTCCAGGTACATGTGCCGGGCGCCCTGCTCCTGCATGCGGCGCATGATGCCCTTGGCGACGATGTCCCGCGGCGCCAGCTCGGCGAGCTCGTGCTGGCCCACCATGAAGCGGACCCCGTCCGCGTCGACCAGGTACGCGCCCTCGCCGCGCACCGCCTCCGACACCAGCGGCTGCTGGCCCTCGGCGTCCGGGCCGAGGAAGAGCACGGTCGGGTGGAACTGGACGAACTCCAGGTCCGAGACCTCTGCGCCGGCGCGCAGCGCCAGGGCCACCCCGTCTCCCGTGGAGACGGCCGGGTTGGTCGTCGCGGAGAACACCTGGCCCATGCCGCCGGTCGCCAGGATCACGGCGGGCGCGTGGACGGCGCCGACGCCGTCGTGCTGGCCCTCGCCCATCACGTGCAGGGTGACGCCGGCCGTGCGGCCCTCCGCGTCCTGGAGCAGGTCCAGGACGAGCGCGTTCTCGACGGTGCGGATGCCCGCCGCGT
Organism: Streptomyces sp. NPDC037421; assembly: GCF_055602105.1. Classification (NCBI taxonomy): domain Bacteria; kingdom Bacillati; phylum Actinomycetota; class Actinomycetes; order Kitasatosporales; family Streptomycetaceae; genus Streptomyces; species Streptomyces sp. NPDC037421. Next base: position 37,200 of record NZ_JBVJWV010000016.1, read on the forward strand.
GCACGGCCTCGACCAGGGCGCGGGAGATCTCCGCGCCGGTCGCGTCGCCGCCCGCGTGCGCGATGCGGCGGCGGTGGTGGCCGCCCTCGCGGGTCAGCTCTATCTCGCCGGTCTCGGAGGAGGTGTCGAACACCGCGCCCGCGGCGATGAGCCGGCGCACCGCGTCGGGACCCTCGGTGACCAGCAGCCGTACGGCCGCCTCGTCGCACAGGCCCGCGCCCGCGACCAGCGTGTCGTCCAGGTGCTGCTCGGGGGTGTCGCCCTCGCCGAGGGCGGCCGCGATGCCGCCCTGCGCCCAGCGGGTGGAGCCGTCGTCGAGCCGCGCCTTGGTGACCACGACCGTACGGCGGCCCGCGGCGGCGCAGCGCAGCGCCGCCGTCAGGCCCGCGACGCCCGAACCGACGACCACGACGTCCGCGTCGACGGCCCAGCCGGGGGCGGGGGCGTGCAGCCGTATGCCGGTACCGGCGGTGCCTGGGTTGCCTGTGGTGCTCACGCGTGTGCTCCGAACTCCAATGGGATGTTGTCGATCAGCCGGGTCGTGCCGACCTTCGCCGCGACGGCCAGCACGGCCTGTCCGGTGAAGTCGGGGCCGACGTCGGTGAAGTCCTCCGGGTCCACCAGGGCCAGGTAGTCCAGGACCAGCGGCGGCTCGTGCCGGCCCGCCTCCTCCAGCACGTGCCGGGCTGCGGCCCGTACGGCGTCCGGCAGCCCGGTGCCGCCGCCGGCCGCCGCCGACACGGCGTGCGCGTCGGCGGAGGCACGGATCTCGCCGAGCCGGGCCAGGGCGGTGGCGCGCTCGTCGCTGGCGGGCGCCGCCTCCGCGCGGGCGCACAGCGCGGCCTGCGCGGCGAGCCGGTCGCGGCCCGCGAACAGGGCGCGGGACAGGGCCAGGGCGGTACGGCGCTCGACCGGGCCGAGGTAGCGGTTGCGGGAGGACAGGGCGAGCCCGTCGTCCTCCCGGACCGTGGGTACGCCGGCCACCTCGACCGGGAAGTTCAGGTCGGTCACCATGCGCCGGATCAGGGCAAGTTGCTGGGCGTCCTTCTGGCCGAAGAGGGCCAGGTCGGGGCGGGTGAGGTGGAGCAGCTTGGCGACGACGGTCAGCATGCCGTCGAAGTGGCCGGGGCGGGTGGCGCCTTCGAGCCGCTCCCCCATCGGTCCGGCGGTGATCCGCACCTGGGGGTCGCCGCCCGGGTAGACCTCGTCGGCGGAGGGCGCGAACACCGCGTCGGCGCCCGCCCCTTCGGAGATCAGCAGGTCGGCGTCGAGTGTGCGCGGGTAGCGGTCGAGGTCCTCGTTCGCCCCGAACTGGAGGGGGTTGACGAAGACGGTCACCACCACCTGGCCGTCCGGTCCCACCTCCTCGCGCGCCGTGCGGATGAGCGTGGCGTGGCCCTCGTGCAGGGCGCCCATCGTCATCACGACGGCCCGGCGGCCGGTGCGCGGGAGCTTGTGGAGCTCTTCGGCGGTGTTCAGCAGCTGGAGCGGGCCGGTCATCGCTCGGAATCCTTCGGGTCGGCGGGGTCCGCGAGCACGCCGAGCAGGTCCTCGGCCAGTTCGGGCTTGAGCAGGCCGTGCGCGAGCGCGCGGTCCGCGGTCGTGCGGGCCATCGCGAGGTACCCGGCGACGGTGGCCGGAGCGTGCCTGCGCAGCTCCGAGACGTGCGCGGCGACGGTGCCCGCGTCACCGCGGGCGACGGGCCCGGTGAGGGCGGCGTCGCCGGAGCGCAGGGCGTTGTCCAGGGCCGCGCCGAGCAGCGGGCCGAGCATCCGGTCCGGGTGCTCGACGCCCGCGGTGCGCAGCAGCTCCATGGCCTGGGCGACCAGGGTGACCAGGTGGTTGGCGCCCAGGGCGAGGGCCGCGTGGTAGAGCGGACGGCTCTCCTCCGCGATCCACTCGGGCTCCCCGCCCATCTCGATGACCAGGGCCTCCGCCGCCAGCCGCAGCTCCTCGGGGGCGGTCACGCCGAAGGAGCACCCGGCCAGGCGCTGCACGTCCACCTCGGTACCGGTGAAGGTCATCGCGGGGTGCAGCGCCAGCGGGAGCGCGCCCGCGCGCCGCGCGGGGTCCAGCACTGCGGCCCCGTAACGCCCCGAGGTGTGCACGAGGAGCTGCCCGGGACGCACGGCGCCGGTCTCCGCGAGGCCCTCCACCAGGCCCGGCAGGGCGTCGTCGGGGACGGTGAGCAGCACCAGCTCGGCCCGCTCCAGCACCTGCGCCGCAGACACCAGCGGCACGTCCGGCAGCATCCGCTCGGCCCGGCGCCGGGAGGCGTCGGAGACCCCGGACACGGCGACGGGGCGGTGCCCGGCCTGCTGGAGCGCACGGGCCAGCGCGGGGCCGACACGGCCCGCGCCGACGACTCCGATGGTGAGCCGGGCGGGACGCGGTTCCTGGGATGAGTTCACGCGGTGAGGGCCTTCCGTTCCAGTCCGCGAGGGGTACCGGACGATACGTCGCCATGCTAGGCCCTTTCGGCGGCCTGGTGCCGGTCAGGCCCGCCGGGTGCGGAAAGGGGGCCCTGCGGGGCGGGGGCGTCGGCGATGATCAGGGGCATGAGCGATGACGCGGAGCTGACGAAGCGGCTCGTGGCGGCCTGGAAAGGGGCCCGCCGGGCCCTCACGCACGGCGGGCGGGAGGAGACGGTCCGGGAGCTGCTGGCCGGGCTCGCCGGCGCCCCGTACGACCTGGACGCCCCGGCGGACATCTACGGCGACGGGGTCGTCGCCGACCTGGAGCGGCGGGTCGCGGAGCTGCTCGGTACCGAGGACGCGGCGTTCTTCCCCTCGGGGACGATGGCCCAGCAGATCGCGCTGCGCTGCTGGGCGGGGCGCACCGGCAACCCGGTCGTGGCCCTGCACCCGATGAGCCACCCGGAACGGTGGGAGGGCGGCGCCCTGACGGCGCTGGCCGGACTGCGGACCACCCACCCGGTGACGGAGCCGCGCCATCCCACCCCGCAGGAGGTCCGGGAGCACCCCGAGCCCTTCGGCACGCTGATGCTGGAGCTGCCGCTGCGCGACGCCGGGTTCCTGCTGCCCGCGTGGGAGGAGCTGGAGCAGCTGGTGGACGCCGCCCGGGAGCGGGACGCGGTCGTCCACTTCGACGGGGCCCGGCTGTGGGAGTCCACCGTCCACTTCGGCAGGCCGCTGCCGGAGATCGCGCAGCTCGCGGACTCGGTGTACGTCTCCTTCTACAAGTCGCTGCGCGGGCTGAGCGGGGCCTGCCTGGCCGGACCCCGGGACTTCGTGGAGGAGACCCGGGTGTGGCGCCACCGGTACGGGGGCCAGGTCTTCCGCCAGTTCCCCCAGGCCCTGGCGGCCCTGGCCGGGCTGGAACGGGAGCTGCCGCGGCTGCCGGCGTACGTGGAGCAGGCCCGGGTCGTCGCCGCGGCACTGCGGGAGGCCTTCGCGGAGGCGGACCTCCCGTGGTCCCGGATCCACCCGGAGGTGCCGCACACCCACCAGTTCCAGGTGTGGCTCCCGTACGAGGCGGACCGCCTCACGGAGGTGGGCGCCCGCCTGGCGGAGGAAACGGGCACGGTGCTCTTCCGGCGGTGGACGGCGGAGGGCCCGCCGGGCCTGGCGGTGACGGAGCTGGAGGTCACGGAGCCGGGCCTGACGTGGACGCCGGCGGACGTCCGGGCGGCGACGGCGGGGTTCCTGGCGCGGGTGTAGGGGGTACGCCGCGCCGCCTGGCGGCGGGGGGGATCCCCTTGGGCGGTCTCAGAGCAGCTTTGGGGGTTTCCCGTCAGTCCCATCGTCCTTCCGTGTCGGGCCGGTCCCTCAAGGGCGCTCCCTTCGGTCGCGTCACTGCGTGATCGCCTTCGGCGACCCTTGACCGACCGGCCCGCCCCGGAAAGCCGAAAGACTGCCGGGAAACCCCCAAGAGAACGGCACGGTCCAGAGGAGGAGGGGCGGGTTCTCTCAGTGATCAGGCGACGGGGCCGGGCGTCGGCAGGCCGGGCATCCGGGCCCTCAAGAGCCGAGGTTCCGGGGCGGGGGCGGCAATGCGCACGAGAGGTTGATCAGAGCGACCTGCGGAGCCCCCAGGCGCACCAGATCGCTACGCGCTCCTGTCCTCTCGGCGTCCGGCGACCGTCCGGGGCTGATACCCGCACCAGAGGACGAACAGAGCAGCGCGGGAAACGGATGGGCGCGTCGGATCGCTACGCGCTCCTGTCTTCTCGGCGCCTGCCGGCCGTCGGCGACCACTCGGACTTGAACGTGTTCAAAGACTGTGCCAGGCTGCGGCATACGTCCTTGATCTCCCCGGTCGCGTACGCGACCTGCAGAAACGCTGGGGGTGGAGTGTGTTGCGTTCCTGCCGGTCCGTGCTTGTTCTCCTTGCCGTGGCTCTCGCGCTCACGGCCTGCGGCAGGATCTGGAACCGGCCGCCGCCCCAGGGCGAATCCGTCGCGCTGCAGCCGGCCGAGCTCGCGACCACGTGGACCGACGCCTACGGCGGCACCCTGACGCTGAAGTCGGATGGAACGTTCATCGCCAACCAGGTGTGCGGCGACTGGATGGGCGCCTCGGACTGGAACTGGGACGGACCCCGGTCGGGATCGGGTACCTGGACCAGCAGGACAGGGGCCGGCATCTCGCGGACGTTCGACGAAAAAGGCCCCGAGGGGGATGAAGTCAGAGATTCCCTTGCCGTTTGGCGGCAAGGACAGACGCTGATGCTCTGGACCCGAGTGGGCGACGAAGACAACGACGATCCCCACTGCATTCTGACCAGACGCCCTTAGTCGCATCGCCTGAACGGTGTCGGCAACGGGTGAAATGAGGGCCACGTCCCGGATCCGGGCCTCTTCTACCTCCTTCGGGACCGGGCGGCGGCTCTACCCGCACGAAAGGACGACCAGACCGCCCTGCGGCGCACCCAGGCGCAGCCGATCGCTACGCGCTCCTTCCGTCTCGGCGTCCGACGACCGTCCGTGGCTGATACCCACACCACGTGAGGACCAGGAGCCCGTCCGGGACCGGCTGCTCCGCACGGGGCACCTGTACGGCGCGTTGACCGAGGACCTCCGGGACGACTCTTCCGTTTTGCTTATTTTCCGTATATGCCGAAATTTGGAGCTTTTGCGGGCATCACCGCGGCCATGGCCTGCGCAGCCGTCGTCGCCGTACCGGTCCCCGCCCACGCGCAGCAGTTCGTCACCTGCAGTCCGACGGCCCTCAGGAACGCCATCACCACGGCGAACACGACCCCTGGTCCTGCCGTCCTCATCCTCTCGCCCGGGTGCACCTACACACTGACCGCAGGCGACCCGGGCGACCCCGAGAACGGCCTGCCGATCGTCACCAGCGAGATCAACGTCCTCGGCAACGGCAGCACCATCAGACGCGTCTCGGCAGCGAGCTTCCGCATCCTGAAGGCCGAAGGATCCGGGGGGAACCTCACCCTCAACAACCTGACGATCCGCGACGGCCTGGACGCCTCGGGCGGGGAGGGCGGCGGGGGAATCGCCAATGACGGCGGACGGCTCACCCTCAACTCGGTACAAGTCACCAGGAACGCGACCACCCAGGCAGGAGCGGGCGGAGGCATCGTCAGCTCCGGCACACTCACCCTCCGCAACAGCACCCTCAGCTTCAACGTCTCCACTGCCAACAACGGCGGCGGGCTGTTCTCCCTCGGCACCACGACCCTCTCGAACACCACCGTGACCGGGAACACCGCCCGGGACAGCGGCGGGGGCATCGACGGGCGCGGCACGGTGACCATCACGTCCAGCACGGTGACCGAGAACACCGCCGGCGACGACGGCGGGGGCCTCCACCTCTTCAGGGCGACGTCGACCATCGCGGACACCCTCGTGCGCGGCAACACCACGGCCAGCGACAACGGTCACGGCGGCGGCATCCTGAACCGGGACAGCGTGATGACCCTGGACAGGGTCACCGTCTTCGCCAACAGGCATGTGGGCGACAACGGGCAGGGCGGCGGCATCGCCAACTTCGTCACCCCCGGCGGCACCGACCCCGCCACCGCCACCATCAGGAACAGCTCGGTCACTTACAACTACGCGAGGAACGCCCCCGGCGGCATCTTCAACTCCGGCGGCACCGTGACCCTCGTCGCCACTCCGGTGGAGAACAACCTCACCACCAACTGCACCCCCAGCGCCCCGCCGGTGCCCGGCTGTCTGAACTGAGGCGGCGTGGCCCCTCTCGGCACCCTCATCGGACGACTGGACCGCGCCCCGCGCGCCAGTGTCCGACGTGCGGAGGGTGCCGCCGGTGGGGCGGACCAGGAGGCAGATGGAGAACTCCCCACATCCCGTTGTCGGTCCGGCGCTGAAGCAGGACTCGGCCGTCCTCGTCCACCACAGCGGCGGAGGCGGCAGGCACGAGGCTGTTCGCCGGCGGGGCGCCGGGATCGTCTTCATGGTCACGCCTGGGCATTGCTCTCCCTGGATGGTTCGCTGCTCGCAGGAGCGAGGACCATGGCGTCGTAGACCGGGGACTCGGGGGCGTGCTTGATGCGGCCGATCACTTCGTAGCCCCAGCGGGGGTAGGCGGAGCGGGCGGGCTCGTTGTCGATGATGCAGGTCAGGGTGGTCCAGCGCTCCCGGCGGCCACGGACCAGCGCGTCGTGCAGGGCGCGGCCGATGCCCTTGCCGGCGTGAGCGGGAAGGACCATGAGCTCCCTCAGCCAGAACACGTCACCCGCTTCGGCGGCCTTCTCGGCGTCCGCCGGGACCTTCCCCTCCCGCAGGAGGCAATCCCACCAGGCACGGTCCGTGGTCAGGGTCACGCCGTGGACGTATCCGGCCATGGTGCCGTCCGGCAGGTGCGCCGTGACCACCTCGAAGCCCTCCATGCCGTAAGCGGCCTGGAGGCGCGAGTCATAGGTCTCCACCGAGAAGAACGGGTCGCCTGCGTAGGGAGGGGCGTCGTAGACCTCGGCGTAGACGGCCAGCAGCCGATCGGTGCTGGAGCGGGCCTGGTCGGGGGCGTGGCGGGCAAAGGTGATCTCGGGAAGCATCCGCGCAGGCATGGGAACTCCGTTCATGCGACATGGGTGGTGAGCAGGTCCATGGTCTCCCCGGCCTGTTGCGTACCTTGGTGCGGGCGTAGGCCCTCCCGGACCAACACGAGCTGGCGTCGGGTACGCGACCTCGTCCCCGAGTCGGGCGTAGCCCTGAGCGACACGGACAGCGAGGAGTGCCGTCACTCGGGGAGGGGCAGCCCATTTGGCTGCGTAACTCTCCGCGTTACGGGCGAAGCGGACTGCCTCGCGTGGTTTATCCAAGTCGACTGACTGACGGGCCATGTTCGACAGGGTCCTCGTGGCAAGTTCATCGTTGCCCGCGAGCATGGCGGTGTTGAGGGCCTCGGAGGAATACACGCGGGCCTGGCCCTGCTGGTCGATGACGTCGAGGTCGGCGGTTGTCGCCTGAAGGAAATCGGCCTCGCACGGCTGACGCGGTGCGGGGTGGCGACGGCGGTGGATGACGGGGGGAGCCAGGGCAGGCCTATGGCGGCCGCGCCCGCGCTGAGTGCTGTTCGGCGTGCCACGGGCGGGATCGTCCCCTGACCGCCCGCAGGGCTGTCAGGCACCAGCCCCGATGCCGCGGCGAAGCCGAGTGCTTCCGGGCCCACACCGAATGCGGCGCGCAGCGCCGTCGCCTGGTCCGAGCGCGGCCACGGCGGGCTCTTCGACTCCCAGGCCCGATAGGTGCGGACCCTAATGGTGTATCCACGCCGACCCAGTGCCTGGGCGCCGGCCTCGCTGATCTCCTGGGCTGCCCGCTCTTGCGAGAACCAGCCCCTCGCAGTTCTGGCCGCGAACAGCACCTGGTTGGCGGGCGACCGCATCGCTCCTGTCATGAGGTCCGTGGCCAACGTACGTCCCCCATCGGCTCCTGCGACGACGCGTCCGGGACATCGCTTCCGGCGTCGAGGGAGAGCTGATGGCGGTGATCAACCAGAACGTCTCCGACACCGGCATCGAGCACTGGATGGAGCTGGCGTACATCCGAGGCGCGTCGGGGCGCGAGTTCACCACCGCCGTCGCCAACGTCGAACCCGTCCATGACCAGCCCCAGACGGCCGACGGCCGCCGAGATGCGAGAAGCGCGTAGCGATCCGACGCGTCCGTGCGCTCCCCGCGCTGCTCTGGTCGTCTTTTGGTGCGGGTATCAGCCCCGGACGGCAGCCGGACGCCGATATCCGAGGAGCGTGTAGCGATCTGGTGCGCTTGGGGGCACCGCAGGGCGCTCTGATCGTCTTTTGGTGCAGGCAGCCGGGCCCCCGACGCTGGGCCAGGCCATCGAGGGGCCCGGATGCCCGGCAGGCCGGCGCCCGGCCCCTCGCCTCATCGCTGAGAGACCCGTCCCCTGCCCTTGGACCGTGCCGTTCTTTTGGGGGCTTCCCGGCAGTCCTTTGTCTTTCCGGGGCGGGACGGTCGGTCAAGAGTGGAGCGAAGCGACATCGCGCAGCGACGCGACCGCAGGGAGCGCTCTTGAGGGACCGGCACGACACGGAAGGACGATGGGACTGACGGGAAGCCCCCAAACCGGCTCTGATCCCGCCCAGGCACGACACCGCCCCCCGGCCCCCGGAGCCGCAGACGGGGGCGGGTGGGCAACCACCTACCCGCCCCCGACCCGTCGAGGGGGAGACAGCGGGCCCGCACCGCGAGGCGGCGTACCCCTCAGCACGGTCCCGGCCGGTGGAGGCGGCGGGTCAGGGCGTGGAGCCAGGGGTGGGTGGCCGGGCGGCCGTCCAGGACGGCGGTGAACTGGGCTTGGGTGCGGAGGGCGCGCAGGGTGGCGACGTCGTCGCGGCCCGGGGGCGGGGGCACGGGGGTGCCGTGCTGGGCCGCGCGGTAGGTGTCCAGGAGGTACTGCTCGATCGCTGTCATGCATCCACCCTCACCCCGTTGGGCGCGGCGCGCTCGCCGATTGACGTTCCCCGTCAATCGACGCCCCCCACCTGCGGCGATGCCCCGCCCGGGCCTCTCGCAACCCCTCGTACGGGCGCACGGCCGCCCGTACCCCTCCGCCCTGCCCCGGCCCGCCCGCGGCCCGGGCGGGAGGCCACAATGGGGCGATGAGCGTCACCATCGACATCGCCGGGCTCCCCGCGGAGCAGATCGGCTTCGCGCCGTCACCGCTCGCCGAGCTCTGCATGACCCTGCACGCGCTCTCGCAGCCGGCCCATCACCCGGGGCTGCAGTCCTGGACGAGGGCCACCACAGCCTCGCTCGACCCCTGCCTCGCCGACCGGCTCCTTGAGGCCGAATTCATGTGGCGCAGTTCCTTCTCGGACATCTTCATGGCCTTCGCCGGCATCCCCGGCGGTAGCGGCCGCCCCGGGGCGACGCTGGCCGAGGAGCTGGACGTGCTCGACCTGATGGACGACGAGCGGTTCGTGATGGCCGCGCTGGAGCACTGCTGGCTGGCGCTCTACAACGAGGGCGGCGGGCCGCACCCGTTGAAGGACGCGGCGGCGCGGGCGAAGGCGCTGGAGACGGCGGCGGCGCGCGGGCCGCGGCAGTTGGAGTTCTCGATCCGGCTGCTGGACGACCCGGCGGGGGTGCGCGTGTGGATGCGGCGGCTGCTGGAGGACTGCGACGAGGCCTTCTTCGCCGAGACCTGGCGGCGCATAGAGCCGCGGCAGACGGCGGACGCCCGGCACAAGGCGGAGGTGCTGCGGCGCAAGGGGCTGCCGGCGGTGCTGCGGGAGGTGTCCCCGGCGCTGAGCGTCGACGAGGGGCTGACGGTGATCACCGCCGACAAGATGGTCAACGGCCAGGCCACGGCCACCGATCCGCGGATCGGGCCGGGGCTGCTCTTCGTCCCGACGAACTTCGGCTGGCCGCACCTGCTGGTGCTGCACGCGCCGGGCTGGCGGCCGGTGGTGCACTACCCGCTGGACTCGCCCGAACTGGCTTCCGAGCCGGGTTCGGTGGAGCTGCTCCAGCGGCGGATGGAGGCGTTGGCGCACCCCATGCGGATGATGCTGTGCCGCAGTCTGGCGCGCGCCCCGTACACGACCAGCGAGCTGGCGCGCGTCTACGGGATATCCGCGCCGGAGGTGTCCCGGCACCTGGCCGTGCTGAAGAAGGCGGGCCTGATGCACACCCGGCGTCAGGGGCGGTACGTACAGCATCAGTTGGATCTGTCCGTTGTCGCACGGATAGGTTCCGATTTCATCGAGGGAATCCTGCGCTGAGCGGATCTGCCCGACGATCGGACGGTGGCCGGTTTTCGCCCCTCCCCAGAGGGACCGATATCCGGATTTCACAAACCGGAAGCAGTGAAAAGTCTGGCGACGGCCGCCTCTTGGTGTCTAACGTGCGTCCACCACTCCCCCACAGGCGCTTCCTGCTGTGAAAGGACCTTCATGCCCTCTCGCCGTATAGCCACTGCGACCGCCGCCCTCGCGGCCGTGGCACTCGTCTCCCCGCTGCTCCTCGCCGGCCCGGCCGGTGCGACGAGCCCGCAGAGCGACGCCGCCCGGGGTGACGCGCTGGCCAGGAAACTGGTCAAGGACTCGACGGGCAAGGGCGCCAACAACCACCTCAAGGTCTTCCAGTCGATCGCCGACTACAACAACGGCAACCGCGTGGCCGGCTCCAAGGGCCACGCCCAGTCGGCGCAGTACGTCGAGGCCGTGCTGAAGGGCGCCGGGTACCAGGTCTCCCGCCACGAGTTCGACTTCGTGTACGTCGAGACGATCTCCGAGAAGCTGAAGGTCAACGGCGCGACCGGCCGCGACGTCCCGCTCAAGCTGATGACGTACACGGCCAGCGGCCCGGAGGGCGGCATCACCGCCCCCGTCGCCGTCGCCCCCGTCGACGCCGACGGCACCAACGGCTGCGAGGCCACGGACTTCGCGCCCGGCGCCTTCACCGGCAAGATCGCCCTCGTCAAGCGCGGCGGCTGCACCTTCGCGGCGAAGCAGGCGAACGCGGCGGCGGCCGGCGCGGTCGGCGCGGTCATCTACAACAACACCGCCGGCGCCCTCAACGGCACCCTCGGCGACGCGAACGCCGGCAAGGTCCCCACCGGCGGCATCTCCCAGGAGGACGGCGAGAAGCTCGCCGCCGAGGCGGCCGCGGGTCCCGTCTCGCTCACCCTGGACGTCCGCGAGCTGCGCGAGAACCGCAAGACGTTCAACGTCGTCGCGGAGACCAAGGGCGGCGACGCGAACAACACCGTCTTCCTCGGCGCGCACCTGGACTCGGTCGCGGCCGGTCCGGGCATCAACGACAACGGCTCCGGCTCGGCGGGCATCCTCCAGGTCGCGCAGCGCCTCGCGAGCAGCCAGTCGAAGATCAAGAACAAGGTCAAGTTCGCCTGGTGGTCGGCGGAGGAGTTCGGCCTGCTCGGCTCGGAGGCCTACGTGGCCTCGCTGACGCCCGAGCAGAAGAAGCAGATCAAGCTCTACCTCAACTTCGACATGATCGCCTCGCCGAACGCCGCGTACTTCGTCTACGACGGCGACGACTCCGACAAGGTCGGCTCCGGCCCCGGCCCGGAGGGTTCGGCGCAGCTGGAGAAGGGGATCACCGACTTCCTCGACTCGCAGAACATCCCGCACGAGGGCAGTGACTTCACCGGCCGCTCGGACTACGGCCCGTTCATCGAGGCCGGCATCCCCTCGGGCGGTACGGACACGGGCGCCGAGGGCATCAAGACCGCCGCGCAGGCCGCGAAGTTCGGCGGTCAGGCGGGCGTCGCCTACGACGTGAACTACCACGGCAAGGGCGACAACATCGACAACATCGACCAGAAGGCGCTCGACATCAACGTCGACGTCATCGCGAACGCGGTCGGCCACTACGCCTTCGACCTGGCCCCGCTGTCGCAGCCGGTCACCCCGAAGCCGTCCACCGGCTCCGGCAACGGCGGCGGTCTGCGCCCGGGCCACGACCACGACGTCACGGAGTAGGAACCAGCGGCACGCACGAGGGGCCGGCGTCCCGTCAGGGACGCCGGCCCCTCGTGCGTGACCCGAAAGATCCGCCCTAGGGGGTGTCCGGCCAGGGTCCGATGCCGACCGGCTGGACCAGCCAGCCGAAGTCGCCCAGGCCCCCGCGCGCGGTGAGTTCCGCCGCCTCGCCGGCCGCCGACAGGGCGCGGACGTAGCCCGCCGGGTCGGTCGAGGCCAGGGACAGCGGCGGCCGGCCGCCCGAGACGCCGAGGGCGGTCAGGGCCGCGCGCTGGGTGAGCAGGCCGGCGCCCGGTCCCGCGCAGGCGTCGAGCGCGACGTGCGCGGTGACGTCGCAGCCGCCGTCCGGGACGGGTGCGGTCTCGCGGCCCCCGCGGAAGCCGGTGAGGGTGCCGTACGGGGGGCGGGCGTCGCGGGTGTGCGCGTAGTCCACGGCCACCGCGAGGCCCCGGTCCAGGGTGGCGACGGCCGCCGCCCAGGCCTCGTCGCGGGCCCGGCCGATCTCCGCCCGGCCGCCGCCGGGCCCCGCCGCGCCGGGCCACCACCGCTCCAGCCAGGCCCGGTCGGCGTCCTCCAGGGGTCCGCCGGGGGTCTCCGTACCGTCGGGGGCGACCAGGACGTACCGTCCGTCCTCGGCGATCTCCAGCGGTACGTTGTCCAGCCATTCGTTCGCGAACAGCAGCCCCGTCGTCCCCCCGGGCGGCTCGGCCACCCAGCGGATGCGGGGGTCCAGCCCCGGGGGCTCCGCCGCGCGCTCCACCGCGTACGGGCGCACCCGCGCCGCCGTCTCCGCGGGCAGGGCGGCGAGGACGCCGGCCAGCAGTTCGCCCCGCCCGGCCCCCATGTCGACCAGGTCGAGCCGCCCGGGCCGGCCCAGGGCCCCGTCCACCCACTCCAGCAGCCGGGCCACGGCCCCCGCGTACAGGGCGGAGGCGTGCACGGAGGTCCGGAAGTGCCCGGCGGGCCCCGGCCCGCCCGGCCGCACGTAGAAACCGCCGGGCCCGTACAGCGCGGCCTCCATCGCGGCCCGCCACCGGACCGGCCCCCTGACCTCACCCTCAGCGCTCATCACCCACAGGTTAAGGCGACCCTCCACCTTGGGGAGTACTCGCCCGGCGCAGGGATCGCACCTGTGGTTGACTCCAGCACCTATCTCCTTTCCCTACTCTGGGTTACGTGCAGCGCCTCTACGACTTCATCCGCAGACACCCGACGGGCGTCGACAGCTTCTGGGCTGTCCTCTTCTTCGGGATCTCGATGATGAACGTGGCCGGGGCCGAGGGGCAGAGCACCGCCCTGCGGCTGGCCACCGTGCCCGTCGTCAGCGCGCTCACCGCCGCCCTGGCCCTGCGCCGCAGGTGGACCGTGCCGATGTTCTGGCTGACGGCCGGTGCCGGCGTCTGCCAGCTGGCCATCGGGCAGGAGATGCAGTTCTGCGACGTCGCGATGCTGGTCGTCCTGTTCACGGTGGCCGCCGCCGACGTCCCGCGCTGGGTCTCGCGCGCCGCGCTGGTCTCGGGGCTGCTGGCCTCGCCGCTGTACTTCCTGCGCTTCGGCGTCGACAAGAGCGCGAGCGTCACGGAGGAGGTCCTCTTCGTCCTCTTCATGATGGTCCCCTTCGCCCTCGCCTGGGTGATGGGCGACTCACTGCGCACCCGCCGCGCCTATTACGCCCAGCTCGTGGAACGAAACCAGCGGCTGGAGAAGGAGCGCGAGGCGCAGGCCAAGGTGGCGGTGGCCGCCGAGCGCGCCCGGATCGCCCGCGAGCTGCACGACGTCGTCGCGCACAACGTCTCGGTGATGGTGGTCCAGGCCGACGGGGCCGCGTACGTCATGGACGTGGCGCCCGACCAGGCCAAGGAGGCCCTCCAGACCATCTCCGGCACCGGCCGCCAGGCGCTGGCCGAGATGCGCCGGCTGCTGGGCGTGCTGCGCACGGGCGAGCCGCAGGAGTCCGAGGACTACGTGCCGCAGCCCGACGTGGAGCAGATCGAGGTGCTGGTCGAGCAGGTGCGGGCGGCCGGGCTGACGGTCGACTTCGAGGTGGAGGGCGCGCCGCGCAGGCTGCCCAGCGGGGTGGAGCTGACGGCTTACCGGATCGTGCAGGAGGCGCTGACGAACACGCGCAAGCACGGGGGCCCCGACGCGAAGGCGAGCGTGCGGCTGGTCTACTTCGACGACGGGCTCGGCCTGCTGGTCGAGGACGACGGGCGGGGCGCGGCGCACGAACTGTACGAGGACGGCGGCGCGGACGGCGCCGGACACGGTCTGATCGGCATGCGGGAGCGCATCGGTATGGTCGGAGGAACCCTGGACGCGGGCCCGCGCCCCGGCGGGGGTTTCCGGATCAGTGCCCTGCTCCCGCTCAAGAAGAGTTAGCCCCCGCTCAGCCCCCGCTCAAGAAGAGGTAGAGGTACTCACGCATGTCCATCCGAGTGATGCTGGTCGACGACCAGGTGCTGCTGCGCACCGGCTTCCGCATGGTGCTGGCCGCCCAGCCGGACATGGAGGTCGTCGCCGAGGCGGGCAACGGCCTGGAGGCGCTGGAGGTGCTGCGGGCCACGGCGGTCGACGTCGTCCTGATGGACGTGCGCATGCCCAAGCTCGACGGGGTGGAGGCGACGCGGCGCATCTGTGAGCCGGAGGAGCACCCGAAGGTGATCATCCTGACCACCTTCGACCTGGACGAGTACGCGTTCTCGGGCCTGAAGGCGGGCGCGAGCGGCTTCATGCTGAAGGACGTGCCGCCGGCGGAGCTGCTGGCCGCGATCCGGTCGGTGCACAGCGGCGACGCGGTGGTCGCCCCCTCGACGACGCGGCGGCTGCTGGACCGGTTCGCGCCGATGCTCCCGACGACGGCGGCGGAGCCGGAGAACAAGGAGATCGAGCGGCTGACGGACCGCGAGCGCGAGGTCATGCTGCTGGTGGCGCAGGGGCTGTCGAACGGGGAGATCGCGGCCCGGCTGGTGCTGTCGGAGGCGACGGTCAAGACGCACGTGGGCCGCATCCTGACGAAGCTGGACCTGCGCGACCGGGTGCAGGTGGTGGTGCTGGCGTACGAGACGGGGCTGGTGCGCGCCGGGGGCGGCGGGGCGGGGTAGTCCCACCGCGGCCGCCCCCGGGGGCGGGTCAGCCGCGCTGGATGAACTCGCAGTTGTTCGGGATGACGACGGAGTCGAGGAGGGCGGAGTCGGCCAGCAGGAAGTCGAGGTCGCCGGTGTTCTCTCCGCAGTCGATCCGGTCGAGGCCGCCGTTGCGGCTGATGACGGTGTCGTTGCCGCCCTTGCCGTCGAAGGTGGGGGTGGTACCGGGTGAGGCGCTCCAGCCGTCGGAGTCCATGAGCCGGTCGGGGCCGCTGCCGCCGATGAGGCGGTCCTGGCCCTCCCCGCCGATCATGTCGCTCGCTGCGGGCGTGTTGTTGGTGGCGGTGTCGTCCCGGTCGCCCAGCGAGGCCAGGATGCGGGTCACCCCGGCCGCCAGGCCGCAGCGAACGATATGGAGGTCGTTGTTGAACCTGGCGCAACCGGGTCCCGGGATCAGGACGGCCGTGGAGTCGACCACCTCCAGGGCCCCTCCGTTGATGCCGAAGGTGACCGTGTTCGTCTCCCCCGGCTGCGCGGTGAACAGGATCTGGCCGCCGTTGCGCGACACGAGTGCCGGGTCGGCCGCGGCCGGGCCCGCGAGGGCCATGGTGAGGGCCAGGGCGGCGAGGGCGGGGGCGGCGACGCGTGCGGCGCGGGAGAGCTTCATGGGCGTGCTGTCCTTCGGTTGCGAGACGCGGACCGGGTCGAGGGTCCGTCCGGACCTGCACTACCCAGAGCAACCGTCAGATTCATATTGTCAGCCCGGAGTTACCCCGGCTGCCGTACACAACCCCACGTCCGGCCCGCCGCCACCCCGACTACGGGAGCGGCGGCACCGCCGTGCGCAGGTGGGTCAGCAGCGTGGACAGCGCCTCCCACGCCGCCGGGTCGCTCCCGTCGCCCAGCGGGTAGTGCAGCCCGGGCCTGCGCTGCGGGCCCACCTGGACGGGCTTCACCTCCAGCGGGGGCCGCCGCGCCTGGGTCAGCGTCGCCTCGGCGACGCCGGCCGCGCCCAGGGTGAAGGACACCGGCACCGCCGGCACGGCCACCCGCGGGGTCAGGCTCAGGTCCCGCCGCCCGGGCCCGACGGAGGCCAGCATGCTGACCAGGCCGTGCCCGGCGACCAGTTCCTCCGCCAGCTCCGCGAGCGCGGCCGTCGGCACCTCCTCGGAGGGCCCGTACCCCAGGGACAGGGTGATGTCCTCCTCGACCCCGGCGGCCGTGCGGGTCACGCGTACGGTGGCCAGCGCGGGCCGCTCCGGCGACCCGACGGCGGTGACCAGCGTCGGCTCGGGCGCCCGGCCCCGGGCCAGGCCGGTGAGCTGGCGCGGCGACCACGGCAGGTTCACCGGCTCGGCGGTGCCCCAGCCCGCCGGCGGCCCTCCGGTCAGGGTGCGCCAGGCGGCCTCCAGCGAGCGGCCGACCAGCAGCCCTTCCTCGGCGGGGTGTTCCGTGCGGAACTGCACGGTCAGCCGGCGTTCCCCCGACGCCTCGGCCCGCCGGAACGCGGCGGCCGGGCGCGGCCTGCCCGCCTCGTCGCGGGCGGGGGCGAAGGTGCCGTCCTGCCAGGCCAGCACGGCACCGGACAGGCCGTCGTAGTACCCGGACTCGGGGTCCTGGACCACCCACCGGTTCGGTGCCCCGGCCAGCGCGGTGCGCAGCGGCAGGCTGAGCCGGCAGTGGTCGGGGGTGACGATGTGCAGGGCCGCGCCGAAGCCGGCCGTGGTGCGCAGGACGTCCGACAGCCAGGCCGTCAGCCCGATCACCGGCCGGTCCGCGAGCACCACGGCGGTGGATTCGGTGACCACGTCCACGGTCGGGAGCGCTCCGACGGGCGCGGGGGCCGCCGAGGCCTCGGAGGTGACCGGTACCACCGCCACGTGCCCCGCGCCCTCGGGCCAGACGGCCCCGCCGAGCACCTCGGCGAGGCGTCCGGCGACGGCCCCGGCGAGGGGGGCCGCCTCGGGTACGGCGGTGGAGGCGCGGGTCTCCGTCCACCAGACGGGGGTGGCCGAGGGCGTTCCGAGGAGCCGTTCCACCTCGCCGGGGACCTGCACGAGCACGGGTGCCTCGACCGAGACCAGCGGCCGGCCGCCGGCGCCCAGGAGCTGGATGACGGCGCCGTCCCCGACGGCCTGGGCGTCGAGGTCCGCGCCGCCCGCCGTCAGGGCCACCATCAGCGCGGTGGTGTCGGGCATCTTGGCGGTGAGGGCGATGACGTCCTTGGTCACGGTGTCAGGGCGCTTCCTGGTTGGGGGAGTCGGCGAGGGCGGTCTGCACGATCTGGTGCGGGCGGCCGCGCCGGACCAGCGTGCCGCGGCCGGGCGGCTGGGCGCTCGCGTACAGCTGCGGGAACAACTGGCCTTCGGAGCGTTCGCCGTTCATCACGAGGGCCGTGGTGCCGGACTCGCGCAGGGTGGTCATCAGGGGCTCGTACAGGGCCCGGGAAGAGCCGGCGACGCGCCGGGCGATCACGAAGTGCAGCCCGATGTCCTGGGCGGAGGGCAGGTAGGGGACGAACGCCTGGAGCGGCTGCTGTCCGGCGGTGGTGAGGATGTCGTAGTCGTCGACGAGGACCACGATGCGCGGACCGGCGAAGCCGGGGCCCTCGCCCGGTTCGGCGTCGGGGTCGATGCCGTCCTCGGGGAGTCGCTTGTCGAGCTCCTTGGCGATGCCGACGGACAGGGCCGTGGCGATCTTCGCGTTGTGCGCGTACCCGCCCCGGTAGGGCTCGGGGACCACGCCGCGCAGCCCGCGACGGGGGTCGTAGACGGCGAAGACCAGTTCCTCCTCGCCGTAGCGGGCGATGAGCTGGCGGGCGACGAGGGCGAGCAGGTTGGTCTTGCCGCACTCGTTGTCGCCGAGGATCAGCAGGTGCTGGTCCTGGCCGAAGAGGTCGAGGAGCACGGGGGCGAGGACGTCCTGGTCCACGCCGACCGGGATCCGGTACGGCTCCTCGTCGACGGTGGGCAGCCGGTCGGCGGCCAGCCGCGCGGGCAGGACCCGTACGGGGGAGGCCAGTTCGCCGTGCCAGGTGGCGCGGACGGTGCCCGCGGCCTCCTCCAGGGCGGTGGCCAGGTCGGTGTTCCCGGCCCGGGAGTCGATGCGCGGCAGGGCCGTCTGCGCGAAGAGCTTGCCGTCGGTGAGGACGCGGCCCGGGGTGTCCGGGGAGATCGTCTCGGACAGCTTGCGGTCGATGGCCGAGTCGGAGGGGTCGCCCAGGCGCAGTTCGACGCGGCCGCCGAAGAGGGACTGGTTGGCGATCCGGACGTCGTTCCAGCGGAGCATGCCCGCGACGACGTGGATGCCGTAGCCGCCGCCCCGCTTGAGCAGGTCGGTGACGGCGTCGTCGAGCTCGGAGAACTCTTCGCGCAGGGCCCCGTACCCGTCGACGAGCAGCACGATGTCGGTGGACGCGAGCTCGGTGAGCCGGCCCTGGGAGCGCAGCCGGCGCAGCTGGTCGACGGAGTCGATGGAGTGCTCGCGGAACAGCTCCTCGCGGGTGGCGAGCATGGCCCGTACCTCGGCGACCGTACGGGCGGCCCGTTCCCGGTCGGCGCGCCCGGCGATCCCGCCGACGTGCGGGAGCCCGGCGAGCGCGGCGAGGCCGCCCCCGGCGAGGTCGAGGCCGTAGACGGCGACCTCCTGCGGGGTGTGGGTCAGCGCCAGCGACAGGGCCAGGGTGCGCAGCAGGGTGGTCTTGCCGGACTGGGGGCCGCCGGTGACGGCGGTGTGCCCGCCGGCGACGGTCAGGTCCAGCTCCCAGGGGCCGCGCCACTGGCGGGCGGGGTCGTCGAGGACGCCGAGCGGCACCCTGAGCGGGCTGCGCCGGGCGGTGCCGAGCTGGAGTCCGCGTTCGGTGACGGACAGCGGCCCGGCGGCGGCGTCGAGGGGGGTCGCGTCGGGCAGCGGCGGCAGCCAGATGCGGCGTACGGGCGGAGCGGCGTCGGCGAGCTGGTCGACGATGACGGAGAGCACGCTGGGCCCGGTCTCGCGGGCGGTGGCGGTGGGCTTCTCCTCGGCGGCCTCGGCCGGACCGGTGCTGTCCTGGAGGGTGTTGAAGACGGGGTACGGCAGGGCCAGCGGGCCGCGCTCGGTGTCGTCGAGGGCGGCGGCCGGACCCCGGTAGCGGCCGGAGACGTACCCGGCCTTGAAGCGGGTGTAGGTGGAGGTGTCCACCTTGAGGTAGCCGAAGCCGGGCAGCGGCGGCAGCTGGAAGGCGTCGGTGGTGTCGAGGACGGTCCGCGATTCGTCGGCGGAGAACGTGCGCAGGCCCAGCCGGTACGACAGGTAGGTGTCCAGGCCCTTGAGCTTGCCGCCC
Organism: Streptomyces sp. NPDC037421; assembly: GCF_055602105.1. Taxonomy (NCBI): domain Bacteria; kingdom Bacillati; phylum Actinomycetota; class Actinomycetes; order Kitasatosporales; family Streptomycetaceae; genus Streptomyces; species Streptomyces sp. NPDC037421. The sequence continues at coordinate 56,522 of NZ_JBVJWV010000016.1, forward strand.
TCGATGCGCTGGCTGGAGAGCAGCAGGTGCACGCCGATGGAGCGGCCGATGCGGCCGATGGACAGGAACAGGTCGATGAAGTCGGGCTTGGCGGTGAGGAGTTCGCCGAACTCGTCGATGACGACGAACAGGTGCGGCAGCGGTTCCAGTTCGGGCTTCTCGGCGCGCAGCACCGCGTAGTGGCCGATGTCGGCGACGTTCCCGGCGTCCTTGAGGACCTGCTGGCGGCGCTTGACCTCGCCGGCGAGGCTGGTGTGGACGCGTTCGACGAGCCCGGCCTGGTTCTCCAGGTTGGTGATGACGCCGGCGACGTGCGGGAGCTTCTCGAAGGGGGCGAAGGTCGCGCCGCCCTTGTAGTCGACGAGGACCATCGCGAGGTCCTCGGGCGAGTGGGTGGCGACCAGTGCGAGGACGAGCGTACGGAGCAGCTCGCTCTTGCCGGAGCCGGTCGCGCCGACGCACAGCCCGTGCGGGCCCATGCCGAGCTGCGAGGACTCCTTGAGGTCGAGCAGCACCGGGCCGTGCCGGTCGTCGATGCCGATCGGGACGCGCAGGAAGTCCCGCTCCCCGCGCGGCGCCCACATCCGGGACACGTCGAGGGCGGCCGGGTCCTCGATGCCGAGCAGGCCCATGAAGTCGACCGGCCCGGAGACCGGGGTGCCCTCGGCCACGGACTCGGCGGACAGCCGCAGCGGGGCCAGCATGCGGGCCAGGCCTTCGGCGGTGGCCGGACCGAGGGCGTCGCTGATGCCCTCGGCGGCGGGGGCCTGCGGGGTGCGCAGGTCCCGGACGGTGACGTGGCTGCCGTCCACGGTGATCCGTATGGTCACCTCGTCGGGCTCGTGGACCTGCTCGGCGAGCAGGTGCAGCACGGTGGTGTTCATGTCGGCCAGGCCCACGGCGGTGTCGGGGCGGGGCAGCTCGACGGCGTTCTCGCCGTACTCGTCGCTGACGACGAGGAGCCGGCCGGCGAGGCGCAGGGCCCGCTTGTCGGACAGGCCGCGGCGCACCTCCGCCGCGTACGAGGCCCTGCGGCGCAGGTCGGGCGCGAGGACCCCGGCGGCGAGCTGGGGCAGGCTGGGCGCGATCCGCCGGGCGGCGACCGGGCCGTCCTGTTCCTGCTGGTCGAGGACGTGGGGCAGCCACTTGGCCCACTCCCAGTCCGCGAGCCGGTCCCCGGGCACGCCGAGGGCGACGGCCACGTCGTCGGGGGCGTGCAGGACGGCGGTGTGCGTGAGCAGGGCGCGGGCGACGCGCAGGACGCCCTCGCGGTCGCCGACGATGCTGACGTTGCCGGCCCGGTCGAGGGGGACGGTCAGCGGGAAGTCGCTGGCCCGGCCGAAGCGGGCCATGAGGGCGCCCGCTTCGTTGAGCATGAACCGGTCGGGCGGGGTGAGCACGCCGCCGGCGCCCGCCGCGAGGGAGAGCTCCTGCACGGCGACGGCTCCGGTGCCCAGGCGCGGGCGCAGGAAGTCGGGGTCGGTGCGGCGCCGCTCCCACAGCCGCGCGGGGTCGCGCACGAGGTCGTACAGGGCCTCCGGCGGCGGGTTGAGGCGGCGGGCCTCGTCGCGCAGCGCCTTCTCGCGGGCGCCGAACTCCTCGCGCTGCTCCTCCAGGTACTCCAGGTAGCGCTCGCGCTGGGCGCGGCGGGTGCGCTGCGCCTTGCCGCGCTGGGACCAGAACAGGGCGATGGCGCCGATCAGCGCGAAGACCAGCACGATCGCGCCGACGGCGGCGAACTGGCTGTTGCGGATGACGGTCATCATCACGACCGAGCCCATCACGCCGGCCATCGGCAGCAGCGCGGTGGCCGGGCTGCCGATCTTGCCCTCGGGCAGGTTGGGCGGGGCCTCGACGGCGTGGGGCTGTGCGGGGGCGGGGGGCAGGGTGCCCCGGGCCGGGCGGTGGATCAGCTGCTGGGTCACCGGGCGGCACCGGAAGCCGGGAGGGCCACGGCCCGCTGGAGCACCTCGGCGGCGAGCCGCACGGCCGCCTCCCGGGTCTGCGCGCCGAGGAGTTCGGACTTGACGGCGCCGCCGGAGGCGAGGTGGCGGTCGTAGGGCAGTACGACGACCCCCGCGCCCGTGGCGCGCAGCTTCTCGACGGCCTTGCCGAGGTCGACGGCGGGGTGCGGGGACTGGACGGTGAGCACGACCACGGTGCGCGGCAGCACGGGCACCGGCAGGGAGGACAGCCAGTCGAGGACGGCGTGGGTGGAGACCAGGCCCTCGGCGGTGGCGGGCACGGTGAGCACGCGGGCGTGCGCGGTGTCGAGGGCGGTACGGGCCACCTCGCCCGGGAGGGTCTCGCAGTCGACGACGGTCACCCCGAAGTAGCGGCGCAGCGCGACCATCACCGTCCGGTAGGTGGCGACGTCGACCTGTGCGCCGATGCGGCCCTGGCTGCCGGGCAGCAGCCAGCCGCCGTCGGCGAGCGGGACGAGGTAGCCGGTGATGTCGGTGAGCTGCATGGAGGGGCGGACGATCTGCGCGAGGTCCGCGCAGGTCCACCGCAGGGACTGCACGCCGAGCCGGACCGGGAGGGTGCCGAGGGCGGCGTCGGCCTCCAGGGTGAGCACCGGGTCGTGGCGGAGGTGGTTGTAGGTGCGGCTGAGCAGGGCGGTGACGGTGGTCTTGCCCGAGCCGCCGCGGATGCTGGTGACGACGATCTGGCGGCCGGTGGTGACGGGCTGCTGCACCTGCGTGGCGAGTTCCGTCTCGGCGGCGACGGCCTTGGCGACGGAGGAGCCGAGCGCTCCGCGCAGGGTGCGCAGGGTGCGGCGCATCAGCGGGTCGCCGTGGCGGGGGCGGCCGGCGGGGGCGTCGGAGCCGGGGACCGGGACGGTCTCGGGTGCCCGGGCCTGCGGCGCTTGCGGGGGGTACTGCTGCCGGGCGTACGCCTGCTGCGGCGCGGGGGCCGCCTGCTGCGGGACGGGGGCGTGCGGCTGCACCGGCAGGGGGCCCTGGGCGGTTTGCGGGGCCTGGGGGGCTTGGGGGGCGCCGGTCAGGTCGCCGAGTACGCCCGCCTGCCAGTCGTCACGCCGCTGGTTCATGCTCATGTCTGACATGTCTGAGTAGCAACCCTTACGCGAAGGTGCCGAGCAGCCGCCCGTACACGCCGAACACCCCGATGAGCAGCGGGAACAGCACGATGACGCCGATCGACTCGGCGGTGTCCCCGACCCGCCGCAGCCGGACCCGCACGTGCTCGGGCGGCTGGACGGCGAGGACGCCGAGCGCCGCCAGCGCCAGTACCAGCAGCACCGCCAGCGGCCCGGCGGCACCGGCCCGGCCGGCCCACACCAGCAGCGCCGCCACGGTGACGGCGGCCCCGGCCAGCAGCAGCGCGACCACCTCCGCGACGAGCGGGAACGCCCGCGCGCGCAGCCACAGCACGACGGCGACCGCCGAGGCGAGGGACACCGTCCAGACGTCGGGTTCCCGCAGCGCGAGCACCCCGGCCGCGCCCGCCGAGACGGCGGTGGCGAGGGTGGCCAGCGCCATGCCCCGGTGGGTGGCGCCGAGGGCGGTGGCGACCTTGTACCGGCTGACCGAAGCCCCGCGCGCCCGCTGGTCGTCCAGGCCGGTCAGCCCGGCCGCCGCCAGCGCGAGACGCGGCAGCAGCCCGAGCAGGACCACCGAGAACACGGCGAGCACGGCCCCGGTACGGGCACCCGCCTGGCCCTGCGCCAGCGCGGTCGCCTCCCACACCACCGTCAGGCCCACCACTGCGGCGGCGCCCACGAACCCGCCCCGCCCGAGCGGCGTGAACCACCCCAGCAGCGCGAGCCCGACGGCCAGCGCACCGGCGACGGCGGCGAGCCGGCCCATGCCGCCCCAGTGCTGCGCGTCGCCCAGGGTCCACGCCCCGAGCACCCCGACCGCGGCGGCACACGCCAGCAGCGCCGCCGCCAGCCCCGACCGCTTCAGCCGGCCCGCCAGCGCCCCGACGACCCCGCACACGGCGGCCGCGCCGAGCAGCACCCCGGCCACGGCACCCGGCGCGAACTCCCGCCGGGCGAACCAGCCGGCGACCAGCGCCCACAGCACCATCCCCGCCCCGGCGGTGACCCGCCGCGCGAAGGGCCGCCAGCGCCAGGCGCGTACGTCCAGGTCCTCGGCCGCCTCGTCGGTGACGTCGTGCACCACGGGCGCGGACGGCACGTCCTGCACCCGCACGAGCCGCAGCACGGCCCCGTCGGCGACGCCCGCGTCCTCCAGCGAGAGCCCGTGCTCGATCACGGACCCGTCGGCCGTGACCAGATGACGCAGCATCGGCTGCGCGGCCACCCGGTCGTCCAGCATCCGTATGACGTCGGGCAGCAGTCGCCCGACCGGCTCCTGGGAGGGCAGTACGAGATCCATCCGCCGCCGCTCACCGACCAGGGTGACCCGGCTCAATGCCGTACCGCTCACTGCGCCCATGCTCACCACGCGTTCGAACCTATCACCGAGTACTGACCTGACCGGGCGTCCCCGTCTTGCCGATGAGGCGGTGGGAGATGAAGGACCAGCCGACGCATCCGGCGCACAGCACCGCCGCGATGACCAGCCCGGCGACGGCCTTCCCGATCCGCTCGTCGGCAACCCGCCGCCCGCGCTGCGCGCCGAACAGCACGGCGTCGCGCATCCTGCGCCGCCGCACCGCGACGGACTCCAGCAACTGGCTGTCGTAATCCTCAGCCGCCACCCCGGCCTCCCTTCTCCCTGTCGCCCCGCACGCTAGTACGCCCCCTCACGACGCCGAAACCGGTGGCGGCGGTTCCGCCATGCTCCTGCCACGTTCCCAGCCGCACCCGGCACTCGACGAAGTCCACGAACCCGTTCTCGATCCAGAACCCCCCGCCGAGCTCCAACACCCCGACCAGCGGCTCGAAGGGATCGGGCAGCCCGGCGAAGGGCTCTCGTGCCCGCTCCGGCAGACAGGCCCAGCTCAGCGCGGCCCGGCAGATCCGGCCGGTGAGCGGGTTGCCCGCGTGCGCGGCGAGGAACGCGTCGAGCCGGGCGAGGAGTTCCGGGTCCGCCCGCACGGAGGGGTCGACCCGGCGGGCGAGGTCGAAGAAGGGCCACCGGTCCGGCTGCCAGGCGCCGAAGAAGTCCCCCTCCCGCCCCTCCTGCAACACCCGCACCCAGAGCGCTGCCCGCCGCAGGTACTCCCGCAGCAGCCGCGCGCATTCGGCCCCGTGCCCGAACTCGTGCTCCTTCGCCCACCAGTCGACGGCGGTGACCCGCGCGACCAGCTCGTGGGCACCGGTCATGCGGGTTTGACGGCGGACACGATCCGCCCGAGCCGCCGGGCAGCCTCCAGGCGGTCGATCGCGACCAGCCCCGCCCGCTCGGCCGGCCGGTCCGCCGGCTGCCACCGCAGGTCCCACCCGAACACCTCGTCCGCGGGTGCGTCCACGTCCCCGGCTTCCCGCCGCCGCTGAACCGTCTCCCGGCCGTCCTCCGCGCCGTGGTACGTGATGCACCCCTCGCCCTCCAGCGCGTCGAGCACGGCGTCGTCGAGCACGGCCACGGGCCGGCTGGCTAGGTAGCCCTCCGGCTTGCCGGGGCGCACCATCACACCGACGAGGTCGATGAAGGCGCCCGAGCAGTCACGGCTGAAGGACCCGCCGCGCTCGTAGAACAGCACGAGCGGCTCGTACAGGTCCGGCAGCCCGGCCACCGCGTCCGGCGTCCGCTCCCCGAGCCCCGCCAGCCGCACGGCCCCGGCACAGGTCTTGCGGAGCTCCTCCCAGAAGACCGTGCGCTGCAGCTCCTCCAGCTCGGCCGCCTGCGCGGGCGGCAGCCCGAACTCGGGATCCACGTACGCCGTGACGTCGTAGAACGGCCACGCCCCCTCGGCCCCGCAGGCCTTCGCCCACACGGCGGCGCGGCGCAGGTACTCCCACATCAGCACCTGCCGGGACCCGCAGCGCTCGAACGCGAGGTCCCACCGCATGTCCCAGTCCACGGCCCGCAGCCGCTCCAGCATCCGCGACGCCGTCACCCTCATCCCCTCCCCGAAAGCTCTTGGAGCGCGTCCAGCGACGGCGCCCGGTGGACGGCCGCTCCGACCGTGGCTCCCGCCCCGGTCCGGCCGAGGCAGCCGTCCAGGGCCTCCGGCGCCCCGGCCCCGTCACGCCGTGCGGCCCGGAACCGCAGCAGCCAGGGCACGCCCGCCCCGAAGGCCGCTTCCCCCGCCGCACTGCGGGGCTCGTAGCCGGCCGCGCCGCCGGCCGAGGCCCAGAGGAACCCGAGGAGCCGCTCCCCGCCCCGCACTTCGGCGTACCGGACGGGCTCCTCGGTGCTGCTCTCGTAGTCCTCTTCCCCGTATCCGCCGGGGAGGAGGTTCACGAGCCGCTGCCAGCGCGCGGGCACCTCGAAGTTGCCCCAGGAGTCGTAGTACTCCGGGTACTCCGGCCCCTCCGCGAACCCGTCCGCCGTGGGGCAGGCGTGCCGGGTCGGGTCGCCCGGGTCGACCTCCGCACCCGTCAGCCCGGAGATCCGCTCCAGCGCGGCGGCGAGCCGGGGAGCGTTCGCGGCGGCCACCGCGGGCTGCGGCCGCTCCCGGAGGTCCTGGGCCAGCCAGGGATCGGCGTACGTGGACAGTACGAGCACCACCGCGCCCTCGCCCCACACGTGGACCCGTACGCCGAACAGCTTCTCGGCCCGCCGCCGGACCCCGGCCTCCGCCCACTCACCGGGCAGCGCGAGGTGCACCGTCAGCAGCCGGCCGGGCAGCAGTCGCACGGCACCGGCCGCCTCGGCCAGGGCTTCGCCGGGCACGCCGCGCCGCTCGAACAGCGGACGCGCCATGGCCGACAGGTCACAGAGCTCGACCGAGCCCGTTCCGCCGCCGGCGACCAGCCCGAGGGAAGCCAGGACGCCCCTGACCTCCCCCACCAGCGCGAGGGCCCTCGAAACCCCGCTCACGGGGGCATCGAGCACGGGGGAAGGCTCCCAGAACCATTCCCCCACCGGCTCGGTCGTGATCACTGGTGTGACTCAGGCCGCCAGCAGCGTCTTGGCACGGAGGAAGATGTCATCGTCTTCCAAGTCCACGGACTGCTCCTCCATATCGGTCACGATCCGCCGCAGCACCTTCGCCCACTCGCTGACGAACACCGGCACAGGAACCACCGAATCGCCGCGCTCGGCAAGCAGCGACTCGTAGTTCCCGAGCGTGCTGTGCCACCGCGCCCCGATCCTGAGGGATTCGCCCTCGCGGACGATTCGCCATTCGGCCGAGAACGTGTCAGACCCCCAGAAGACCTCGGTCTCCGAGAATTCCGGGCGCTGGACTTCCTCGAGGAGGGGAACCAGGTCGTCGACGAGAGCGGCGAGGTCGTATCCGTAAGGCACCCTGACCGGAACCAGATTCCACACCAGGATGGCGTCCTCCGCCTCGGAGGAGTACATCTCACCGACCGCGTCGGCCATGTCGGCTGCGGACTCACACCTCCGAACAACCGGGCAACCTGCCTGGATCGAGAAACTCATCGCCGTTCCTATCGTGTGGTCGGGTAAGCGTGCACCTTGCCGTTCGGGTACACCTTGACAAAGAGGGTGTTCGGCGTGCGCGTCTTGCCGTCGGGCATGTACTCGATGCAGCCGTGACCCTCGGGAAGCTTGAAGAAGCCTGTCTTTCCGGGGCCCAGCTCAGCGGCGCGCACCGTAGCGTAGTGGACGTCCGCGGGTGTTCCGAACTTTCCTTGCGGCTTCATTTCCTTACTCGCGCGCGCCGGCCCCTCGGTCCAGTCGATTCCGTGCTTGGCACCCTTGAGAAGAGGCGCTTCCGGCTTGAATTTCTGACCGTTGAACTCAATGCCACGGCTGACCAGGTCGATTTGCTTCTTCCTGCTGAGCGCATCCAGTTCGGCCTGGCTCTTCATGAAGTCGGCCTGCTGGGCAGCGTCGATCGGGTGCGGATTCTCGGGGCTTCCCAGAGGATGCTCGTTGACCGGGTTGTCAGGCCCGTCGCCGTTTCCGGGGCCGTCACCGCCGTCGGGACCGTCGGGACCGTCACCCGGTCCATCGCCAGGACCGTCACCGGGCCCGTCACCCGGACCATCGCCAGGACCGTCACCGGGCCCGTCACCCGGACCATCGCCAGGACCGTCACCCGGACCATCGCCAGGACCGTCACCGGGCCCGTCACCCGGACCATCGCCGGGACCGTCACCCGGACCATCGCCAGGACCGTCACCGTGGCCGCCCGTGCCCGGGCCGTCGCCGTGGCCGCCCGTGGAGGGGGTGTCCGTGTGGCCGCCGCCGGTGGTGGGGGTGGTGTCGGTGTTGCCGTGGCCGCCCGTGCCGCCGTTGCCGCCGGGTTCGGTGTGGCTGTTGCGCGGCATGTTGTCCGCGGTGCCGCCCGGGGTGTGGGAGGCGGTGCCGCCCGGGGTGCGGGTGGTGGCGTCGACCTGGTGGGCGGGGCCGCCGACCGTGACTTCCTGCTTCTTCGGGACTTCGGCCAGGGGGTGGTCGGGGCCCTTGGGGACCGAGGTGAGGTCCTGCTTGGGCAGGCCCTTGTGGTCCAGGAGCTGGTTCGTGGTCTTGTCGAAGTACTGGGGCCGCCCGAGCGCGTCGTCGGGGAGGCGGACCGTGTCGTCCGGGTGCGGGAACTTGATGCCCGGGGCGTCGGCCTTCGGGAGGTCCTTCCACACCACGTCGTCGATCTTCGGGAACGCGCCGTCGACCTTGCCGAGGTTGGCGAACAGGTCGCCGATCTTCAGCTTCGCGAGGGAGCCGGCCTTGCCGATGTAGGTGATCGGGTCGATGATCCTGCCGGCCTTGCCCGCCACCGACAGGACCTTCGCGATCCCGCCCGTCTTCGCCGCCGCGCCCGCACCGCCGGTGAAAACGGTCGTGAGGACGTTGAAGGTGACCGCACCCGCCGCGCGGGCGGGGTTCTTGCCCCACTCGTCCCACGCGACCAGCGCCTTGCCGGTCTCCTTCATCGCCGTACGCGAGTCCTTCAGCCAGCCCGGGAGCTGCTTGTCGTCCGCCATCCAGAACGCCGTGCCGACACCGGGGATGGAGGTGATCGCCAGGCCCGTGGCGAGTTTCGCCAGGCCCGTCCAGGCCTGGCCGGCCGCGTCCCAGCCGTCCACGCCGACCAGGGTGCCGAGGCCGCGGATGGTGCCCCAGATCCCGTCGACGATGATGCCGTCCCATACGAAGGACTTGGCCCAGTAGCCGATCTCCCACGCCCGGTGGGTCTCCTCCAGCTGGGAGCCCCAGGGCAGGTCCTGGACCTTGTTCAGGTCGTCGGCCTTGTAGCCGTACATGTTCGCGCCGTTGGAACCGTCGTTGACGGTCAGCGGCGGCGCGCAGTACAGGGCACGGATCTTGTTCGTGCAGGTACGCTCCGCAGCCCAGAAAGCCTCACACGCCGCGTTGACGTCGTGGATCAGATCGTTGTTCTCATCGATCTTGTCCCCGTCGTCCTTCCAGTGCTCATCCCCGGCGATCTTGCTGGTGAACGTCGTCGCCTTCGCCTGGAGCTCCTTCAGGCGCGCGACGATCGGGCGGGCCTCGGTGACGTACTCACCCAGCGCCTTGGCGGCCGACTCCAGCTGGTCCGCGAAGAAGTCGCTGTCCGTCTTCACCGGCTTCGTCGTGGCGAACAACTGCGCCGCCTCGGGAGCGGCGTAGAAGGCCGAGAGGCCCTGGAACTCGGAGTCCACGTTCGACCCCGCATCACGGAACGTCCCCGCCGCCGCCGTGATCGCCGCATGGTCCTGCGCCAGCAAGTCCAGGTCACCCGTGAACTGCGGGATCGTGCACGGATTGATCGGTACGTGGTCGGTCACTTCTGACCCGCCCCGGGAAGGTCGACCTTCGGCTCCTTCAGGGCCTCGTTCTGCGCGTTCTGGGCCTGCTCGATGTTGCCGTTCACGTACTCCGTCGTCGCCTTGATGGCGCCGTTCAGCGAGGCCTCCGTGCGGGCGCCGATGAACGCGAGACGGTACTCGTGGGCCTTCATGAGCTCACCCAGCGCGCCGGCGATCGGGCCCATGCCGCCGCCCTCGCCGCCGGTGCCGCCGCCCGGAGTGATGGTGCCCGCGTGCTTCGCGGCCTCCGGCAGCTCCGTCTGGAGCGACTTGCCCGCCTTCTCGAAGCCCTCGGCGGCGGTGATCGTCTTGTTGACGACCCCCTGCACGCCGGACGGCTTGATGTCCCAGTCCATGCCCTACCCCCGTGTCCTCGCGTCCCTCGTCCGGCGTGCGTACCGGCGTCAGCCGATGTTGTCGACCGCCGCCTTGGCCTTCTGCAGCGTGGCCTGCGCGGTCGCGTCGTTCTGCTCCAGCGTGGTGCGGACGAGGCGGATGATGTCGCGGACCTCGTTCGCCGCCTTGTTCCAGCGGACTTCCTTGCCGTGGTACTCGTCGGAGACGCCGTCGGCCTGGAACTCGGCCATCGCCGCCTTCACCGCGTTGTCACGTTCGCCGAGCACCCGCTCCAGCTGGCCGATGATCCCGCCGAGGCCGCCCTGGACCTCCACGGAGGCGGCGATGTCGTACGAGGTGCGGTCCTGGTTCGCCATGTCTGTCAGTCCCCCGGGTGTCAGCGCGCGCCGAAGCGAGCGGCGTCGAAGTTCGCGGAGCCCATGTTCTGGTGGGCGTTGTCGCCCTGCTCCTGGTCACCGGTGGTGAACGAGGTGTCCATCCCGGACTGACCGCCGATGATGGCGCGCAGCGAGGCGTTGAGCTCGGCGGTGATCGCGTCCGAGCGCCGCTTGAAGGAGTCGAACGCCTGCCGGCCGACGCCGTTGAACTTGCCCTCCAGCGGGTCCGCCGCGGCGATCAGCAGCTTGATCAGCGTGCCGAGGTCGTCGCTGGAGCCGCTCGTGGCCTTGCCCAGCTCGGACAGCGTGGTGCTGCCCATGTCGAACTTCATTCACCCACCCCTGACGTGTTGTTCCGTCACTTGCGTGCGTACCTGTCTACCGAAGGGACGTTGCGAACACAAACACGGTTTCATCCGGCCTGAACGTCTGTCCGAAAATCGCCCCCCATGGGTTCCCGGTCCCCCAGTACCTCGCGTACGTAGTCGTCCCCCGCGTCCCACAGCCAGGCCGCCAGCGCCTTCCCGGCCGGGCCCTGGCAGCGGGAGACGGGGCCGGCGGCGTGCCGGAGGGCGCGGCCGGAAGGGGCGTTGTCGAACAGCAGCCGGAGCAGTTCCACGGCGAGTTCCTCGTCGACCAGGGTCACGGCGCCCGCCAGGCCGACCAGTTGGGTCTCCACGTCGAAGGAGAAGCGCTCGCCGGCCCGCATCCGGGCGAGCCCCCGCTCGACCGCCGCGCGGATCCCGGGCAGGCAGTCCCGTACGGAAGCCGTGTCCAGGCAGTCGCCGAGCCGGTTGTCGAAGCCCTCCCGGTCGGCGAGGTCGACCAGGGCGCGCAGGGTCGCGGCGCGCAGCTCCGAGGTGCCCTTCTCCTCGGCCAACTCCTCGCTGTGGACGGCGGCTTCACAGAAGAGCCCGTAGCTGCGGTCCTGGGAGAACCAGCGGTCGGTGGACCAGCCGTACCAGAAGGCGGCGCGGGGGTCGGTGGTGGCGGCCCGGAGGACGGCCTCGAAGCCGGCGGGCTCGGCCCAGTGGACCAGGGCGATGAGGGCCATGAGGCGTTCGCCGTCGCTCGCGGCGGGGTCGTCGAGGAGGGCGGTGAGGCCGGGTACGCGGTCGCGGTGGGCGGGATGGTCCTCGCCCTCCCAGATCACGTCGTAGGGGTCGTCGGTGGGGGTGCCGTCGAAATCGGTACCGAGCAGCCGCTCGTAGGCCGTCGTCATGTCAGGTCATCCATCGGTCGGGGCGGGCCGCCGCACGGGAGGTGCGGGAGCGGACCGCCTGGTCGTGCAGCAGGCCGCCGGCCTCGGCGGCGGCGCGCAGCCGGGCCGTGACGGTGGTGTTGGCGCCGGTGTCCACATGCACGTCGGCCACTCCCCGGGCGCGCTCCCAGGGGCCCTGGGAGAGGCGCACGCTCTGTACCTTCGCATGCGGAACGATCTCCGTGCGCCGGCACAGCCGGCCCCGCCTGGCCGCGAAGACGTGCTCCGAGACGGCCAGGCCGTACCCCTTCCACCACACCGGAACCACCCAGCGCGAGCCGGTGCGCGGGGAAGGGCTGAACTCCAGGCCCGCGGGGTCCGCGCCCGGCAGCACGCGGGCGATCAGGGCGTGGGCGGCGGCCCGGGTGGCCACCGGGACCAGCACCCCGTTCTTGGAGCCGGCCACGGCCAGCTCCACCCGGACCCAGCCGCGCCGCCGCCACAGCAGCGGCTCCACGATCCGTACGGCCTGCACGCGCCCCGGGGGGACCGTCTCGTGGGCCCGGTCCAGCAGCCCGTGGTCCAGGCGCAGCCCGTCGGGGGACTCGGCGACGGTCCAGTCGTACCCGGTGAGGAACCGGCCCGCGGTGCCGCCCCACGCCGCGCCGAGCAGCGGGACCAGGACGGCCGCGGCCGCCCAGAGGCTGTCGCTGACCCGCCACACGACCAGCGGGGCGACGAGCCCTCCGGCGAGCGCCGCCCACACGTCGAGGCCGAGCAGCAGGGAGACCACCAGGTCCCGTACGGACACGCGCAGCAGCTCCCGCGCGGGGGCCTGGCCGACGGCGACGGCCTCGGCGGGCGCGAAACCGGCCGCGCGGGCCAGCAGCTCGGCGCGCAGGGCGACGGCGTCGCGTTCGTCGAGGAAGGCCAGCTCGTCCTTCGCCTCGGTGCCGACGACGTCGAGGCGGAGTTTGGCGACCCCGGCGATCCGGGCCAGCATCGGGCGGGTGACGTCCACGGCCTGGATGCGGTCGAGGCGGATGTGGGCGGTGCGGCGGAAGAGCAGGCCGGTGCGGATGCGGAGCTCGGTGTCGGTGACGGCGTAGTGGGTGAACCACCAGCTGAGGAAGCCGTACGAGCCGAAGAAGAGGACCAGCCCGGCCACCATGAGCAGCCGCACGGCGGGGGTGAGGCCGCCCACCCACTCCTGGGCGCGCTCGCCCTGCTGGATGACGACACCGGCGGTGGCGGTGATGGGCACCCACGCGCGGCGCAGCGGGGTCAGCACGTGCAGCCGCCGCTCGCCGGTCCCCTGCGGGGCGGGGGTCTCGGCCGGAGCCCCCGGCCGGACGGGGGCGGCCCGGTCCGGTTCGCTCGCGGAGCGGCCCGTCACAGTCCCGCCGACCTTGCTTCGCCCAGGGCGGTCAGGCGGTCGCGGAGGCGTTCGGCCTCCGCGGGGGCCAGGCCCGGGATCTTGGCGTCCGTCGCCGCGGCCGCCGTGTGGAGCTGGACCGAGGCCAGGCCGAAGCGGCGCTCCAGCGGGCCCGAGGTCACCTCCACCAGCTGCATCCGCCCGTACGGGACCACCGTCTCCTCCCGCCACAGCACCCCCCGGCTGATCAGCAGGTCGTCCGCCCGCTCCGCGTACCGCCAGGACCGCCAGTTCCGCCCGATCAGCACCCACCCCCAGGCCAGCACGGCCGGCCAGAACGCCGCGAAGGCCGCCCAGCCCGGCCCGAACGCCAGCCCCAGCGACACGCCGGTCGCCACCGTGAGCGGCACCGTCCAGATCACCAGCAGCAGCCGCCGGACCCCGCGCAGCCCGCCCGGCAGGCCCACCCACTCCGGGCGGCCCGTCTCACCCTTCGTCCCCGTATCCATGCGCCCACCCTAGGGCTGAGACAATGCGCCCATGACGGAGACCACGGTCGGCATCGGCGGTGCGGCGGAGAGCACCGACATGGTGCTCAACATCGGACCCCAGCACCCTTCCACCCACGGCGTGCTGCGCCTGCGGCTCGTCCTGGACGGCGAGCGCATCGCCAGCGCCGAGCCGGTGGTCGGCTACATGCACCGGGGCGCCGAGAAGCTCTTCGAGGCGCGCGACTACCGCCAGATCGTGATGCTCGCGAACCGCCACGACTGGCTGTCCGCGTTCTCCAACGAGCTCGGCGTGGTCATGGCCGTCGAGCGGATGCTCGGCATGGAGGTCCCCGAGCGCGCGGTGTGGATGCGTACGCTCCTCGCCGAGCTGAACCGGGTCCTGAACCACCTGATGTTCCTGGGTTCCTACCCCCTCGAACTGGGCGGTATCACCCCGATCTTCCACGCGTTCCGTGAGCGCGAGGAGCTCCAGGCCGTGATGGAGGAGATCTCCGGCGGCCGCATGCACTACATGTTCAACCGCGTCGGCGGCCTCAAGGAGGACCTCCCGGCCGGCTGGCTCGGCCGGGCCCGCGCCGCCATCGCCGACGTCCGCACCCGCATGGACGTCTACGACAAGCTGGTCCACGGCAACGAGATCTTCCGGGCCCGCACCCGCGGCGTGGGCGTCCTGTCCGCCGAGGCGGTGCACGCGTACGGGGTGTCCGGCCCGATCGCCCGCGCCTCCGGCGTGGACTTCGACCTGCGCCGCGACGAGCCGTACCTGGCGTACGGCGAGCTGGCCGACGTGCTGAAGGTCGTCACCCGCACCGAGGGCGACTGCCTGGCCCGCTTCGAGGTGCTGCTCGGCCAGACGCACAACGCCCTCGACCTGGCCGTGGCCTGCCTGGACCGGATGGCGGAGCTGCCGCCGGGGCCGGTCAACCAGCGGCTGCCGAAGGTGCTGAAGGCGCCCGAGGGCAGCACGTACGCCTGGACGGAGAACCCGCTCGGCATCAACGGCTACTACCTGGTCTCGAAGGGCGAGAAGACCCCGTACCGGCTGAAGCTGCGCAGCGCCTCCTTCAACAACATCCAGGCGCTGGCCGTGCTGCTGCCCGGGCAGCTGGTCGCGGACATGGTGTCGATCCTCGGGTCGCTCTTCTTCGTGGTCGGCGACATCGACAAGTAGGGCGTCCGTCCGCCGGGACCGCGACCTGACAGTCGGGCGGAAATCCGCCCGTGCCGTGTCGGTGCCGCCCCCTAGGGTGCCCCCATGACCACTGGCCCGTACCCGGACTACCTGCGCCGACTCGGCCTGACCGAGCCCGGCGTCCCCTCCGCCGAGGGGCTGTTCGCGCTCCAGCGCGCCCACCTGGAGCGCATCGCCTACGACAACATCGACATCCAGCTCGGCCGGCCGCCCGGCATCGACCCCGGGCTGTCGGCGCGCCGGTTCGCCGACGGGCGCGGCGGCTACTGCTTCCACCTCAACGGCGCCTTCGCGGCGCTCCTGGAGGTCCTGGGCTACGACGTGACCCGCCACCTCGGCGGGGTCGAGGCCGACGCCGGGTCGCGCGTGGTCAACGGCCGGCACCTGACGCTGACCGTGCGCGTCGACGGGGCGGCGTACTGGGTGGACGCCGGGCTCGGGGACGGCCCGTACGAGCCGCTGCCGCTGCGCGAGGGCTCGTACGAGCAGGGCGGCTTCCGCTACGCGCTGCGGCGGCTGGACCCGCTGGAGGGCGAGGGCCCCGGCTGGAGCTACCTCACGCCCGACAGCCACATGCCCCGGGTGAACTTCCGCGACGCCCCCGCGACGACGGCCGACTTCGAGGAGGCGCACACCTGGCTGTCGACCTCCCCCGACTCCTCCTTCGTACGGACCTCCGCGCTGTTCCGGCGGGACGCGGACGGCGTGGACATCCTGCGCGGCCGGGTCCTGACCCGGCTGTCGGGGGGCGGGAAGGTGACGGCCGAGCGGGAACTGGCCGGGGAGCGGGAGTTCTTCGAGGTGCTGGAGGGCGTCTTCCTGCGGCGGCTCGACGACCTGACGGAGGCGGACCGGGAGGCCCTGTGGGCCCGGGTGGACGAGGCCCACAGGGCCTGGCTCGCCTCCAGGGCCGCGACGGAGCCTTCGAAGGCCTCCTGACGGCTTCGCTGTCGGTGCGGCAGGGCAGACTGGGGGCATGTCCCACTCCCCCCGACGGGCCTGCCCCGCCTGCGGCCGTGACTGCGCGGTGACGGCCGGCCGGATCGCCCGCCACGACCCTCCCTCCGGGCGCGGCCGGGGCGACATGGTGTCCTGCCCGGGCTCCCGGGCCCGGGTGGTGCTCGGCGCCTCCGCCCCGGCCCTGGACGGCTTCGTCCTCGGGCCGCATCCGGGTCAGCTGCCGCTGTTCTGAGTCGCCCCGGCCGTCGGCGTCTGGGTACGGGGCCGTGCGGACTGAGTACGCGTACGGATCCCCGGGCCGGCCCGCCGGGACAGGATGGCCGCATGACCTGGAACCCGCAGCCCCCGACCGTCGCCGCGCCGCAGTCCGCCGCCGCAGTCTCCCGGACCCCCGTGCGCGCGCTGATCGCCGCCGCGCTGTTCGTGCCGGCGCTGGTGGTGGCGAAGATCCTGGTCCTGAGCACCGAGACGGGCTCCCGCTGCCTGGTGCGCGGCGGGTGCGCGCCCTTCCCCGGGGTCTTCTTCCTGGTGCTGTGCGGTGCGGCGGCGGTGGCGATGGTGCTGGCCCTGGCCGCGCCGGAAAGGCTGCGCGGCCGGGCACTGGGCGCCCAACTGGTGCTGGAGCTGCTGGCGGTGGGGCTGGTGCTCGTCTTCCCCTGAGCCCGTTCCGCGCGTCTTGTGCACAGGCTGTGGAAGACGCGCCCTCAGGGGTGCTCCGGCTCCTGCCCGAGGGCCTCGCGGGCGGCCGTCCACCACGCCCCGTCCCCGCCCCGGGTCACCGAGGATTCGTCCAGGCCCTCGGCCGCCCACTCCCGGTACTCGCGCCGGGCGTCGGTGAGGCTCTGGTCCCCGTTGGGGCCGCCCAGGACACGGTCGGCGTCCTCGTCGTCCTGGCCGTCGTCCTCCCAGCCGCACTCGCCGCAGATCTCGAAGCAGGCGCTCGACTCCAGGGTGGGCTGGAAGCAGCAGGGGCAGTCGAAGACCTCGCCGGGCTCTCCCTGGCGGCGCTCGCGCACCGCGCCGCGCCTACGAGATCGCCGTGCGGAGCCGGACGACGTCGATGGGCTCGGTCTCGTCGTGCGCCGTCAGGTCGATGACCTGGCCCACCGCCTCCTGTTCGGGGGTGGGGGCCTTGAACTCCGGCTCGGCTCCGCCGCCCGCGGTCTCCGCCTTGTGGACGGCGAGGGCCTCGGCGCCGACCACGTCGGCCAGGTCCTCGTTCTGCACGGACTCGATCACGGCGCGGGCCTGCGCGGCGTTCTTGGTGCCGAAGAAGTCGAAGCCGCCCTCGACGCGGGAGGCGGTGCGGCGCTGGGCCGCGTACGGGGACACCGCCGCCGCCGGCCGGCGGGCCGGGACCGCCGCCGCCTGGGCGGGGGCGGGGGCGGCCGGACGGGTGTGCGTGGCCGCCGCGGCGGGAGCGGCGGCGGACTGCTCCTCCGCCTTGCGCGCCAGGGCCGACATCGCGGCGTGGGCCCGGGCGTAGCCGACCGGGGTGGGCGCTCCGGCGCCGGTGCGCTCCTCGGAGACCGCCGGGAGCTCCTTGGGGCCGGCCGCCGGGGCCGAGGCGGCCTCGATGGCCAGCAGCCGGCGCTTCTCCAGGGCGCTGGCGCGCTCGGTCTCGGCGGTCGCGTACCGGCGCAGCAGCGCGGCGTGCTCCCCGCGCAGGCCCGCCAGTTCGACGCGCTTGGCGCGCAGCTTGGCGTCGAGGCGGGCGCGCAGCAGGCGCGCTTCCTCTATGTCGGATTCGAGCTCGGCTATCCGCTCGTCCGTCTTCCACTCGTCCTTGACGCGCTCGCGGGCCAGCTCCGCGACCCGGCGGCCGGCCGCCCGGTCCCAGGAGCGCATGAGGACGGCACCGCCCACGCCCGCGGCCGCCGTGAGGGCCACGAGCAGGCGCAGCGCGAGGGGTTCCGCGAGGAGCCAGGCCGCACCGGCGCTGGCCACGGAAACCCCGGCGACGGCCGTCGGCGTGAGAAGTCGGTGCAGGGGCTCGGGATTGCGGTGGCGTCCACGGGGCATGGCCTGAAATTTACAGGGCGTGGACGGCGTGTGGGGTACCCGCCCGGCAAACCGTTCCCTGGCAGTTACCCCACAATTGGCCATCAAACACGTAACTACTGCTTCTTCAGAAGGCCCTTCGAGTCCAGATAGGCCTTCGCGACGTCGGCCGGCTTCGCGCGCTCCGCGTCCACCTTGCGGTTCAGCTCGACGAGGTCGGCGGTCGTCAGCACCTTGGTGAGCGCGTCGAGGGCGGTGGCGACCTCCGGTGCCCCGGCGTCCTTGGCGTTGACGACCGGCAGCACGTTGTCGGCGTTCTGGAGCTTCTTGTCGTCCTCCAGCAGGACCAGGCCGTAGCCGTCGAGGGTGGCGTCGGTGGTGGTGGTCAGCACCAGCTGGTCCACCCCGTCCTTGACGGCCTGCTTGGCCTGCGGGGTGCCGACGCCCTTGGGGTCAATACCGGAAACGGAGATTCCGTACGTCTTCTCCAGTCCGGGTGCGCAGAAGGGGCGGACGGCGCATTCGTCACCCGCCGCGATCTTCACCTTCAGCCCCGACTTTCCAAGATCGGAAAGGGACTTGAGGTTGTTCTTCTGCGCGAATTCCCGGCTCACCGCGAAGGCGTTCTGGTCGACCGCCGAGCCGGACGGGAGGGCCTTCAGCCCGAGCGGCGCCGCGAGCTTCTCCAGCGCCGCGACGGTCGCCGCCGCGTCGCTGGAGGCGACCGGCTTCTCCTTGGGCGCGTTCGGGCCGTTCACCTTGGCGTTCAGGAACTCCGCGAGCGTGGCCGCGTACTCCGGGACGACGTCGATCTCGCCCTTCTCCAGCGACGGCTCGTACAGCTCGCGGTTGTTGACGGTGGTGACCGAGGTGTCGTAGCCGGCGCCGCGCAGGAGCTGCGCGTACAGCTCCGCCAGCACGTTGGACTCGGTGAAGCCCGCCGCGCCGACCACCAGCTTGCCCTTCCCGCCCCCGGCGGGGGCCGAGGCGGAACCGCCGTCCTTGGCCTTCTCCAGGCTCTCGCCGCCGCACGCGGCGAGCGAAACGGTCAGGGCCACCGCGCCCAGGGTCGCGCCGAGGACGCGCGTGGACTTGCTCATCATGCTCCTTAGGGATCGGTAAGAAGGAGGACGGACGGCCGCGCGCCTCAGCGCCACGGGGCCCCCGGCAGCAGCCGGTCCGCAGCCACCAGCGCGCCCTCCACCACCAGGGCCAGCAGCGCCACCAGCACGGCGCCCGCCACCACCTGCGGGGTGTTGTACGTGTTGAAGCCGGCGGTGATGATCCGGCCCAGGCCGCCCTGGCCGACCATCGCCGCGATCGTGGCGGTGGCGACGACCTGCACCGCGGCCGAGCGCAGCCCGGTCATCACCAGGGGGCGCGCGAGGGGCAGTTCCACGCGCAGGAACAGCTGGCGCCCGGACATGCCCATGCCCCGGGCCGCCTCGACCACCGAGCGGTCCACCTCGCGCATGCCGACGTACGCGTTGGTCAGCAGCGGCGGCACGGCGAACAGCACGAGCGCGGCGATGGTGGGCACGTAGCCCGCGCTGCGCAGCGGCGAGACCATGAACAGGGCCAGTACCGCGAACACCGGCACGGCCCGGCCGGCGTTGGAGACGTTCACCGCGAGGGTGCCGCCCTTGCCGAGGTGGCCGAGCCACAGCCCGGCCGGCAGGGCCACCGCGCAGGCGATGGCCAGGGCGATCCCGCTGACGTAGACGTGCTCGCCGAGCCGGTGCCACACCCCCGCCTCGCCGGACCAGTTGGCCCCGTCGGCCAGCCAGTCCCAGGCCCGTGCCATCACGCCCATGCCCTCACGCCCCCTTCGCCTTGGCCGCCGCCGCCGTCGCTGTCGCCGTCGCCTTGGCCTTGGCCGTCGCCTTCGCGGAGCGGCGCCCGGGCCGCGTCCACGGGGTCAGCAGCCGCTGCACGCCGAGCAGCAGCAGGTCGGCGCCGAGCGCGAGCAGCACGCACAGCACGGAGGCGGTGAGCACCTGGGCCTTGAAGGAGCTGTTCACGGCGGGGGCGATCAGGTTGCCCAGCCCGCCCTTGCCGACGATGGAGCCGACGGTGGTCAGCGCCACGGTCGACACGGTGGCGATCCGCACCCCGGCGAGCAGCGCGGGCAGCGCCAGCGGGAGCTCGACCTGCCACAGCAGCCGGGCCGGGCCGTAGCCCATGCCGCGCGCGGCCTCCCGTACGTCCTCGGGGACGGCCTCCAGACCGGCCAGCACGTTGCGGACCAGGATGGTCAGCGAGTACAGCACCAGACCGGTCACCACGAGCGCCGCCGAGAGCCCGAAGAAGGGCAGCAGCAGGGAGAACATGGCGAGCGAGGGGATCGTGTAGAGCAGGGTGGTCAGGCCCAGCACGGGCGCGGCCCAGCGGCGGCCGCGACGGGCCAGCAGGGCGAGCGGCACGGCCACGGCGACGCCGACGAGCACCGACACGGCGGTGATCCAGACGTGTTCGACGGTGGCGTCGGTGAGTTCCCCGGAGCGGGAGGTGACGTACTCCCAGCAGATCCAGTCGTTCGCCACCAGGCAGCCCTGCCCGGCCATGCCGCTCACCCCTTCCCCCCTCGCACGCGTGTGCCGCAGACCGGCCTCCGAGCGACCATAACCCCCGGTGCCCGTGTTGGCCGGAATCATTCGCACAGCCGCAACACTCCCCTGACAAACCCTTCGCCCATCCGGGCGGCGTGTTGGTGGAGGATGGCGGGGTGATCCGATTCGAGCGAGTGACCAAGCGCTACCCCGACGGGACGACGGCCGTCGAGGAGCTGTCCTTCGAGGTCGCGGAGGGCGAGCTGGTCACGCTGGTGGGCCCGTCCGGCTGCGGCAAGACGACCACGATGAAGATGGTCAACCGGCTGATCGAGCCGACCTCCGGCCGGATCCTGCTGAACGGCGAGGACATCGCCGCCGCCGACCCGGTCGAACTCCGCCGCCGCATCGGGTACGTCATCCAGCAGGTCGGACTGTTCCCGCACAAGACGGTCCTGGAGAACACGGCGACCGTGCCCCAGCTGATCGGCACCCCGAAGGCCAAGGCCCGCGCCAGGGCGGCCGAACTGCTCGAACTCGTAGGGCTGGATCCGGCCGTCTACGGGAGCCGGTACCCGCAGCAGCTGTCGGGCGGGCAGCGCCAGCGCGTCGGCGTGGCCCGCGCGCTCGCCGCCGACCCGCCGGTCCTGCTGATGGACGAGCCGTTCGGCGCGGTGGACCCGGTGGTGCGCGAGCGGCTCCAGAACGAGTTCCTGGCGCTCCAGAAGACCGTCCGCAAGACGATCCTGCTCGTCACGCACGACCTGGAGGAGGCCGTCCGGCTCGGCGACCGGATCGCGGTCTACGGACACGGCACCATCGAGCAGTTCGCCCGCCCGGCCGCCGTGCTCGCCGCGCCCGCCACCGAGTACGTCGCCTCGTTCGTCGGCGCCGACCGCGGGCTCAAGCGGCTCGCGGTCACCCCCGTCGGGGCGGCCGACCTGACGGCCCCCGACGGCGGCCCGGACCCCGCCGTGACGGTGCCCCTGGGGGCGTCGCTGCGCGAGGCCCTCGCCGCCCTGCTCCAGGACGACTCCGGCCGGATCGGGGTCACGGACCCGGACTCCGGCGCGCTGGCCGGCGTACTGACCCCCGGAGGCGTGCACCGGGCGCTGCGCCGGGCCGACGCCTGACGCTCCCCCGGACACGCGTGAAGGGCCCGGCCGGAGCCGGGCCCTTCACGTACGGCCTGCGAGCACGGGGCTCAGGCCTGCATGCGGCCGCTCAGCCACACCAGCATCGGCGGGATCTCCCGGCGCCAGGTGTTGAAGTTGTGGCCGCCGCTGTCGAGGATGATCGAGGAGACCCGGTCCGGGCCCTTGACCAGCTTGATGAACTTCTTGGTGTCGTTCAGGTTGTCCTCGCCCTTCTCACTGGTCGTGACCAGGAAGGACGTACCCGTCGGCTTCTTGTCCTTGAGGCTCTCCAGCACGTCCGCGCGGGCCTTCAGCTTGCCGTCGCCGTGGAACAGGTCACCGGTCGTCGCGTCGTCCGCCGCCTTGTAGTACGCGGACAGGCCCACGGCCGCGCCGAAGGTCTGCGGGTGGTGCGCGGCGATCTTCAGGGCGCAGTAGCCGCCCGTGGAGTTGCCGATGAAGCCCATGTTCTGCGGCTTCTTGCCCACCCGGAAGGTGGACTGGATGGCCTGCGGCAGGTCCTGCGCGAAGAAGGTCTCGGTCTGCGGGCCACCGGGTATGTCCACGCACTCGGTGTCGCGCGGCGGCGCGATGGTCGGCCGCAGCATGACCAGGATCATCGGCTTCATCTTGCCCGCCTTGGCCTGCTTGAAGGCCGTCATCGGGTAGTTCAGCCCTTTGATCAGGTTCTCGGCGGTGCCCGGGTAGCCCGTCAGGACGATCGAAGCCGGAAAGTTCTGGTCCTTGTGCTGCGGCTGGAAGTACTCCGGCGGCAGCCACACGTAGCCGGGGCTCGTTATCTTCGACTTCTGGCCGGTTATGGCCACTTTCAGGATCTGCCCGCCGACCTGCGGCTTGCCACCGCCGGGCACGTCCAGCTTCTGCTTGTCGAGGACCTTGATGTCCTTGCTGCTCATCGAGTGGTCGACGACCTTGCCGATGGCCGTCTCCTGGCCGAACAGGTCGGCCCACGAGCCGTAGAAGAGGAACGACTTGTTCGCCGCGAGACCGACTGCCGAGAACAGCGCCAGCTGGGTCGCGAGCAGCAGGCCGATCCGGCCGAGAACCGCGCGCACGCCGCGCCCCGAGAGCTTCGGCCAGGCCCAGACCGTGACCGCGAACAGGGCCACGCCCGCGATGATGGCCAGGACCAGAACCGTATTACTGGTGAGACCCATGAGCAGTCAGTCGACTTTCTGATGGCAGGACTGGATTTTTCCGACGGAAGAGTGAACCCGCGCCCCGCCGATGTCGTCCTAGTGGACGCACCACACTCCGGAGGCTGTCACGGCCTTCGGCCACATGATCTCTCGCGGAGCAACGGGAAGCGATGTCTAGCAGGATAGATGGCGATAAGTCGGGACAGGTTCCGAGTACGGTCCGGCGAATCTTCCGCGGACCACGACCGGAGTCGGTGCCCGGTCTCGTAGGTACGGCCGTCATGATCGTCGGCCTTCTGGACATCGCGGCGGGCGTGTTCCCGCGATTCCGCCACAGCCGGATCCACGCCGTCACCGAGGTGCTGCCCGGATCCCTGGGCCCCTTCGCCGCGGCCCTCTCCATCAGCGCGGGCGTGCTCCTCCTGCTGCTCGCGCACGGTCTCAAGCGCCACAAGCGCCGTGCCTGGCGGGCCGCCGTCATCCTGCTGCCCGCCGGTGCCGTCGCGCAGTTCGCGTACCGCCACTCCGTCATCGGCGTGGTCATCTCGGCGGTGCTCCTCGCGCTGCTGGTGCGCCACCAGGGTGAATTCAAGGCCCTGCCGGACCCGCGCAGCCGCTGGAAGGCCCTGGCCAACTTCGTCCTGATGAGCGCCGGCTCCATCGGCCTCGGCCTGGTCATCGTCAACGTGCACCCGGGCAAGGTCGTCGGCCGCCCCAGCCTGTACGAGCAGATCACCCACGTCGTCTACGGCCTCTTCGGCTTCGAGGGCCCCGTCGACTACGCCGGCCGGGTCTCCTGGACCGTCGGCTACTCCCTCGGCGCCCTCGGCATGCTGACCGCCGTCACCACGATCTACCTGGCCTTCCGCCCCGAGCACCCGGCCGCCCGGCTCACCTCCGACGACGAGGAGAAGCTGCGCGAGCTGCTCACCAAGCACGGCGGCCGCGACTCCCTCGGCCACTTCGCGCTCCGCCGCGACAAGGCCGTCGTCTTCTCCCCCAGCGGCAAGGCCGCCGTCACCTACCGCGTGGTCTCCGGCGTGATGCTCGCCTCCGGCGACCCGGTCGGCGACGTCGAGGCCTGGCCCGGCGCCATCGAGCGGTTCATGGAGGAGGCCAAGGCCCACTCCTGGACCCCCGCCGTCGTCGGCTGCAGCGAGACCGGCGGCGAGGTCTGGACCCGCGAGACCGGCCTGGACGCCCTGGAACTCGGCGACGAGGCCATCGTCGACGTCAAAGACTTCTCCCTGTCGGGCCGCCCGATGCGCAACGTCCGCCAGATGGTCAAGCGCATCGAGCGCAACGGCTACACCACCAAGGTCCGCCGGGTCAGCGAGCTCACCGAAGAAGAGCTGACCGCCGTACGCGGCGCCGCCGAGGCCTGGCGCGGCACCGACACCGAGCGCGGCTTCTCCATGGCCCTGGGCCGCGTCGGCGACCCGGGGGACGGCGACTGCATCATCGCCACCGCGCACCGCGTGGAGGAGGGCGACACCAGCCCCTTCGGCGACCTCAAGGCCATCCAGCACTTCGTGCCGTGGGGCAAGGACGGCATGTCGCTGGAGATGATGCGCCGCGACCGTGGAGCCGACCCCGGCATGAACGAGCTGCTGATCGTCGCCTCCCTCCAGCAGGCCCCCGAGCTGAACATCGAGAAGGTCTCCCTGAACTTCGCGATGTTCCGCGCGGCCCTGGCCCGCGGCGAGAAGATCGGCGCCGGCCCGGTGCTGCGGGCCTGGCGCGGCCTGCTCGTCTTCCTGTCGCGCTGGTTCCAGATCGAGTCGCTGTACAAGTTCAACGAGAAGTTCCGCCCCCGCTGGGAGCCGCGCTTCATGGTCTACCGGCACCACCGCGACCTGCCGCGCATCGGCTTCGCCGTGATGCAGGCGGAGGGCTTCGTCACCCTGGCCCTCCCCCGCCTCTTCGCCAGCCGCCGCCGTCCCAAGCCGGTCCGCACCTGCACCCACACGGTCCACCCGGCCAAGGTCCCCGTCCAGCAGGACCGCGAGGTCCAGGCCGCCTAGCCCCCGCCTTTTCGACGCGCCGCTCGCGCGGCTCGGCGCCTGGGGCGCCTCACCGGCTTCGCGCCGCTGCGCCGGACTCCGTCCGGCGTGGCCGGGGCGGGGCCGGTTCGCGCATCCGGGGCCGGTGGGCGTGTGCGGGTGCCGTGCCGCTGCGCGGGGCCGGCCCCTCCCCGCCCTTCACCCGTTCTCGCCCCAATCGCCGGCGTTTGAGGCGCTGGGGGCACCTCCCAGCGGTAGCTGGGGCAGGGTCTGGGGGCGGAGCCCCCAGAAAGGGGTCCGGGGCAACGCCCCGGGGAACGGGCGAAGGGTGGGGCGGGGAGCAGCCCGCGCCGCGGCACACCGCGCAACCGCCCGGCCAGGGCAAGGGCTCTACCCTGGAGCCCATGAACAGCAACCTCGGGCCGGCCCCCAGGGGCAACGTCACAGGGCTGCCCGACTGGGACCGCTGCGCGGTCATGGGCGTCGTCAACGTCACCCCGGACTCCTTCTCCGACGGCGGCCGGTGGTTCGACACCACCGCGGCGGTCAAGCGCGGCCTCGAACTCGTCGCCCAGGGCGCCGACCTCGTCGACGTCGGCGGCGAGTCCACCCGCCCCGGAGCCACCCGCGTCGACGCCGAGGAAGAGCTCCGCCGGGTCGTGCCCGTCGTCCGGGGCCTGGCCTCCGAGGGCGTCACCGTCTCCGTGGACACCATGCGCGCGGCCGTCGCCGCCCAGGCGGTGGCCGCCGGCGCCACGCTCGTCAACGACGTCTCCGGCGGCCTCGCCGACCCCGGGATGATCCCGGCCGTCGCCGCCGCCGAGGTCCCCTTCGTGGTCATGCACTGGCGCGGCTTCAGCGACAACATGAACAGCCTCGCCGTCTACGACGACGTCCTCGCGGAGGTCACCGCCGAACTCCGCACCCGCATCGACGCCGTCGTCTCCGGCGGCATCGCCCCCGAGCGGATCGTCGTCGACCCCGGCCTCGGCTTCGCCAAGAACGCCGAGCACGACCTCGCCCTCGTCGCCCGCCTCCCCGAGCTGCGCGCCCTCGGCTTCCCGCTCCTCGTCGCCGCCTCCCGCAAGCGCTTCCTCGGCCGGGTCCTGGCCGGCGCCGCCGACACCGCCCCGCCGCCCGCCCGCGAGCGGGACGCCGCCACGGCCGCCGTCTCGGCCATCGCCGCGCACCAGGGCGCCTGGGCCGTACGGGTGCACGAGGTACGGGCGACCGCGGACGCGGTTCGGGTGGCCCGCGCAGTGGAAGGGGCTCTGTGACCCGCCCGACGCACACCCGCCGGACGTACAGGGAAGGGGCACGGTGAGCCGTACCGACATCGAAGCCGTCGAAGAGGCCAACACGGCCTTCTACGCGGCCATGGAGCAGGGGGACTTCGACACGCTGTCGGCGCTCTGGCTGGAGGACGAGATCTCCTGCGTCCACCCCGGATGGCCGGTGCTCTCGGGGCGGGGCGAGGTGCTGCGCTCGTACGCGCTGATCATGTCCCACACCGAGTACATCCAGTTCTTCCTGACCGACACCAAGGTGGCCCTCATAGGTGACACCGCCCTGGTCACCTGCACCGAGAACATCCTCAGCGGGGGCCCCTCGCAGGAGGCCGGGGAACTGGGCCCGCTGGTCGGTCAGCTGGTCGTCGCCACGAATGTGTTCCGACGCACACCGGAGGGCTGGCGCCTCTGGTCCCACCACGGTTCTCCGGTCCTCACGGACTCCGATGACGAGGAAGAAGAGGGCTCCGGCTGACCCCTAGGGCGGGGCCCGAGGTTTATCGCAGGTAAATTCGAAGGTGGACGACGCCGACCGCACTCGGCGTAGGCCCATGGCCCCGGGGAGTCCCGGGACCGGAAGCACCTACGAAAGCAGGAGTGATTCGCGTGGATCGTGTCGCGCTGCGCGGCCTCAAGGCTCGCGGGCACCACGGCGTCTTCCCCCGGGAACGCGAAGAGGGCCAGACCTTCATCGTCGACCTCGTGCTGCACCTGGACACCCGCCCGGCCGCGGCCGGTGACGACCTGGCCAAGACCGTGCACTACGGGGTCGTGGCCGAGGAGGTCGTGGACGTGGTCCAGGGCGAGCCCGTGGACCTGATCGAGACCCTCGCCGAGCGGATCGCCCAGCAGTGCCTCAAGCACGAGGCTGTGGCACAGGTGGAGGTCGTCGTCCACAAGCCGGACGCGCCGATCACCGTCCCCTTCGACGACGTGACCATCACGATCACCCGGAGCCGCGCATGAACAACGGACTGAGCGCCCAGAGCGACCCCACCGTCCAGCCGGTACCCGCCTCCGTCGTCGAGGCGGTCGACGCGGCGGACACCACCCTGTCCAACCCCAAATGGGCCGTCGTCGCGCTCGGCGCGAACCTCGGCAACCGCCTGGACACCCTCCAGGGGGCCATCGACGCCCTCGGCGACACCCCGGGACTGCGGGTCAAGGCCGTCTCCCCGGTCTACGAGACGGAGCCGTGGGGCGTCGAGCCCGGCTCGCAGCCCTCGTACCTGAACGCCGTCGTCGCCCTGAAGACGACCCTGCCGCCCTCCTCCCTGCTGGAGCGGGCCCACGCGATCGAGGAGGCCTTCGACCGCGTCCGCGAGGAGCGCTGGGGGCCGCGCACGATCGACGTCGACATCGTGACGTACGCCGACGTGGTCTCCGACGACCCCGTCCTCACCCTGCCGCACCCCCGGGCGCACCTGAGGTCCTTCGTGCTGGCCCCCTGGCACGACATCGACCCCGGGGCCCAGCTGCCCGGCCGCGGCCCCGTCGCGGAGCTGCTGGCCACGATCGGCCTCACCGGTGTCACGGCGCGCCCCGACCTGGAACTCCGCCTGCCGGAATAGCCGTTAGCGTGTTCAGGTAGCAGCCACTGAACAGGGGACGGGCAAGTGAAGCAACTGAGGCCGGCGGTCCTGGCGGGCATCTTCGCGATCGCCGGGGTGCTGTCCTGGGCGGGCGCCCGCCTGTGGAACGCGTACGGCACCCTGCCGGGCGTCCCGCTGGCCGCGCCGATCGTGCTGGCGGTGATCGCCGCCGTCCTGCTGGCGACGGCCTTGTCGATGCGCGCCCGCCTCAAGGCCCAGCGGGAGCGCCGCCCGGGGGCGAAGGGCGTGGAGCCGCTGATGGCGGCCCGGGCGGTGGTCTTCGGCCAGGCGAGCGCCCTGGTCGCGGCCCTGGTCGCGGGCATGTACGGCGGTGTGGGCGTCTTCCTGCTCACCGACGCCCTGGACGTCCCCGCCCGCCGCGACCAGGCCTGGTACGCGGGCGGCTCGGTCATCGCCGGAGCCGCCGTGGTCGCCGCCGCGCTGTTCCTGGAGCACGTGCTGAAGCTCCCCGAGGACGACGACCCGGGCAAGGCCCGCGCCACGGCCTGAGCCCGCCGGGGGCTACTCGTAGCGGTGCCCCAGCCACTCCCAGAGCGGGCGCGGCCCGGGCCCGCGGTCCTCCCAGTCGCAGAACTGGAGGTCCGCCAGGGCGCCCTCGAAGGCGAACAGGGTCGCCTCGCCGTCGTAGCCGCCGTCCGGGCCGATCAGGGAGGCCCCCGCCACGGGGCCGAAGCGCCGGCCCGTCGGCGCGGCCGGCACGGCGTCCGCGTCCACCCGCAGGTACGCGCAGGGGCAGGAGCAGCCGCTGTCGCGCATCTCGGCGTACGGGATCTGCGCCCGCAGGCCCCGGTGGACGTCGGACGCGCCGTCGAGCAGCAGCTCCAGGGTGCGCCGGACGTCCTCGCTCAGCGGCTCCCAGACGGCCTCCCCGGCCGCCCGCTCCGTCACGGGCTCAGCGCGCCATGATCAGGCTCATGGCCTCGTTGCGGGTCGCGGGGTCGCGGAGCTGGCCGCGGACCGCCGAGGTGATGGTCTTGGCGCCGGGCTTGCGGACGCCGCGCATGGTCATGCACATGTGCTCGCACTCGATGACCACGATGCAGCCGCGCGGGTCCAGGATCTCCATCAGGGAGTCGGCGATCTGCGTGGTCAGCCGCTCCTGGACCTGGGGGCGGCGGGCGAAGACGTCCACCAGGCGGGCCAGCTTGGACAGGCCGGTGATCTTGCCGTCCGTGGACGGGATGTAGCCGACGTGGGCCACGCCGTGGAACGGGACCAGATGGTGTTCGCACGAGCTCATGACCTCGATGTCCTTCACCAGGACCATCTCGTCGTGGCCGAGGTCGAACGTCGTGGTCAGTACCTCTTCGGGCTTCTGGTAGAGGCCGGCGAATATCTCCCTGTACGCCCGCGCCACGCGCGCCGGGGTCTCCAGGAGGCCTTCGCGCTCCGGGTCCTCGCCGACCGCGATCAGGAGCTCGCGGACGGCCGCCTCGGCGCGCTTCTCGTCGAACTCGCCGATCGTGCCCTCGCCACCGGTCAGGGTCACTGGGTCGGTCATCTCATCCTCGTTCCTGTGCGCACGCGCGGCTTCGTACAAATGTGCCGCGCCCCCCAGGCTAGAACCTGGGGGGCGCGGCTTCCATTCCGGGTGGGTCAGGCTTCGGGGCGGTCCTCCGGGGCCACCTCGATGCCCTTCTCCGTGGAGACCGGCGCCGCGGCTGCCGCCGAGGTGCCGTTCGCGGAGTTCGTCAGCTGGAGCTCCTTGGGAGAGAGCACCGGCGGACGGGTGGAGGGGGTACGGCGGGAGGAACCGGTCCACGCCGGACGGGCCGGACGCTTCACGATCGTGGAGAAGATCTCGGCGATCTCCTCCTTGCCCAGCGTCTCCTTCTCCAGGAGCGCGAGGACGAGGTTGTCCAGGACGTCCCGGTTCTCGACCAGGATCTCCCAGGCCTCGTTGTGCGCGGTCTCGATGAGCTTCTTGACCTCTTCGTCGACCAGCGCCGCGACCTCTTCCGAGTAGTCCCGCGGGTGCGACATCTCGCGGCCCAGGAACGGCTCGGTGTTGTCCCCGCCGAACTTGATCGCGCCGAGGCGCTCGGTCATGCCGTACTGGGTGACCATCGCGCGGGCCGTCGCCGTGGCCTTCTCGATGTCGTTCGCGGCGCCGGTGGTCGGGTCGTGGAAGACCAGTTCCTCCGCCGCGCGCCCGCCCAGCATGTAGGCGAGCTGGTCGAGCATCTCGTTGCGCGTGGTCGAGTACTTGTCCTCGTCGGGCAGGACCATGGTGTAGCCCAGGGCCCGGCCGCGGGACAGGATCGTGATCTTGTGGACCGGGTCGGAGTTCGGGGAGGCCGCCGCGACCAGGGCGTGTCCGCCCTCGTGGTACGCGGTGATCTTCTTTTCCCTGTCCGACATGATCCGGGTCCGCTTCTGCGGGCCCGCCACGACGCGGTCGATCGCCTCGTCCAGCATGTGGTTGTCGATCAGCTTCTTGTCCGAGCGGGCCGTGAGGAGCGCGGCCTCGTTCAGGACGTTGGACAGATCGGCACCGGTGAAGCCGGGGGTGCGGCGGGCGACGGCCGAGAGGTCGACGTCCGGGGCGACCGGCTTGCCCTTCTGGTGGACCTTGAGGATCTCCAGACGGCCCTGCATGTCCGGCCGGTCGACCGCGATCTGGCGGTCGAAGCGGCCCGGGCGCAGCAGTGCCGGGTCGAGGATGTCGGGGCGGTTCGTGGCGGCGATCAGGATGACGCCGCCCTTCACGTCGAAGCCGTCCATCTCGACCAGGAGCTGGTTGAGGGTCTGCTCGCGCTCGTCGTGGCCGCCGCCGAGACCCGCACCGCGGTGCCGGCCGACGGCGTCGATCTCGTCGACGAAGACGATCGCCGGCGCGTTGGCCTTGGCCTGCTCGAACAGGTCACGGACGCGCGAGGCACCGACACCGACGAACATCTCGACGAAGTCGGAACCGGAGATCGAGTAGAAGGGAACGCCGGCCTCGCCCGCGACGGCACGCGCGAGCAGGGTCTTGCCGGTGCCGGGCGGGCCGTAGAGCAGCACGCCCTTGGGGATCTTGGCGCCGACGGCCTGGAACTTCGCCGGCTCCTGGAGGAACTCCTTGATCTCGTGGAGCTCCTCGACGGCCTCGTCCGAGCCCGCGACGTCGGCGAACGTCGTCTTCGGGGTGTCCTTGGTGATGAGCTTCGCCTTGGACTTGCCGAAGTTCATGACCCGGGAGCCGCCGCCCTGCATCTGGTTCATCAGGAACAGGAAGACGACGACGATGAGGACGAAGGGCAGGAGCGAGAGCAGCACGCTCAGGAACGGGCTGGTCTTGTCCGGCGTGACGGAGTAGCCGTCCGGGATCTGACCGGCTTCGTACTTGTTCTGGAGGTTCTGGGCGAGCTGGACGCCCTGGTCCCCGATGTAGTTGGCCTGGAACTTGGTGCCGCTGTTGTTGCCGAGCTTCTGGCCCTTCTTCAGCTCGATCTTGATCATCTGGCTGTCACCGGTGGTCAGCTTGGCGCTGTCCACCTGGCCACTGTTGATCGCCTTGATGACCTCGCTGGTCTCCACCGACTTGTAGCCGCCGCCGGAGCCGACGACGTTCATCAACACGACCACGGCGAGGACGGCCAGCACGATCCACATGACCGGCCCACGGAAGTATCGCTTCACGTCCATCCATACGGGGTGCCGGGCACCCCGTCCCTCCTGCCCGTAGGTAAATGCTGCTGTGAGTAAAGACTGTTCTTCGGAATGTACCTCTGTATTGTCACCCGCGGCCTCGTGGGACGGCTGACAGACCCGCCTTCCCAAGCTCCAACGTCGGGAACCGCCCCCGGGTTCCCCCGGGGGCGCCGCCGGTGACGGCGTCCTTGACGGCCGGGGTCAGCCGCCGTAGACGTGCGGGGCGAGCGTGCCGACGAACGGCAGGTTGCGGTACTTCTCCGCGTAGTCGAGGCCGTAGCCGACGACGAACTCGTTCGGGATGTCGAAGCCGACCCACTCGACGTCGATGGCGACCTTCGCGGCCTCGGGCTTGCGCAGCAGCGTGACGACCTTGAGGGAGGCCGGCTGGCGGGAGCCGAGGTTCGACAGCAGCCAGGACAGGGTCAGGCCCGAGTCGATGATGTCCTCGACGATCAGGACGTGCTTGTCCTTGATGTCGGTGTCGAGGTCCTTGAGGATCCGCACCACGCCCGAGGACTGGGTCCCGGCGCCGTACGAGGACACCGCCATCCAGTCCATGGTGAGCGGGGTGGACAAGGCGCGCGCCAGGTCCGCCATCACCATCACGGCGCCCTTGAGCACACCGACGATGAGCAGGTCCTTGCCCGCGTACTCCGCGTCGATCTTCGCGGCCAGCTCGGCCAGCTTCGCGTCGATCTCTTCCTTGGTGATGAGCACCGACTGGAGGTCGTTGCCCATGTCCTTCTCGTCCACCCGCATCACTTTCGTTGTCGGCCGGGGCTCCGGGGGTGCCCCCGGAGGACTCAGCCGTGTTTCAGCACCAATCAGCCCTGCCGGATGACAAGTCTGCCACCCTGCCGCTGGGCCTCGACGCGGCCGGGCAGGTTGATGGCGCCCTGGCCCCGCCATCCGGTGATGAGGCGGTCGACTTCCTCGATGTGGCGGGCGAAGAGCGAGCCGGCGGGGGAGCCCGCCGCGACCACGGCCCGGCGCAGCACCCGGCGGCGGACGGCCGGGGGCAGCGCGTACAGCTTGGCGCACTCCAGGCGGCCGTCCTCGTCGCGCACGCCCGCCTCGGCGTCGGCGGCCCAGGCGTCGAGGGCGTCGGCGTCGTCCCGGGAGAGCTGGGCGGTGCGGGCGAGCGCTTCCACGACTCCCTTGCCGAGCGCCTTCTCCAGGGCGGGCAGTCCCTCGTGGCGCAGCCGGGAGCGGGTGTAGGCGGGGTCGAGGTTGTGCGGGTCGTCCCAGACGGGCAGGGACTGGACCATGCAGGCCTTGCGGGCGGTC
The DNA here is from genome assembly GCF_055602105.1 of Streptomyces sp. NPDC037421. Taxonomy (NCBI): domain Bacteria; kingdom Bacillati; phylum Actinomycetota; class Actinomycetes; order Kitasatosporales; family Streptomycetaceae; genus Streptomyces; species Streptomyces sp. NPDC037421. The sequence goes on from NZ_JBVJWV010000016.1 coordinate 88,990, forward strand.
TGCCGGTCGACCTGGAGGAAGGGCCGCCGGTAGCGGTTGGTGCGGCCGGGGCCGCCGGAGACCTCGGCCATGCCGGAGAGCGAGCGGATGCCGGAACCGCGGGCGAGGCCCAGCAGGACGGTTTCAGCCTGGTCGTCACGGGTGTGTCCGAGCAGCACGGCGCAGGCTCCGAGCCGGTCCGCGGCCTCGTCCAGGGCGGCGTAGCGGGCGTCGCGCGCGGCGGCCTCGGGTCCGCCCTCGCGGCCGACGCGCACGGCGACGGACTCCACCGGGTCGAGGCGGAGCGCGGTCATCCGGGTCACGACCTCCGCGGCGCGCAGGTCGGAGCCGACCTGGAGGCCGTGGTCGACGGTGATGCCGCCCGCCCGGATTCCGAGCTTGGGGGCCTCGAAGGCGAGGGCGGAGGCGAGCGCCATGGAGTCCGCGCCGCCGGAGCAGGCGACGAGGACGAGGGGCTGGGCGCCCGCCGCGCGGGGGCGGGGGATGTCGGTGAGGTCGGTGAGGACGTCGTGGAGTACGCGGCGGACCGCCAGGCGTATCGCCGCGACCGCAGGATGGGGACCCATGTCCGGTGCCCTTCGTGGAGTTCGGATGCTCGGAGGCTTCGGGTGTTGCGCGGGGGGAGATGCGGAATGTCACTCAGAGTGCGTCGATGGTGACAGAACCGAGCCGTTCCCCGAGCATCGCACGCCCTTCCACGGCTCACGGTCCCTCGGAAGGGTGATGCTGCTTCCCCCAGTGAGACATGTTTACGCCTCCTGCTTCACCTTTCTTCGCTCTGCGTGCCCCCCTTGCGGTGGACCCGGGCCACCCAGTCCGCGGGGCGGGCGATCTCGGTCTTGGTCGGCAGGGTGTTGGGCGAGGTCCACACCCGGTTGAAGCCGTCCATGCCGACCTGGCCGACGACGGCCCGTACGAAGCGCTCGCCGTCGCGGTACTGGCGCAGCTTGGCGTCGAGGCCCAGGAGCTTGCGCAGGGCGGCGTCGAGGCGGCCCGCGCCGCTGGCCCGGCGCTGCTGGAACTTCTCCCGGATCTCGGCGACGGAGGGCACGACCTCGGGTCCGACGCCGTCCATGACGAAGTCGGCGTGGCCCTCCAGCAGGGACATGACGGCGGTGAGCCGGGCGAGCACCTCGCGCTGTTCGGGGGTCTGGACGAGTTCGACCAGCGAGGGGCCCTCGTCGCCGCGTTCGCCCTCGGCGCGGGCTCCGGCGAAGGACTGGACGGCTTCGCGCAGCCGCTCCAGGACGGCTCCGGGCTCCAGCTCGGTGGCGCCGAGGAAGGTCTGGATCTCGCCCTCCAGGTGGGCGCGCAGCCAGGGGACGGCGGTGAACTGGGTGCGGTGCGTCTCCTCGTGCAGGCAGACCCAGAGCCGGAAGTCGTGCGGGTCCACGTCCAGCTCGCGCTCGACGTGCACGATGTTCGGCGCGACGAGCAGCAGCCTGCCGCCGGTGGCGGCGCCGCCCGGCAGGTCGGGGCCGCCGGGCGCGAAGGTCTCGTACTGGCCGAGCACGCGGGAGGACAGGAAGCTGAGCAGCATGCCCAGCTCGACGCCGGTGACCTTGCCGCCGACCGCGCCGATGACGGCGCCGCCGGGGGTGGCGGAGCGGCGGTCCTGCATCTTGCCGAGGAGCGGGCCGAGCAGTTCGCGGAAGCCCGCGACGTTGGCCCTGACCCAGCCGGCCCGGTCGACGACGAGGACGGGGGTGTCGGGGAGGGGGGAGCCCTCGGGGATCATCCGGGTGAACGCGCGCACGTGCTCCTCGGAGGTCCTGGCGTGCCGGCGGAGCTCCGCCACCACGGCCCGGGCCTCGTCGCGGCTGACCTCCGGACCCGGCCTCACCAGCCGGGTCGCGGTCGCCACCGCGAGGTTCCAGTCGACCATCTCCGCACCACCGATGCTCGTCATGCGTCAACCGTACGTGGACCCGCGCCGCGGCGGATCCCCCTCTGCGGCCCGATGAGCTACGAAGTGGCGGCGACGGCGGCGGCCAGTTTGTCGAGGCCCTTCTCGGCGGCGGGTTTGTCGGGGGCGTTCGCGGTCAGGAAGGCGAAGGCGAGCAGGCGCCCGGACGGGTCGACGGCGGTCCCGGCCAGGGAGTACACGCCGGTCAGGGTGCCCGTCTTGGCCCGGACCAGGCCCGCTGCCGGGGAGTCGCCGGCGTTGCGGGTGCGCAGGGTGCCGGTGAAGCCCGCGACGGGCAGTCCGGTGAGGACCGGCCGCAGCTCGGGGCGGCGGGGGTCGGCGGCCTTGACGAGCAGGCCCGTCAGGAGGCGGGTGCTCACCTTGTCGGCGCGGTTGAGGCCGCTGCCGTCGGCGAAGCGGGAGCCGGTGAGGTCGACGCCGAGGGAGGCCAGCTTGTCGGAGACGGCCTTCTCGGCGCCCTCGAAGCTGGCGGGCTGGCCGGCGGCGAGGGCGGTCTGGCGGGCGAGGGCCTCGGCGATGTCGTTGTCGCTGTTGGTCAGCATCCGCTCGACGAGCCCGGCGAGGGGGGTGGAGAGGGTGGTGGCCAGCGGCTGGGTCCCGGCGGGGGCCTTCGCCCTGGCCGGTTCGCCGCCCACCTTGATGCCGCGGTCCCGCAGCAGGGCGGCGAAGGCGCGGGCGGTGTCCCTTGAGGGGTCGTCGGTGCGCGCGACGGGCCCGGAGGTGGAGTCGTCGGGGCGGCCCTCGTCGGCGGTGAGGGCGGTGACGGGGGCGATGTTGGCGTTGTCGTTGGCGGTGACGCGAATGGGGTGGAGGACGGCTCCGGTGTAGAGGGAGTCGTCGTAACCGAGGGTCACGGTGTCGGTGCCGGCGGCCTTGAGGGCCTGGGCGGTGTCGGCGGCGAGGGCCACCAGGCTGCCGCCGGAGCCGGCGGGGCTCTTCTTCTTGGCGGTGAGGGACGGGTCGCCGCCGCCGACCAGGACGATCTCCCCGGGGCCGGCTCCGGGGGCCACGGTGGTCCGGATCCGGTGTTCGGGCCCGAGCGCGGCCAGGGCGGCGCTCGCGGTGGCGATCTTGACGGTGGAGGCCGGGGTCATGGCGTCGCCCGCCCCGGCTTCGTAGAGCACCTGTCCCGTCGCGACGTCGACCACCGAGGCCCCGCGTGCGGTGCCCAGCGCGGGGTCCGCGAGCAGGGGCGCGAGGGCCCCGGCGAGCGCGGCTCCGCCGGCGTTCGGGCGCGGGGCGAGCCGGGGCAGCACCCCGGGAGCACTGGGCGCGGCCTGCGGGAGGCCCCCGGCGGCGTGATCTGCGCCACCCGTCCGGCTCCAGGAGGCGGCCCTGTCCCGCTCGGCCTTACGCTGGCCGGAGTCCCAAGGACCGGCGGTGGCGACCGCCGCGGCCGACAGGGCGAGGCCGGCGACGGCCGACCCCGCGATGAGCTGCCACGTCTTGACCAATGGCACCTCGGACCAGCCCCTTTCGCGATCACACATATGCGTGAGGGACACTTAATCACTGCGTCTTGCCGCGAGCATGGCACCCCACCCGCAGGGCTGGGCCGGACGCGCACGCATTTGAATCAAAATGCCGTCTCGAAGCAGTCAAGCTTCGGCACTGGGCCGGAGCTGATCATGGAGGAGCAGGACGTGGAGTTCGACGTCACCATCGAGATCCCCAAGGGTTCGCGGAACAAGTACGAGGTGGACCACGAGACCGGCCGGATCCGCCTGGACCGTCGCCTCTTCACCTCGACCAGCTACCCGACGGACTACGGCTTCGTCGAGAACACCCTCGGCGAGGACGGCGACCCGCTGGACGCGCTGGTCATCCTTGACGAGCCGACCTTCCCGGGCTGCCTGATCAAGTGCCGCGCGATCGGCATGTTCCGCATGACGGACGAGGCGGGCGGCGACGACAAGCTGCTGTGCGTGCCGGCCTCCGACCCGCGTGTCGAGCACCTGCGCGACATCCACCACATCTCCGAGTTCGACCGCCTGGAGATCCAGCACTTCTTCGAGGTCTACAAGGACCTGGAGCCGGGCAAGTCCGTCGAGGGCGCGAACTGGGTCGGCCGCACCGAGGCCGAGGCCGAGATCGAGGCCTCGTACAAGCGCCTGGAGGCGCAGGGCGGCCACCACTGAGCTCCGCCGCTCGGCAACGCCTGACCGCAGCGGGCGGCACCCCCACGGGGGCGCCGCCCGCTGCGGCGTTCCCGGCCGCCCCGCTTCGCCATGGACGAAACGATTCCGCATACTGATACCGCCAGGTGATCAAGGGTGGGAGGATGCGTGGCGGAGGCCGAAGGGGCAGCGGACAAGAAACCCGCGTCCGACGAGGCGCGCAGCGCCTTCACCCCGCCGCCCGGGATGGAGCCTGAGGTTCCGGTCGAGGACCAGCCCACTTCCGAGTTCGCCCTGCCTGAGGGCACCACCACTCCCCCCGCCGAAGCCGAGGGCTCCGCGTTCGCCGCCCCGGCCACCTACAGCGCCAGCCAGTCCCCGCCCGCCCACACCCCCCTCCCGGCCCACGGCTTCCCCGCCTCCTCCCCCTGGCAGGACCGGATGCGCACGATGCTGCGCATGCCGGTGGACGTCCGGCCGGTCCCCGAGACGGTCCAGCGGCAGAGCGAGTCCGGCCCCGCCGTCGGCCGCGTGCTCGACCTCACCCTGCGCATCGGCGAGCTGCTGCTCGCGGGCGGCGAGGGCGCCGAGGACGTGGAGGCCGCGATGTTCGCGGTGGCCCGCTCCTACGGGCTCGACCGCTGCGAGCCCACCGTCACCTTCACCCTGCTGTCGATCACCCACCAGCCCTCCCTGGTCGGCGACCCCGTCTCCGTGCAGCGCACCGTGCGCCGCCGCGGCACCGACTACACCCGCCTCGCCGCCGTCTTCCGGCTGGTCGACGACATCAGCGCGCCCGAGGTCGAGGTCTCCCTGGAGGAGGCCTACCGCCGCCTCGCCGTGATCCGGCGCAACCGCCACCCGTACCCCACCTGGGTGCTCACCGCCGCCGCCGGGCTGCTCGCCGGGGCCGCCTCCATCCTGGTCGGCGGCGGGGTGACCGTCTTCTTCTGCGCCGCCCTCGGGGCCGTCCTCGGCGACCGCCTCGCCTGGTACTTCGCCGACCGCGGGCTGCCCGAGTTCTACCAGTTCGTCGTCGCCGCGATGCCGCCGGCCGCCATCGGGGTGGCCCTGAAGATCGCCGAGATCGACGTCCGCTCCTCCGCCGTGATCACCGGCGGCCTGTTCGCCCTGCTGCCCGGACGGGCCCTGGTCGCGGCCGTGCAGGACGGACTGACCGGCTTCTACATCACCGCCTCCGCCCGCCTGCTGGAGGTCATGTACCTCTTCATCGGGATCATCGTCGGCGTGCTGGTGGTGATCTACGTCGGTCTCCAGTTCGGCGCCTCGCCGAACCCGGACGAGGTGCTCCAGATCCCGCACCGCCCGGTGCTCCAGATCCTCGCCTCGATGGTCCTGGTGTTCACGTTCGCGATCCTGCTCCAGCAGGAGCGCTCCACGGTGTGGATCGTGACCCTCAACGGCGGGGTCGCCTGGGTGACCTTCGGCGCGCTGCGCGCCGCCGAGCTGCCGCCGGTGCCGTCCACGGCCATCGCGGCCGGCCTGGTCGGCCTGTTCGGGCAGCTCTTCTCGCGCTACCGGTTCGCCTCCGCCCTCCCGTACGTGACGGCCGCGATCGGGCCGCTGCTGCCGGGTTCGGCCACGTACTTCGGGCTCCTCTCGATCGCCGAGAACCGGCTCGACGCGGGGCTCGCCTCGCTCACCAACGCCGCCGCCATCGCGCTCGCGATCGCGATCGGAGTGAACCTCGGTTCCGAGACCTCACGGCTCTTCATGCGGATCCCCGGGGCGCGCAGCGCGGCCAAGCGCCGGGCCGCGGCGAAGCGGACCCGCGGCTTCTGAGGCCCTGGGGCCCACGGCCCCGGGTACGCGTACGCCCCGGAGACGGGCGGTCTCCGGGGCGTACGGGGGGATTCCAGGGGCTTGGCCGGGTGTCAGCGCTTGGCGTGGCGGCCGCGCTGGCCGGGGGCCGGCGGCTGCTCCTGCTGCGGGTAGCCGGGCTGCGCAGGGGCGGCGGCCGCCTCGGCCTTCTTCGTCTTGCGGGCCTTCAGCACCTCGAAGATCACCGGGATCACCGAGATCAGCACGATGCCGATGAAGATCGGCTCGACGTTCTTCTTGATGACCTCGAACTGGCCCAGCTGGTAGCCGAGGACGGTGACGCCCGCGCCCCAGAGGATGCCGCCGATGACGTTGAAGGTCAGGAAGGTCCGGTACTTCATCGCGCTGGCGCCGGCCACCATGGGCGCGAACGTGCGGATGATCGGGACGAAGCGGGCCAGCACGATCGCCTTGGGGCCGTGCTTCTCCATGAAGTCGTGCGCGGCGTCCAGGTTCTCCTTCTTGAAGACCTTGCTGTTCGGCCGGTTGAACAGCTTGGGGCCGAAGAACTTGCCGAGCAGGTAGCCGACCTGGTCGCCGAGGATCGCGGAGGCCGCGATCATCGTGCAGACCAGCCACAGCGGCTGGCTGATGTCGCCGCTGGCGACGAAGAGGCCCGCCGTGAACAGCAGGGAGTCGCCGGGCAGGAACGCGAAGAAGCCCGATTCCGCGAAGACGATGACCAGGATGCCGATCAGGCCGAAGTGCCCGATCAGGTACTCCGGGGACAGCCACTCGGGGCCGAGGGCAAGCGTGTAGAGGGGTTCCACGTTTCCGGGCTCTCCTGGATCAGGGGGACGTCTGCGGTGGGGGACGCGACATGGCAGGCGGTCTCAATTATGAACGCACACCGCCCCCACCGGGTTCCAGGGACCGGAGGGGGCGGGATGGGTGAAGGTTCCGCTACGCCGGGCTACGCCTTGCGCACGGCGTTCGCCGTGATCGCGTCCCGCAGGTGCTCGGCGACGCCGGGACCCATCGAGTCGTAGTAGGCCTTGAAGCGCTCGTCCTCGACGTACATGTCACCGAGGCAGGTGTGCATCTCGTACGGGCAGTCGTAGTACCACTGGCCGATGTGCAGGCGGTGCTCCTCGGCCATGTCCATGGCCGCCCCGCCCTCCGCCGGCTCGCCCGCCGCCACCAGCGCCGCGTACCGGGCGCCCCAGTCGGCGGACTCGTCCTGGATGCGCTTCCAGTCGTCCTTCGTGTAGCCGGCGGCCCTGCGCTGCGACTCCGCGTAGGCCTCCGTGCCGCCCCAGCGCTGCTCGGCCTCCTCCGCGTACTGCTCGGGGTCCTTGTCCCCGAAGACCTCGAACCGCTCCTCGGGCGTGAGGTTGATGCCCATCTTCTTCGCCTCCATGGCGTGCTCGACGGCCTTGGCCATCTGCTGGAGCCGGGCGATCCGATCGGACAGGAGGGCGTGCTGCCGGCGCAGGTGCTCCCTCGGGTCCGAGTGCGGATCGTCCAGCAGGACCGCGACCTCGTCGAGCGGGAAGCCGAGCTCCCGGTAGAACAGGATCCGGTGCAGCCGGTCCAGGTCGGCGTCGTCGTACCGCCGGTGTCCCGCGCCGCTGCGGCCGCTCGGGGAGAGCAGCCCGATCTCGTCGTAGTGGTGCAGGGTGCGCACCGTGACTCCGGCGAAACCGGCGACCTGGCCCACGGAGTAGCCCATCGCTTTCCGCTCCTTACGGTTGGGTACGCCCCCCACTGTGCTTCCTCACGCCACGTGAGGTGCAAGTCCGGTTTTCCGGGCGGGGTGTCAGCCCATCGCCTTCGTGCCGTCCAGGGTCTCGCGGATGATGTCCGCGTGGCCCGCGTGCCGGGCGAACTCGCGGACCAGGTGCAGGAGCATCCAGCGCATCGAGACCGTGGCGTCCTTGGGGAACCAGGGGGCCGGCGGCAGCGGGAAGGTCTCGTCCAGGCTGGGGACCGTCTTGACGAAGTCGGCCGTCTGCTCCTTGACCGTGTCCCAGAAGGCGAGGGCGGAGGCGAGGCTCTCCCCCTCGGTCAGCCGGAAGCCTTCGTGCCAGTCCGCGGGCGCGCGCCCGTGCTCGTTCGGCTTCTGCTGGGCCAGGCGCAGCCAGGTGAGCTCGACCTCCGCGACGTGCTTGACCAGCCCGCCCAGGGACAGCTCGCTCGCGGTCGGGCGGCTGGAGGTCTGCTCCTCCGTGAGCCCGGACGCCGCCCTGCGCAGGGCCTCGCGCTGGTCCTCGACGAACAGCAGGAGCGTGCCGCGCTCGTCGCCGGCGACTTCCTGAGTGGGGTGTGCCATGACCGACCGCCTTTGCCGTGGTGGTGTGGGGGCCTTTCCCCCTGACACCGACCACGCTACGGGCGATTGCGGTCAGGTTCTGTCCTGAACCCCTCTAGAACGGGAAAGTCGTCCGGCCGTGCTGGACCGAGATCCATTTCTGGGTGGTGAAGGCCTCCACGGTGGCCTCGCCGCCCAGGCGCCCCAGCCCGGAGGCCTTCTCGCCGCCGAAGGCCGCCAGGGGCTCGTCGCCGATGGTGGAGTCGTTGACGTGGATCATGCCGGTCTCGATGCGCCGGGCGAAGCGGACGCCGCGCTCCACGTCGCGGGTGTGCACCGCGCCGCTGAGCCCGTACGGGGTCGCGTTGGCCAGGCGTACGGCCTCCTCCTCCCCGTCGAAGACCACCAGCAGGGCGACCGGCCCGAAGATCTCCTGGCCCAGCAGCGGGGAGTCCTCGGGGAGGTCGGCCAGGACGGTCGGCTCGACCAGGTTGCCGCGCGTAGATCCCCGTACGAGGGCCCGCGCCCCGGACTCCACGGCGCGGTCCACGAGCGCGGTCAGCGCGTCCGCCTGGAAGGAGTTGATGAGCGGGCCGATGTGGGTGTCGGCCTCGCGGGGGTCCCCGGTCTTCAGGGCGCGCACGCGGGCGGTGAACTTCTCGGTGAACTCCTCGGCCACGCTCACGTCGACGAGGATCCGGTTGGCGGCCATGCAGACCTGGCCCTGGAAGACGAAGCGGCTGAAGACGGCCGCGTCCACCGCGTAGTCGACGTCGGCGTCGTCGAGGACGACCAGGGCGCTGTTGCCGCTCAGTTCGAGGACGGTCCGCTTGAAGTGGCGGGCGGCGACCGAGCCGACGTGGCGGCCGGTGCGGTCGGAGCCGGCGAAGGAGATGACCTTGGGGACGGGGTGGGTCAGGATCGCGTCGCCTATCTCCGCGATGTCCGTGACCAGCACGTTCAGCAGTCCGGCCGGCAGGCCCGCGTCCTCGAAGATCTTGGCGATGATCCCGCCGCCGGCCACCGGGGCGTTCTGGTTCGGCTTGATCACGACCGCGTTGCCGAGCGCCAGCGCCGGGGCGACCGACTTCAGGGTCACCAGGAAGGGGAAGTTGAAGGGGCTGATCACCGCCACCACGCCGACCGGGAGGCGCTGGACCCGGTTCTCCTTGCCCGCGACGGGCGAGGGCAGGATGCGGCCCTCGGGGCGGACGGCCAGCTGGACCGCCTCGCGCAGGAACTCCATCGCGAGGTGGACCTCGTACTCGGCCTTGGGACGGGTCCCGCCGAGCTCGTCGATCATCGCCTCGACGATCTCCTTCTGGCGTTCCTCCGTGATCCGCAGGGCGCGCTCCAGGACGGTGCGTCTCGCGTAGGGGCCGGTGGCCGCCCAGTCGCGCTGGGCCCGCTCGGCGGCACGGTAGGCCCGGTCGACCTGCTCGACGGTGGCCACGGTGACGGCCGCGAGCTTCTCCCCGTTGTACGGGTTGACGTCGATGATGTCCCACGAACCGGTGCCGGCCAGCCATTCGCCGTCGATGTACTGGTGAGCCAGGTCGGTGAATATGGACATGCCATCCCTTACTGCGAGCGCGCACCCTTGCGCTGCACCGGAGACCGATCGGTCATCTTCATGCACTGATCAGACGTCATAGTACGTGCGGTTCAAGACAGTTGGAGGAGTCCGCGCAGGAGATCGCGGGTCTGGCCGGGATCGGGGCAGTCGGCCTGGAGCCGCTCCATCGCCCGCGCGTACTGGGCCACTTCTTCTTCTTTGTCCAGGTAGAGCGCGCTGGTCAGCTGTTCCAGATAGACGATGTCCTGGAGGTCGGACTCGGGGAAGCGCAGCAGGGTGAAGGCTCCGCTCTCGCCCGCGTGGCCGCCGAAGGAGAAGGGCATCACCTGGAGCCGCACGTTGGGCCGCTGACTGATCTCGATGAGGTGTTCGAGCTGGCCGCGCATCACGTCCCTGTCGCCGTACGGGCGGCGCAGCGCGGCCTCGTCGAGGACGGCGTGGAAGACGGGCGCGTTCTCGGAGACCAGGACCTTCTGGCGCTCCAGGCGCAGCGCGACGCGGCGGTCGATCTCGGCGGCGGTCGCGCCGGGCATGCCGCGGCGCACGACGGCCTGGGCGTACGCCTCGGTCTGGAGCAGGCCGTGGACGAACTGCACCTCGTAGATCCGGATGAGGGAGGCCGCTCCCTCCAGCCCGACGTACGTCTGGAACCACCCGGGCAGCACGTCGCCGTAGCTGTGCCACCAGCCGGCCGCGTTGGCTTCGCGGACCAGGCCGAGCAGGGACTCCCGCTCGGCGCCGTCGGTGACCCCGTAGAGCGTGAGGAGGTCCTCCACGTCCCTGGCCTTGAAGCTCACCCTTCCCAACTCCAAGCGGCTGATCTTCGATTCGGATGCGCGGATCGAGTAGCCGGCCGCCTCACGGGTGATGCCGCGGGATTCTCGGAGTCGCCTGAGCTGTGAGCCCAGGAGGATGCGGCGCACCACAGAACCGCTGGCTTCTGCGGTCACTAGTCCTGCCCTCCCCATCGCAATGGTGTGCGCGTGGTGTGCGCGTGCCTCGGCGGGGCCCCCGTACCCCGGTGCCGCAGTCTGCCACCAAAACGCATCGGCCCGTACTCGTTCTGTAACGGAATCCGGCGTCCCGGAAAAGAAGTCCGTAAGTATGCGTAGGAAGAAATGAGCAAGAACCGTCACGGGAGTGGACGGGTCGGGCGCGTGCACGTGCATCTGCCCTTGCATCCGGCTTCGGCATTCGGAACGATGGTGCCGCGCACCTGCGTGCTCTTCGCGCCGGCGCGGGACCCACCCCGCAGTTCTCTTTGGACGGAGCCGCCCGCTTCGTCCGCGAATCCCGGGAGTGCCTCGCATGGGGACGAATGGATCGACCATGCTCGAGCCGTTACGGCAGGGGCTGCCCCCGGTCGACCCCACGGCCGTCTCCGGTTCCGCCTCCTGCGCCCTGCCCGCCCGGTTCGAGGCGGTGCGCGGCGCCCGCTCCTTCACCAGGTCGACCCTTTCCCAGTGGGGCCTGGACGACCGCTTCGACGACGTCTCGCTGGTCGTGTCCGAGCTCGTCACCAACGCCCTGCGCCACGCCCTGCCGGACGAGGCGCGGCCGTCCGGCGAGCCGGAGGCGGCGGTGCGGCTGCACCTGATGCGGTGGAGCACGCGGCTGGTGTGCGCGGTGCGGGACCCCAGCGAGGACCGGCCGGGCGGATCCTTCGCACCGGAGCGCACGGACGAGAACTGCGACCTGGAGTCCGGGCGGGGGCTGTTCCTGGTGGACGCCTACAGCGACAGCTGGGGCTGGCACCCGCTCGCGGGGCGGCTCACCGGCAAGGTGGTCTGGGCGCTGTTCATGCTCCAGGGCTGAGCGGCCGCCGCCGCACGCGCACCACGTACTCGGACGACCGGCCGGGCCCGATCACTGCGATCGGTCCCGGCCGGTGCACGTGCATGGCGTGATCTTTGCGCCGTTCCGTCAGCCGACCAGGTGGTCGAACTCGCCGTCCTTGACGCCCGCCAGCAGCGCCTCTATCTCGGCCGGCGTGTAGACGAGCGCCGGCCCGTCGGGAAAGCGCGAGTTGCGCATGGCGACGTCGCCCCCGGGCAGTCTGGCGAACTCCACGCAGGATCCCTGCGAGTTGCTGTGTCTGCTCTTCTGCCAGGTCAGCTCGTACAGGGAAGTGAGTTCTGCAGCTGCCATCCCGTTGTACGCGTGGTCCACAGGAAGCCCCCGATAGTGCAGATGTCAACTGCACCGGATCATAGCTGTGTTCACCACCGCATGCATGGGCAGATGCACGTGCACGCGCGGTGTTCCGCCCGTCACTGTTGATCACCATTGATGGCGGTTCAGGACCCCGGCGCTCCGGTTCGGCGGCGGCGAGCGCTCCGGTTCGGCGGCCGCAGTGCCTCCGTTCAGGGCCGCAGCGCCTCCGACACCTCGTCCAGCGAGTCCAGCAGCTGCTCCGCCGCCCCGCGCAGGACGCCCGGTTCGGGGGCCTGCCAGCCCGCCAGCAGCTCCCGGACCCCGTCCCACCGCGGGACCTTCCGCTCCCGGACCGCCTTCGCGCCCGCCCCGGTCGCCTCCCGCAGCGCCCGCGCCAGCTCCGCGGCCCCCGGCACGGGGTCACGGTCGCGGTCGGGGAGGTGGGCCTCCAGCAGCATCACGCCCCGCCCCAGCGCCGCCAGCGCGTCCCCCGCGCCCTCGGCGGCCGCCCGGGACAGCCCCCGGTGCCGCACCGGCTCCCCCTCCGCCCGGGAGAGGGCCTCCTGCCAGGCGATCCGGGCGTCGCGGGCCGCCAGCAGCTCCTCCCGCACGTCCGCGCGCCGGGCCCCGGCCGGATCGGCGTACTGCCCGAGCACGGCGGCCGCGTACCGCCCGTCGGCGGCGAGCCAGTCGGCGAGGCGGGTGCGCAGCCGGGGCGTCTCCCAGGCCGGGTAGACGGCGTAGGCGAGCATCGCGAGGACCCCGCCGACCAGGGTGAGGGCGATCCGGTCGGGCACCGTCTGGTCCCACCGGACGCCGCCCATGCCGAGCAGGAAGACCACGTAGGCGGAGACGAAGACCTGCGTGACGGCGTACCCGGTGCGCATCAGCACGTACATCAGGCCCGCGCTGACCACGGCCAGCAGCCCCGACAGGTACATCCCCGGCTGCGCCAGCCGCACGACCGCGGTGGCCGCGCCCACCCCGACCAGGGTGCCGCCGAAGCGGGCGACGGCGCGGGACCAGGTCTGGGTGAAGTCGGGCCGCATCACCATCACCGAGGCCATCGGCGCCCAGTAGGCGTGCCCGAACGGCAGCGCGTGCCCGATGAGGTAGCCCGCGCACGCCGCCGCAGTGACCCGGACGGCGTGCCGCAGCACGGGCGAGCCGGGCCGCAGCTCGGCCCGTACGGACTTCAGCACCAGCGGCACCAGGGCGGGCACGGAGGGCCTCAGCATGGCCTCGGCGGGGTCCGCGGCGCGCCCGGAGCCCGGCTCGGCCGTCTCCAGTACGTCGTCCAGCAGGGCGGCGAGCCTGCGCGCGGCCCGCAGCGGCGCGCCGGTGAAGACGTCCGGCAGGTCGGGCGCCTTCAGCACGGCCAGCGCCGGCGCGGGCGGGCGTACGGGCTCCCCGTGGCGGATGGCGTGCGCGGCGGCGTCCAGCACCGCCCCGGCGGCGTCCAGCAGCTCCCGCACCCGCTCGCGGGCCGGCCCCTCGGCGGGGGCCCCGACGGCCGGATCGGCGAGCGAGGCCAGCACGGGCCGGACCCGCTCCGCGAGCCCCCGCGCCCCGTGCAGCTCGGCGGGCCGCCGCCGGGCCTGCCGGACGGTGACGGCGGCGGCGTCCCGGGCCTTCATCAGCGGCCCGGGGTCGAAGGAGGCGACGGGGTCGTGCCGCAGCCGGCGGGCGTAGTCGGCCTCGGCGGCGAGCGCGTCGGCCAGGGCGTCGCGCTGGGCGCCCCAGCGGCGGACCGGGAACAGCACGATGAGCAGCGCCTGCACCACCCCGCCGGCGGCGATCACCGCGGCGTGCCCGGCCGCCTGCGGGACGGAGGCCGGCAGGGTGACGGTGACCAGCATGATCGCGACGTTGCCGGAGGCGATGATCCCCGCGGTGGGCCCGGCCGCCCACATCAGCCCCGCCGCGAAGGCCCACAGGGCGAGCATCGGCAGGAACAGCCCGACGTGGGCCGACCCGACGAGGTACCCGGTGAAGGTGGAGACGGCCAGGGTCAGCCCGGAGGCGAGGGCGAGCACGGGGCGCGGGCGCCAGCTCTGCTGGAAGGTGGCGATGGCGGCCATGAAGGCGCCGAACGCGGAACTGGCCGCCGCGCCCGGCCCGAGGAGGGCCAGCCCGGCGCCGATGACGACGGCGAGCCCGACGGCGGCCCGGAGGGCGACGAGGGGCTCCAGGCGGGCCCGTTCGACCGTCATGCCCGCGCGCGCGGTGTCCTTCAGCGCGCGGAGCCAGCTCATGGCGTCGAGCGTATCGGTTCGTAACTCTTTTCAGCTTTTCTTCAGAGTTGTGCACCACCCGTGCGGCCCTGTTCGATGGGTCGCACCGTCGATCGACCGTCGTCCGAAAGGTGGGCACCGCATGCTCCGCAACGGCCTGGAACCCTGGCACGTGATCATCGTCCTGGCGGTCGCCCTGCTGGTCTTCGGCTCGAAGAGGCTGCCGGACATGGCCCGTTCGCTGGGCAGGTCGGCCCGCATCCTCAAGTCGGAGGCCCGGGCCCTGCGCACGGAAGAGACGGCCTAGGGCAGGGAGGGGCGCCGCCCGCCGACGTGGGCGGCGTCGGCGGCCGCCGTGCCGTCCTCCCAGCCCGCGTGGTCGGTGGCGCCGCGCAGCCGGGTGGTCGTGGTCCGGGGGAACATCTCGTCGGCCCGTGCGCCGACCGCCACGTCCCGGGCCACCAGGGCGGGCAGGTTGTCGGGGGCCTCGGTGGCCGTGTGCTCGGCGGTCTCGGCGAGCCGCCGCCCGAGCCGGCTGGCGTAGGCGAGCAGGAAGGACTGCCGGAAGGTCTTGGTCCGCTTGCGCCCGCCGGCCCGCTGGGCGGCCTCGGCCCGGGTCATCGCCGCCGTGCCCTGCACGAGCAGCGAGGTGTACAGCAGCTCGACGGCCTCCAGATCGCTCTCGAAGCCGACCACCGTCGAGAACTCGAACCCGCTGTTCCACACCGCCCGGCAGCGGTTGGCGGTGGCCACCGCGTCGAGCAGCACCGCCTTGGCCTCCTCGTACGGGGGCTCGACCCCGATGCGGCAGGCCCCGGGCACCTGCGCCGGACCGCCGCCGCGCACCGCGAGCAGCGCCTCGTCCACGGTGTGCCGGGCCATCAGCTCCTGCGCCTTCGCGCTGAGCGCCTCCGCCTCCTCGGGGTAGGTCGTCGCCTCGGCCTTCGCCAGCAGCGCCCGGATCCGGCCGAGCATGCGCGGCTCGATGTGCGCGTGCGCCAGGGCGTCACCGGCCGGGTCCCCCGGAACCGGCCCCACGGGCTCGATGGACGGCAGCCGGACCAGCAGCCGGAACAGTTCCAGGACGGCGGTGGCCAGGGTGAACCGGTCCGCCCGCTCGCGGCGCGCGAGCCGGTCGGCGTACTCCTCGTCCGCCGCCCACCACACCTCCGCCGCGCCCCACCGCTCGGGGAGCCGGGCGTACCGGCGGGCCTCGGCGGCGATCACGTCACCGGCGACGGCGAGGTGCACGGCGTCCAGGTCCCGCCGCACCAGCCGCAGCACGTCGGCGGGCTGCCACCCCCGCTCCCACGCCTGCCGTACGTACGCCTCCCCGCGCGCGAGCAGCTCCCGCCCGACCCCGCCCCACGCCGCGGCGTCGGCGGCGAGCACGGACGCGCCGATGTCGAGCCCGGCGTCGTCCTGGGCGTAGAGGGCGGCCGCGAAGGCCCGGTCGACGATCTCGGCACACGTACTCACCCCCTCAGCTTTGCGCACTCGTCCGCGCCCCGGCCAGGGGGGTCCCGCACACGCCCGGCGGGGGCAGGGGCCGGGGACTGTCAGACCCCGGTGGGAGACTCGCACCCGTGAGCGACCACCCCACCACCCCCTGGGCCCTCGCCGAAACCGCCGGCGGCCAGTGGCACGCCACCCCCCTGCACCCGGCCGGGGCCCGCCCCGCCCCCGTCACCACCGCCACCCCCGCGGAAGCGATCCGCTCCGCTCCCCCCGGCACCCGCTGGATCTGGCGGTCCACCGCCGCCGTCTACCCCCGCATCCTCGCCGCCGGCACCCGCGTCGAGCGGTGCTACGACATCGAGGACGCCGAGCTGCTGCTCCTCGCCCACGAGGGCCGCTCCGGCGAACCCCGCTCGGCCGCGGCGGCCTGGGCGCGGCTCAACAACGCGCCCGTCCCCCCGGACCCCCCGCAGCGCGCCGCCGAGCCCGCGCGGGCGGCCGCGCAGGACTCCCTCTTCGACGTCGACCCCGGGGCCACCGCGCCGCTCCCCCTCGACGCGCTGCTCGCCGTCCACGCCGAGCAGGCCCGCCGGATCGCCGCCACCGCGCACCCCGACCGGCTGCGCCTGCTCACCGCCTCCGAGTCGGCCGCGTTCCTCGTCGCCGCCGAGATGCACCACGCGGGCCTGCCCTGGCGGGCCGACGTGCACCGCGCCCTGCTGACCGAGCTGCTCGGCGAGCGGTACGCCGGCGGCGGCGAGCCCCGCCGCCTCGCCGAGCTCACCGACCGGATCTCCGCCGCCTTCGGCCGCCGGGTGCGCCCCGACCTGCCCGCCGACGTCATCAAGGCCTTCGCGCAGGCCGGTGTCCGGCTCGGGTCCACCCGCCGCTGGGCGATCCAGGAGATCGACCACCCCGCCGTCGCGCCGCTCCTCGAATACAAGAAGCTGTACCGGATCTACACCGCCCACGGCTGGTCCTGGCTCGCGGACTGGGTCCGCGAGGGCCGGTTCCGCCCCGAGTTCATCCCCGGCGGCACCCTCACCGGCCGCTGGGTCACCAACGGCGGCGGGGCCCTGCAGATCCCCAAGGTGATCCGCCGGGCGGTCGTCGCCGACCCGGGATGGCGGCTCGTCGTGGCCGACGCCGACCAGATGGAGCCCCGCGTCCTCGCCGCGATCTCCCGCGACCCGGCCTTCATGGAGGTGGCCGGGCGTCCCGAGGACCTCTACACGGCCGTCTCCCGCCAGGGCTTCTCCGGCGACCGGGACAAGGCCAAGATCGCCGTGCTCGGCGCGGTCTACGGGCAGACCTCCGGGGACGGCCTGAAGAACCTGGCCGCGCTGCGCCGCCGCTTCCCCCGCGCCGTCGCGTACGTGGACGACGCGGCCCGCGCGGGTGAGGAGGGGCGGCTCGTACGGACCTGGCTGGGCCGCACCTGCCCGCCGCCCGTCGGCGCCGCCGAGGCCGACGAGGCGGGCATCCCCCAGGAGCAGGAGCGCGCCGGCTCCGAGGACACGGGGTGGACCCCGGGCCACGCCTCCGCCGACACCCGCGCCCGCGGCCGGTTCACCCGCAACTTCGTCGTACAGGGCAGCGCCGCCGACTGGGCCCTGCTGATGCTGGCGGCGCTGCGGCAGGCCACCGCCGGGATGCGCGCGGAGCTGGTGTTCTTCCAGCACGACGAGGTGATCGTGCACTGTCCCGCCGAGGAGGCGGAGGCCGTCGTCGAGGCGATCCGCGCCGCGGGCGACCGGGCGGGCCGGATCACCTTCGGGGACACCCCGGTGCGCTTCCCGTTCACCACGGCGGTGGTGGAGTGCTACGCCGACGCCAAGTGACCCGCGCCCGCCCCCAGCGGCCGCGTCAGCGCCCGTACACGTCCTTCCAGTGCCGGTTCAGCGCGACCTCCTTCAGCTGCTCCAGGGTCAGCGCGGGCGCCGTACGGCTCGCCGGACCCGTCTGCTTGGGGGCGTTGTACGCGGAGACCGTGATCCGTTCCCCGTTGGGCCGCTGGGTGTCCACCGACCAGCGGACCACGCCCGGGGCGTTCTCGCCGGCGGGGCCCTGGGTGACCTTCGCGTGGACACCGCCGGGCTGGGCGGTGGCGTCCGCGGGGAAGTCGCCGCTGTCCGTGAGCCGCCGGACGCGGAGTTCGACCAGGGAGCGCCCCTTGCCGTCGTCGAGGACCACGTAGCCGTAGCCCCCGTCGCCGCCCTTGTCGGCGACCGGGATCTCGTACCCGCGCAGCAGGGCCGCCAGGAAGCTCTCGGCGTCCTCCTCGGGACCCTTGCGGGAGCCGCTCTCCGACGGTGCGGGCGGCAGGTCCCGCAGGGCCGGGTGCCACTTGTCCGACAGCACCAGGGCCTTCATGCGGTCCATGGTCAGCGGGGGTTCGGCGCGGGTGGCGCGGACCTTCTTGCCCTGGGGCGCGTTGTACTCCGAGGCGTCGAGGAGGTAGCCCTGCGGGGTGGCGAGGGTGGCCCGCCACTCCTTCACCGACCTGCGGGAGTCGTCGTAGTCGTAGCTCTGGATCAGCAGCAGCCGGGAGCCGTCGGGGAGCACCTCCTCCTTGCAGGAGTCGAAGGCCACGTTCTTGCGGTCGGGGCAGGTGGTCATCTCCTTGGCCATCCCGCCGGCCGGGTCGATCCGGGTGAGCAGGATGCCCACGCGCCCCTGCCCCTTGCCGTCGTCGACGAGTCCCGTCGCCATGGGGCCCTGGTCATCGGTGCCGCGGCTCTCGGCGGGGGTGAACTGGCCGGACGGCACGAACGACTTCAGGATGTCGGTCATCTGCTGCGCGGTGACCGCCCCGGTGCCGGCCCGGTCCGGCAGGTCGCCCGCCTGCGGCCTGGCCGGCCCCCGGCTGGGCAGGGCGGGCGCCGAGGCGGCCTCGCCCCTGCCGTCACCCCCGATCAGGCCGCCGGTCCAGGCTCCGGCCGTCCCGACCAGGGCCAGGGCCAGCACGGAGCCCCCGGCCACGGCGGCCCGGCGGCGGGCCACCAGCCGGCGTCCGCGCCGCTCGCCCGCTTCCACCAGGGCCTGGGGGTCCGGCGTGAAGGCGGCACCCGCGCTCCGGAGGGCTTCGCCGAGCTCGTCTTCAAGGGGCATGGGGGGCATGCGGAACCAGACCTTCCACTTGGTTGGCGGAGAGAGGGACAGGGCGGAGGGGAGGACTGCGCCGGGCCTCAGTGGCCCGCGAACTCGGCGAGGCTGCCGCCCAGCTGCCCCCGCAGCCGGGACAGCGCCCGGGAGGTGCGGGTCCGTACGGCCGCCGAGGTGACCTTCATCGCCTCGGCGGTCTCCTCGACGCTGCGGTCCTCCCAGTACCGCAGCACCAGCACCGCCCGGTCCTTGGGCGCCAGCCGCCCCAGCGCCTCCAGCAGCGTCAGCCGAAGCGCCGGATCGGCACCGCCGGCCGCCGGCTGCGCGCCGTCGGACCCGGGGAACTCCCCGAACGGGCGCTCCCCCGCCGAGCGGCGGCGCTGGTGCGTCAGGAAGACCCGGACCAGCACCGTCTGCGCGTACGCGGCCGGATTCTCGATGCGCGAGATCCGGCCCCAGAGCAGGTACATCCGCCCCAGGGTCTCCTGTACGAGGTCCTCGGCGAGGTGGGTGTCCCCGCTGGCCAGCAGACAGGCCGACCGGTACAGATGACCCGACCGGCCCGCCGCGAACTCGCGGAACCCGTCTCTGCGACCCTGCCGCATGCACTCCCCCTCGCGTCCGTCTCACCCCATCGACGCGACGGCCCCCGGGAAATGTTTCACCCGCGTTCCCGGCCCCTCCGGCTCAGCCGAGGTCGTGGAAGTACACGTGGAACTCCTCGCGCACGAAGCCCTCGGACTCGTACAGCCCCTGCGCGACGTGATTGTCGTACGCGGTCTCCAGCTGGACCCCCGCCACCCCGGCCTCCCGCGCCCGGCGCAGCACCTCGCGCAGCAGCGCCCGGCCCGCGCCGGTACGGCGGCCGGCCGGGGCCACGTACAGGTCGTTGAGGATCCACGCCGTGCGCAGCGTGAGGGAGGAGAAGGCCTGGTAGACCTGCGCGAACCCGACCGTGCCGGGGACGCCGGGCGCATCGGCGAGCAGCACCAGCGACTCCCCCTTGGCGATCCGCTCCGCGAGGAACCGCCTTGGGGCGTCCGCGTCCTGGACGGTCACCTCGTAGAAGTCGAGGTAGCCGCGGAAGAGTTCCGCGGCCGTGTCCAGGTCCGCCTCCCCCGCCACGCGGAGCACGACGCCGGAGCCCTCGTCCGTGACCGTGCCGCCCGTGCCGTCGCCGCCCTGGGTTTCCGCCTGACCGAACATGCGTTTCTCCTTGATCCACTCGCGCGATGCGGTCCATTGTGCGCGTGCGCGGCGGAACGGGGGCTGGAAGAACGCGCGTCAGTGTCCGGTGACGGGCTGGGCGGGCAGCGTGAAGACGTGCCGGGGAGTGACGGTCTTCGTGATCGCCTCGCCGAACAGCGTGCTGGGCTCGCTGCCCTCGTGGGCGATGTCCGTGTTCAGCATGACCACCAGCGTCGCCTGCGACTCGGGGAGGTAGACCACCAGGTCCTGGTAGCCCGGCAGCGATCCGTTGTGCCCGATCCACCCCTGTACGTCGAAGACGCCCAGGCCGTAGCCGGCGCCCGGCAGCGCCTCCACCACCTTCAGCCGCTGCGCCTGGGTGGCTGGGGTCAGCAGGGTGCCGGTGGCCAGGGTCTTCGCCCAGCTCCGCAGGTCGGGGAGGTCCGAGATCATCGCACCGGCCGCCCAGCCCCAGGAGGGGTTCCAGTCGGCAGCGTCCTCGGTCTTCCCGGAGGCGGTCTGGTCGGTGTAGCCCTGCGCGTGCGGCTCCGGGAACTCCGCGCCGGTCGGGAAGAGGGTGTGGTGCAGCCCGGCGAGCCCGGCCACCCGCTCGTCGATGTACCGGTTCAGGGGTGTCCCGCTCAGCTTCTCCACCACCAGCCCCAGCAGGATCAGGTTGGTGTTGCAGTAGTCGAACTTCGCGCCCGGCTCGAACAGCACCGGGTGCCTGAAGGAGTACGACAGCAGCTCCTGCGGGGTGAAGGGGCGCCGGGGATCGGCCGTGAGCGCCTTGAAGAACCCTTCGTCCTCGGAGTAGTTGTAGAGCCCGCTGCGCATCCCGGCCAGTTCGCGCAGGGTGATCCGGTCGCCGTTCGGCACGCCCGCGACGTACTTCCCGACGGGGTCGTCCAGTCCGGCCTTGCCCGCGTCGACCAGCTGGAGCAGGGCGGTGACGGTGAAGGTCTTCGTCACGCTGCCGATGCGCTGGTTCACGTCGGTGCGCATCGGCGCCCCGGTCGCCCTGTCGGCGGTCCCGAAGGCCCGTACGTACTCGCCCTTGCCGGGGGCGGAGAGCGCGACGACCACGCCCGGCACCCCGGCCTCCTTCAGCACCTTCTCGACGGCCTCGTCCAGCCGGGCCGCCACGGCGGGCGTGAGCTGCGGGAACTCGTCGGCCACGGGAGCGGTGACGACCCCGGCCGCGGGCGCCGCGGCCTCCCAGACGTACCCGGCCCCGACGCCTACGGGAACCACCACCAGCCCGATCGCGGCCGCCCCCACCGCCGCACTGCGCCACCGCCTCGTCATGCCCGGCCTCCCGCTGCCGTACGTCCCTCCACGCTAGCCCCGCCCCCGGGGCACGGGCGACCGGGGGCGGGCAGGGAGGATCAGGCGGCCTGATCAGGTGGTCGGGGCGACCCCGGTCAGGGGGCCGGGGCGACGGTGACCTCGGCCGTGAAGGCGGCCTCCCCGTCCTGGACGGCGTCGACCCGCAGGGTCGCGGGGGCCGGTCCGGGGGAGGAACCGGGCTGGGCCTCGATCCGGCAGGGCGAGTCGAACTCGACGTAGCGGTGGAAGGTGACGTCCATCGACGTGGGCAGCACCGGTCCCGCCGAAGGACGCACGGCGTGGGCGGCCTGGCGGGCGGCCTCCAGCAGGACCATGCCGGGGACGTGGTCGACGGGGTGGTCGAAGAGGACGGGGTGGGCGGTGTCCACCCGCAGGGGCCAGCGGCCCGGGCCGTCCTCCCGGCCGAGCACGACGTCGCGCACGTTGTCGCGGCCCACCAGCGCCGGGGCGAGGGGCGCGATCGGACCGGGTACGGCGGCGAACACCCGCCTGACGTCAGCGCGTTCCGCGCGCACGCGCCGGTAGACGGCGGGCGCGATGCAGCCGAACCGGGTGTCGGCGACGGCGATCTGCGTGCCTTCGCGGAAGACGGCGATGTCGAGGGAGACCGCGGCGGGGATGCCCCGGCGGAGGCTGAACTCCGTGCACCTGACCCTCAGTTCCAGCTCGGCGGGTGTCCAGCCGACGTGGAGCGCGTGCGGGTTGAGGGCGTAGCTGAACCGCGACCAGCTCAGCTGGTGGCCGAGCGGGGTTCCGTACGCGGTGTGCAGCAGCAGCGGAAAGGTCTGGCGCACGGTCTCGCAGAGCATCAGCGGATCGTGCAGCCCCGCCGTGGCGGTGTAGAAGCTGTGGCTGCGCGGCCACTGGGCGGTGATGGTGAAGTCGTGGGCGCCGGTGCGCTGCCAGCCGGTGAGGAAGACCTCGGAAAGGGCGGCGCGGTGGACGTATTCCCTGGGCACCGTGGTGGTCAGGCCGGGCAATCCGGCAGATATCGGCCCATGGGCGGTGACGAGCATGTTCCCCCTTGCGTGCACTTGCGTGCGTGTGCGGCCCCCGCGCTGACGGTCGACGGCGGCCCCTCTGTAAAATAGAGAATGTTCGTTTTGTTTGTCGAGTGGCCGGTGGTGTGATCCAAAAATGGCGGGGTTGAAGCAGGACCGTGCGCTGAGGACGCGGGAGGCGATCCTGCGCGCCGCCGCCGAGACGTTCGACGAGCTCGGGTTCCACGGCGCGAGCATCAGCATGATCATGGGCCGGGCCGGGGTCACCCAGGGCGGCATGTACTTCCACTTCGCGTCGAAGGTGGAGCTCGCCCGGGCCGTCATGCTGGCCCAGGGGGACTACGTACAGCTCCCGCCGGGTGAGGACGGGCTCCAGCGGCTGATCGACATCACCTTCCACGTGGGCCGGGAGCTCCAGCAGAACGTCCTGTTCCGGGCCGGTGTGCGCCTCGCCGTCGAGCAGGGCGAGTTCGGCCTCCAGGACGACACGGCGTACCAGCAGTGGGTGGAGCAGTTCCACGGCCTGCTCCTCGTGGCGCGGGAGCGGGGCGAGCTGCTGCCCGGCGTGGACGAGCGGGAGTTCGCGCAGGTCCTGGTCGGCGCCTACAGCGGTACGCAGCTGTTCTCGCAGATCGCGACGGGGCGCGTCGACCTCCTGGAGCGGGTCGCCGCGCTGTGGAAGTACTTCCTGCCGTGCATCGCCGCGCCGGCGACGCTGGCGCAGCTGCGCGCCACGCCCGAGTGAGCCCTCTGCGGGTGGTGCTCACCGGTGCGACGGGCTTCATCGGGGCCGCGGTGCTCCGGGAGATCGGGCGCCGGCGGGACGTGTCCGTCCGCGCCGTCGGGCGGCGGCCGCCGGGAGCGGGCGCGGCCGGCGGCGCCGAGTGGGTGCGGGCGGACCTCGCGCGGCCGGGGTCCGTGGCCGGCGTGTGCGAGGGCGCGGACGTGCTGCTGCACCTGGCCGGCCTGGTCGGCCCGGACGAGGCCCTGTGCGAGGCGGTCAACGTCCGCGGCACGGCCGCCCTGATGGCCGAGGCCGGGCGGGCCGGGACCGGCCGGGTGGTCCACCTGTCCACGGCGGCCGTGTACGGGCCCGGGCCGCACCGGGGCGCCGTCGTCGGCGAGCTGGAGCCGGCTCCCGTGTCCGCGACCAGCCGGACCCGGCTGGCCGGAGAGGCGTACGCCCTGGCGGCGGGCGCCGCCGTGCTGCGGCCGGGACTGGTGCTGGGTACCGGGGACCGGTGGGTGGTTCCGGCCCTCGCCGAGCTCGTGGACCGGGTGCCCGGGCGGTGGGACGGCGGCCGGGGCCTGCTCTCCGCGGCCGACGTCACCGACCTGGCCCGGCTCGTCACCGCCCTCGCCCTCCTCCCGGGGGACGGCGCGACGGCCGGGCGGGTGTTCCACGCCGGCCATCCCGTGCCCGTGCGCTCCGGCGACGTGCTGGCGGAGCTCGCGGAGCTGGGAGTGCTGCCGCGCGTGCACACCGACCTGGCGTGGGAGGAGTGCCTGAGCCTGCTGCGGGCCACGCCGGGAGCCGTGAGCGAGCGGCAGTTCTCCCTGCTGGCGCAGGACCACTGGTACCGCAGCGACGAGGTCTGGAGCCTGGCCGGCTGCGCCCCGGGCCCGGGACCGGTGGCCCGCCTGGCGGCGTCCGCCGCCTGGTACCGCGAAACCGTGGGCCGGGCCGGGCAGGCGGCTTAAGGGGCGTCCGGCCCTGATCCGCCGGACACCCCCTAAGGGCCGTCCGGGCCTATGCCCTCCAGGACGAGGAGCCAGATGCCCTCAAGCTGGTCCAGCGCGTCGCCCGGGCCGTCGGGGTACGTGCCCCGCAGCGTGGCCTCGGCCCCCCAGATCAGGTGCGCGACGAGCGCCGTGACGCTCGCCGGGCCGGCGGGGGCGTGCAGTTCGCCCTGCTCGTGGGCCTGTTGGGCCAGCCCCGCCACCACGGGGTGCCACAGGGAGGTCCAGTCCTCGATGTCGGGCAGTTCCCGGGCGAGGTGGGCGGTCGCGCGCACGGTGACGTCGTCCCGCAGCAGGCGGGCGAGCTCCAGCATCAGGCTCCCGAGGTCGTCCAGGGCCTTCCCGCGTCGGCGGCCGGCCGCCTCGTCGAGCGCCGACCGCACCGCCGAGCAGCCCTCCTCGGCGACGGCTTCGGCGAGTTCGGCCTTGCTGTCGAAGTGGAAGGTGACGGCGCCCATGGAGATGCCCGCGGCCTGGCTGATGGCCTTCAGCGACGTGCCGCCGTATCCGGCGCGGTAGAACTCCGACGCGGCCGCCTGCACCGCGGTGTTGCGCGTCCGGACCGCCCTCTCCTGCTTCACCATGCTCTCTCCGATGTCGCCACACCCGGATGAGTCGCGCGTGGATGTCGTGGGTGGGTGCCGTGCGTGGATGTCGTGCGCTGGGTGAGCGCTGCATGCGGCGCCCGCGGTGGCCAGCCTGCGAAACGCCGCGCCCCTCAGGCAAGGCCTAGTTGCCAAAAACGCGCCGGATTCCGGGCGCGTCTCGAACCGCGAGACGACTGACGCGGCGTCAGCGGGCGCCGGTCCGCGCGACTTGCCGAAGTAGTGCACCAGCGTAGATCAGCCCTGGAAAAAAACAGAACGTTCGCTATTGTTTTTACATGATCTCAGTGTTCGCCGAGGCCACCTTCGGCAGCCTCCGCCGGACCGACCAGCGCCGATGGGCCGAGGTGTACCTGCGCGGGCTGCTCGGCACGTCCGGCAAGAAGACGGTGCGGCGGCTCGCCGCGGCGGTATCGGACCGGGAGACGGCCTTCCAGTCACTGCACCAGTTCGTCAACGCCAGTCCGTGGGACTGGGAACCGGTCCGCCGGGAGCTGACGCGGTGGGCGGAGGAGCACACCGCCCCCCGCGCCTGGGTGCTCGACGACGTGGTCCTGCGCAAGCGCGGCGACCACTCGTGCGGGGTGCACCGCCGCTTCAGCCCGGTCGACGGACGCTCCGTCAACGGGCAGGTCGGCACCGGGCTGTTCCTGGCCGGGGACCACGGGGCGCTGCCCGTCGACTGGACGCTGTACCTGCCCGAGTGCTGGACGGGGGACCCCGCCCGCAGGCGCCGGGTCCGCATCCCGGACGGCATCGGCCACCGCTCCGCCGAGGAGCAGGCCCTGGGCCTCGTGGACGTGCTGGCCGCGCACACCCGGCTGCCCGCCGTGCCGGTCGTGGCCGACGCGTCCTCGCGCCCCGGCGCGGAGGCGCTCGTCCGGGGCCTCGCCCACCGCGGCCACCAGTTCGTGGTGGCGGTCCCCGGGCACCTGGCCCTCGCACGCGCCGCGACGGTGCTGCCGGGGCCGGTGCGCGCGGACCGGGGGCAGGCCGCGTACCGCGCCTTCACCACCCGCGCCCGCGCCGGGCGTTCGGCGGAGCGGACCTGGATCACCAACATGCCGCACGGCCGGACCGAGGAACTGCTCGCGCTGACCCGGACCCCGAGGCTCGCGCGGGAGGCCGTGCGGTACATGGAGGGCGAACTCGGGCTCGCCGACTTCGAGGGCCGCTCGTTCCCGGGCTGGCACCACCACATGACGCTCGTCTCGGCCGCCTACGCGTACAGCCGGCAGGCCCCGGCGGACCTCCCGCACCACCTCGCCGCCCTGACCGCCGCGGCATAGTCCGACCGACCCACCCCCCTTCCGAAAGAGAAACCCATGGATTCCGCCACCACTTACGACGCCCTGGCCGATGTCTACGACCTGATGTACCCGCCCGCCTCCCCGGACATATCGGATGCCGTCGACTTCATGGCCAAGCTGGCTCCCGAGTCCGGCCGCGTCCTCGAACTCGGCGTGGGCAACGGCCGGATCGCGATCCCGCTCGCGGAGCGCGGGCTGACGGTGCACGGCATCGACGGTTCCGAGCAGATGCTGGAGAAGCTCGCGGCACGGGACCCCGAGGGGAGGGTCACCACCACGGCCGCGGACTTCACCACCGGCGGCACCGGCGAACAGTTCGACGTGGTGTTCATCGCCCTCAACACCTTCTTCGCCCCGACCACGGCCGAGGCCCAGGTCCAGTGCATGCAGCGGATGCGCGAGCAGCTGGCGCCGGGCGGCCGCGTGGTCATCGAGGCGTTCGAACCGCGCGCCTTCCACCAGCAGGAGGGCGAGAAGACCAGCACCCGGTACCTCTCCCCCACCTCGGTGATGGTCGACAGCACCCACGTCATGCGCGACCGGCAGCTGATCCTCGTCATCCACACCGTCATCGACGGCGGGGTGCCGCGCCCGACCCAGGAAGTCATCCGCTACGCCTGGCCCACGGAGATCGACCTCATGGCGCGCCTCGCCGGCCTGCGGCTGGTGGAACGCCACGGCGGCTGGCGCGGAGAGCCCTTCGACGTGAACAGCCACCGCCACGTCTCCGTGTACGAGGCCGTCGAAGACCCGAAGTAGGCACCGCACATGAAGGCGACCCGGAAGGCGAATCCGAAGGCGGCCGCGGAGGCGACCGCGAGTGCGGCCGCGAACGGCGGCCTGCTCCGGCTGACCGACGTCAGCCGCAGTTACGGGGACCGGAGCGTACTGCGCGCGGTCACCATGGCGCTGGCACCGGCGGAGTGCACCGTACTGGTGGGGGACAACGGGTCGGGGAAGTCGACCCTCCTGCGGCTGGCGTGCGGCCGCGAGCAGCCCACGTCGGGCGAAGTCCTCTTCGACGGCGAGCCCTTGCACGAGGACTCGCCCCGCACCCGCGCCCGCGTGGCCACCGTGATGGAAGCCGGCTCGGCCTATCCGGACCTGACGGTGCGCGAGCACCTGATGCTGGTCGCCGTCGGGCACGGACTCGGCCGCCGCGCCGGCGAAGCGGTCGACCGGGTGCTGGCCGGCCACCGGCTGGCCGACCACGCCGGGGCACGGCCCTCGGCGCTCTCGTCGGGGCAGACGCAGTCCCTGCTCCTCGCCTCGGCCTTCGTACGGCCGCACGACCTGCTGGTGCTGGACGAGCCCGAACAGCGGCTGGACGCCCGGGCACGCGTGGAGCTGGCGGAGCGGCTCTCGGCCCACAAGGGGCGGGGAGCGGCGATCCTGCTCGCCACCCATGACGCCGAGCTGGCCGCGGCCGTGGCCGACCACGTGCTCACCCTGGAGGACGGGCGGGCCACCGTGGCCCCGGTCAGGGGGGACCGGTGACGGCCGAACGCACCGAACACACCGGCCACACCGGCCACACCGAACGCACCGACCTGCGCCGGCGCACCGACGAGACGCTGGCGTTCCTGCGCGAGGCCCGCGCCTCGACGCGCCGGAGCAGGCGCGGGAACAACGTCTTCGTGCTCTACTGCGTCGCCCTGGGGACGGCCTTCTGGGGAGTACCGCTCCTGCTCGCCGCCGCCAGGGCCGGGCGGCGGGGGGAGTGGCACGGCAGCACCTCGGACCACCTGCTGGCCGGCCTCCCCGTGGCCGTGCCGGCGCTGCTGGTGCTGGTGGTGGTCCATGCCGCCCGAGGCGCCGTCTGGCGGGGCCCCGTGCTCGTGGACCTGCCGACCGTCTCGTGGCTGCTGCCCCTGCCCGTCCTGCGCGGGCCGCTCCTGCTGCCCCGGTTCCACGCGTCCGCACTCCGCGCGGCCGCCATGGGCCTGGCCGGCGGCGGGGTGCTGGGCTACCTGCTCTCGGTCGCGGGCTCCGCCGCCTGGCTGCCGCTGACCGCGGCGGGCGCATGGGCGGGCGCGGCGACGGCGCTGACCGCGGTGGCCGCCGGGCTGCTCGTCGAACGCCACGACCGCGCGGTCGCCCGTAACGCCGTCCGGTTCCAGGGGATCACCTGGGCACTGGCGGCGGGCTCGGCGGCGCTCTGCGCGTACGCGGTACTGCGCGGCCCCGGCGGCACCGCCGGCACGCTGGTGCTGTGGTCCGGCCCGTGGGGGTGGGCCGCCCAGCCGCTCGTCACCGCGGCCGGACACCACACTCCGGGCTGGATCCCCGGGACGGCCCTGTCCGCGGCGTTCACGCTCGCCGCGCTGCTGTTCGCCCGCCGCGAGACGCCCGACGTCCCCGAGGAGGCCCTCCGCGGCCGCGCCACCGTCGCGTCCCGGGTCTCCGCGTCGGTGTACTCCCTCGACCTGCGCCAGGCCCGTTCCGCGGCCCGCGGCATGCGGGGGGAGCGGGCCAGGCCGCTGCTGCGGCTGCCCGTACCCCGCCGCGGGTGGCTGATCGTGCCCTGGCGCGACGCCACCGGGCTGCTGCGGGCCCCGGGACGCCTGCTGTGGGCGGCCCTGTGGAGCACCGCGGCACTCGCCCTCGTCGCCGCCGCGCACCACGCCCGGCCGGACGGGCAGGCCGCCCTGTGCGCGGCCGCCCTCGTCGCCGAGTACCTGGCGGCCGCGCAGCTGACGGAGCCGGCCCGCGTCGACAGCGACGACGCCCGCCGCTCCGCCAACCTCCCCTACGAGTTCAGGGCCCTCGCGCTGCGGCACGCATGGGTCCCGTGCGCCCTGCTGCTCGGCTGGCTCGGCGCGGGCGACGCCGTGGCCTGGCTCACCGGCCGGTGGACACCGGGCGGTGCGGTGCTCCTGGCGGCGGTGCCGGCCATGGTGGCTGCCGCACTCGTCAGTTCGTACCGCGGCTCGGTCCCCACCCATCTGCTGGTCGGCGCCGAGACCCCCATGGGCAACACCGCCGCGCTCCAGACGGGGCTCTGGTACGCGCGCGGCCCGCTGGCCGCGCTCGCGCTGTCCGCCCCGGTGCTGGTCACCGTCGAGCGCGCCCACCGGCTGGGCCCCGGCCACATCGGCTGGCTGCTCCTGGCGGGCGCGGCGGGCATGTGGTGGGCGCGGCACACGGCCCACCGGCTGCACGGCGCACCGCCCGAGCGGCCCCAACGACACGCGGGCAGAAGACTGCGCGCCTACCTCATCACAAGGCTGAAATGACCGACGATCTCGCGACATCACCCGCCGTGCAGGGCCTTCTGGAGCGGCTCGGGCTCGGGCGGCTGCTGCCGCCGCAGGGCGATTCACCCACGGGCCGCAACCGGAACGCGGCGGGTCCGACCACCACCGGACGCGCCGTGTTCGTCAAACAGCTGGACGGGCGGCAACCGGACGCGGCCCGCCGCTTCCGCCGGCAACTCGCCTACGAGGAAGCGGCCGCCGCCGGCCGCGGGCCACTGGACTCGCCGAAGTGCCTGGGCTGGGACGCCGAGGAGCTGCTGGTCGTCTTCGAGTGGCTCGAAGGCGCCCGATCCGGCTCGGACCTGGCGACCGACGAGGAGTTCGACGACGAACTCGCCCGCCGCGCCGGGGAGATGATCGGCGCGCTGCACTCCCTCCCGCCGGACGCCCTTCCCCCGCGAGGGACCGGTACGACGGAACCCGACCCGATCCTGCTCCCCCCGCTGGAGTTCTTCGAAGCGCTCCCCCTGGCGTACCACACCCAGGCGAGCGGGGCCTCGCTGGAGGCCTGGGGGATGCTGCAACGCGACACCGAACTCGCCCTCGCGCTGCGCCGGCTGCGCGCCGAGGAGGCGGCCGCGCCGGCCGCCTTCGTCCACGGCGACCTGCGCCTCGACCAGTTCCTGCTGCACGGCGGACGGCTCCGCCTCTGCGACTGGGAGGAGTTCCGCAGGGCGGATCCGGCCCGGGACATCGGCGCCTTCGTCGGCGAATGGCTGCACCGCGCCGTGCTCGACATCCCGTCGAAGGACGCGGAGCTGAGCGGCCCGAGTCCGCAGCTCTCCCATCAGGACGTCGTCGAACGCGGCGTGGCCGAGCTGGGCAGGCTGCGGACGCGCAACGTCGCCTTCTGGGAGGGCTACCGGGCGGCCACCGCGGCCGCCTCGGCCACGTCCGCCACCGCGGCCGCCGCGGTCACCGACCCCCGCCTGCCCGTCAGGGCCACGGCCTTCGCCGGCTGGCACCTCATCGACCGGATGTTCGCCTCCGCCGAGCAGCGTCCACGGCTCACCGCCCTCGACCGGGCGGCGGCCGGCATCGGACGCTCCGCCGTGCTGCATCCCGAGAAGTTCACCACCGTCCTCGGCCTGGAGGCTTGAGATGGACGCCTTCCCCTACCTCACGGAACTCCTGTCGGACGTGCGCGTGCACCCCGGGACCCGCAGCGCCCGCGTGGGCGGGCGCGACATCACGGCCGACACGGCCGGCAGGCTCCGCCAGAAGCTGATCACCGCGCTCTACGAGACCTTCCACGT
Organism: Streptomyces sp. NPDC037421; assembly: GCF_055602105.1. NCBI lineage: Bacteria > Bacillati > Actinomycetota > Actinomycetes > Kitasatosporales > Streptomycetaceae > Streptomyces > Streptomyces sp. NPDC037421. The sequence goes on from NZ_JBVJWV010000016.1 coordinate 119,361, forward strand.
GGGCAACGCCTTCGCCGAGGAACGGCCCCGGACCTACCGGGACCCGCTGTTCGAGGAGCGGCTGGGCGGGGCCACGCCGCACGGGACGACGATGGCCGCCGCCCGCCTCGACGGCGACGGTCTGGTGCTGGTCGACGGCGTACGCGTACGCGTGCCCGAGCCGCACGTCGTGGGGACGAGGGTGCGGATGCCCGCCCGGCGCCCCGGCCTCTCCCCGGGGTTCTTCCTCGTCGACGGCTCCCGGGGGCATTCGTCCCGGCGCCCGCTGCTGCGGGTGTACGTACACGTACGCACCCCGGAGGAGGCCGTACGCACCTGGGGCGAGGTGCTGCGCGCGCTGGAGCGCGACGGGGTGCCCTACCGGGCCAAGGTGACGTCGTCCCGCCGCCTGTTCCCGCGCCGGGACGGCCTGGTGGTCTACCTGGGCGAGGACGCCTGGCACGGCGCCTCGGTGGTGGCGGACGCGGTACCGCGCCCCGGCGCACCCCGGCTGACCGCCGCCACCTCTTCCTTCGCCAGGGAACTGGCTCCCGGGATCGCCATCGCCTGGGAGCCCGAGGACACCCGGCCGGGCATGCGGGGAATGAGCTTCGGGCAGCACCGCGCCGCGGCCCTCGCGGACGCGCTGCTGGAGCACGCCGACGGGGCCGGCCGGTCGCTGGACGACTGCCTGCGGGAGCGGCTGACCGCCGCGAATATCGACCACGAGGCGCTCTACCGGAATGCGGATTCGCCTCGACTTCCCTAAGTCGCGCCATTCCCGCACCGAATGCCGCCGAACTTTCCTAAGTAGCACCCGAACCCGGTGACGCGGCCCACAGGATGATCGCCAGAGCTCCGGAAGATGATCTACTGAGAAACGTCAGAACGGCGGGGCCCGATCGGGGAACCGCCCATCGAATTCTTTTCTCAAGGGGGAATCCACATGGACTCCATGGAACTCATCGCCGGTTACGCCGCCTACACCACGCCGGAGGAGCTCGCCGCTTCCGAGGCCACCGACGCGCCGGCCATCACCACCACGGTGACCTCGTCGGAGATCTGCATCACGATCACCGTCGGCTGGGGCTGCTGACCTTCAGCGCCGATCCGCCAGTGGCCCGGGCCCGTCCGTCGGACGCCGCCCGGGCCTCGGCCACAAGAGGGAGTTGCCACGTCATGCCGGAGGAACCGGAGTCCACCTCCCGCTTCACGCTGCCCAACGGCCTGCGCGTCGTGCTCTGCCGACGGGGTACGGCACCGCTGGCGGCCGTCTGCGTGCACTACGACGTGGGGTTCCGGTCCGAGCCGGAAGGGCGCAGCGGATTCGCCCACCTCTTCGAACACCTGATGTTCCAGGGAAGCGAGAACGTCGGACGTTCCGAGCACTTCACGATCGTGCAGGGATCGGGCGGAACGGCCAACGGATCCACCCGCCAGGACTACACCGAGTACTACCAGATCGCTCCCGCGTCGGCCCTCGAAAGACTGCTGTTCCTAGAGGCGGACCGAATGCGGACGCTGCGGCTCACCCAGAATTCCCTTGACACCCAGCTGGCGGTGGTCAAGGAGGAAATAAAGCAGAACGTCCACGACCGCCCTTACGGCGGATTTCCCTGGACCAATCTTCCTTCGGTGCTCTACCGGAAATTCTCCAACGCACACAATGGCTACGGCGATTTCATCGATCTCGACCACGCCACGCTGGAGGAATGCGCCGCCTTCTTCGACGGCTACTACACGCCGTCCAACGCCGTGCTCACGATCGTCGGAGACATCGATCCGGCACGGACGACGGAATGGGTGACCAGGCACTTCGGCGACATCGCGGCACGGCCGGCGGCCACCCCGCAGGACCTGTCGGAGCCCTGGCCGTCCGAAGCCAGGACCGGCGGCCACACCGACCCGCGGGCTCCCCTGCCCGCCACGGCCGTCGGCTACCGCCTGCCCGACCCGGTCGCCGAACGCGAGCGCTACCTCGGCCACATCGCCCTGGCCGCGCTCCTGGGCGGCCCGTCCGGACGGCTGCGGCAGCGGGCCCTCGCCCGGGGCGTCAACCTCACCACCGCCACCGCCCAGTGCGGGTTCTTCGGACCGTTCGACGCCCGGGACCCCGACACCTTCGTCGTGACGGCCCGGCACCCCTCGACCGGGCACCGGGAGGTCACCGGCGCCATCGAGGCGGTGCTGGAGGACCTCGCCGGACCGGGGCCCGCCGACGGCGAAGTGGCCGCCGCGATCAGCGCGACCGTCGCCCGGTGGCACCGCAAGCACGACAACGTCCTCGCCTTCGCGAGGGCCGTCGGGGCCTCGGCCCTGCTCCACGACGAGCCGTCGCTGCCGATGGACCTCCCCGGACTCCTGGAGGCCCTCGGGCCCGGCCCGGTACGCGAAGCGGCCGGGACCCTGGCCGGCGGCGAGCCCGCCGCACTCCTGGTCCACACGCTCGATGCCGGAGGAACACGGTGACGAGGCCCCTGCCCCCGCTCCATCCCGAGAAGCCGCTCGCCCTCCCCCGCGTGGTCGAGCGGCACCTGCCCTCCGGCCTGCGGATCTTCGCGGTGCCCAGGAAGGGCGCTCCGCTCGTCGAGGTCCGCGTCCTCGTCCCGCTGTCGGCCGGCGACCCCGTCAGGTCGGTGGCGGCCGAGCTGCTCACGACGACGGCCTTCACCGGTTCCGTACGGCTGGACGGCCGCGACGTCCCCTGGGACTCCGCGTTCACCACCGGCCGGCCGCAGGCGCAGCGCATGGCGGAGTGGCTGACCGTCGTCGCACACGTGCCCGCCGCCGGGCTCGGCAAGATGCTCGCCGTGGTCGCCTCCTGGCTGGCCGCGCCGAACGTCCCCGAGGACCGCCTCGCCCAGGAACGCGAACGGCTGTCCCAGGCCCTGGCGATCCTCGACGCCCAGCCCCAGCGCATCGCCCTCCGTGAACTGAACCGGGCCCGGTACGGCGACCTCCCGCTCTTCGACGCGTGGCCGCCGGCCGCCACCGTGGCGGCCCTCACCGCGGACGACGTGCGCGAGACGCACCGCACGGCCCTCTCGCTCCGCGAGGCCCGCGTGATCGTCGTCGGGGACATCGACGCCGACGCCACGGCCGACACGGTGGCGCGGACCTTCTCCGGCATGCCCGCCGGCGCCGCGGCGGCCCCGGTGCCCCGGACGGCGCCGGCCGGCCGCATGCGGCTGGTCCCGCGCCCCGGGGCCGCCCAGTCCCACGTGGCGCTGTCCTGCCGCTCCGTGCCCTTCGGCCACCCCCAGTACCCCGCGCTCGCCGTGGCCAACGCGGTGTTCGCCGGGTACTTCTCCTCCCGGCTGGTGGCGAACATCCGCGAGCGGCGGGGCCTGGCCTACCACGCGCTGTCGCGCTTCGACCGCACCCTCGGCACCCCTTCCACGGTGACCGACGTGGTCTGCGGGACGCCGTCGACCGGCCTGGTGGTGTCCGAGGTCCTCGCCGAGCTGACGAACCTGGTGGAGAGCCCGCCGACACCGCGGGAGATCGACGGCGCCCGCACCTACCTCAGGGGCTCGCTGCTGACCGCCACCGCCTCCCAGTCGGACCTGGCCAACCTCCTCGCCTCGCTGTGCTGCTGGGACGTGGGCACCGACTGGATCCAGGAGTACCCCCGGCAACTCCTGGAAGTGACCGCGGACGAGGTCGCCGCGGCCTGCCGGGACTTCTTCGGCCCCGGCCCGGAGGCGGGCGTCGTCCTCGGCGACCCGGCGGCCGCGTGGCCGTCCCTGGCCCGGTTCGGATTCGAGGCAGCAGGAGATCAGACGTGACCAACGAGGAAGTCCCCACCGGCGGCGTGCCCGTCCCGGAATTCACCGCCGAACGGCTGCTCGTCGTCGCGACGGGTGCCGTCCACGCGGCCCATCTGCCCACCTGGGCGGGCTGGCTCCGGCTGGCCTACCCGCGCCTGGAGACCCGTATCGTCGTCACCCGCAGCGCCGAACGGTTCGTCAGCCGGGCCGCGCTGGCCGCCCTCGGCGGCGGCGAAGTGCTGCTCGACGTCTGGCCGGAGGAGGCCACGCCCACCGCGCGGCACGTCGAACTGGCCCAGTGGGCGGACTCGGCGATCGTCTATCCGGCCACCATGAACTTCATCGCCCGCTTCGCCACCGGCATGGCGGACACCCCGGCCATGCTCGCCCTGCAGTGCACCCGCGCCCCGATAGCGGTGGCTCCGGCACTGCCTCCGGGCGGGCAGGAGAACGTGACCTTGCAGCACCACCTGAAAACCCTCGGAGCCCGCCCGAACGTGGTGGTCGTCCCCACCACCCCCGGCCGCAGCATCACCACCGGACGCGACGACGCCGCCGTGCCGCCGCCGCTGCCCGTGGTGATCGGCGCACTGGCACGGAAGCGGGCGGCCCATGCTGGTTGAGGAATACGGCACCAGGCAGCTGCGCACCCGGATCCTCACGGCCCCGGACGCCCGCTACCTCTGGCACAGGACACACCTGACGGGCACGGCGCGGAACCGGACCACCCACCGCCTCGCCCCCTCCCCGAACGTGGCGGCGGCCACGTTCGACTGGGACACGGACACCGACACGGAAACGGCCGCCTACACCGCTCCCGGCGCCAAGTCCCTGGCCCGCACCGTCTGGCCGCCCGCCCCCGCACCCTTCCCGCTGGGCCCGGTCGTGGAAGCCGTCGCCCACGCCCTGCGCGACATCAACGAACACCCCTTCCCCCGGGGCGCCACGGGACCGCCGCCCGCCCTCGACCGCCTCGGCCGGTGGCTCCGCACCGGCACCGGGCCCGACGGCGCGGCCCGGCTCCACCGCCTCTGTACGGACCGCCTGGGGCCGGCCCGGCTGAACACCCTCGCCGAGTGGTGCCACGGAGCCTCCCCCGGCACCACCGAAGACGTACTGCTCCACGGCGAACCGTCCCTCGGCCTCACGGTCCCCGCCCCGGACGGCCGCCACACGGTACTGCTCACCGGCGAGACCCTGTCCCGCGGAAGACCCGAACACGACGCGGGCTGGCTCCTGGGCGAACTCGCGGAAATGGCGGACGTGGCCGCCCGCAACCTCCCGGACGAGTCGGCGCCCTCGCCCTTCCGGCTCATGGCCGAGGCCTTCCTCACCGCCCGCGGCCCCGCCCTGGACGACACCCTCCTGTGCCGCAGCGCCGCCCTGCGCCGCACGGCACACCTCGTGGACTTCGCCGGCAACGTCGGCTGGAGCGAGGGCATCACCGCCTACGTCGACGTCCTGGCCACCCTGACCGACGACGCCCGCTCCGTACTCGCCCCCCTCACCCCGCCGGCCCCGGACGGACCGGAACAGCGGCCCACTACCTGAGACGAACTGTTCCAACGCCCCGCAGGGCGATGCATACTCATCGCCCCGGCCGTCGGCACCGCCCGCCGCGCGGCCTGCTGGAGCGCTGCTTGGGGGGTACGTGGTCTCTGGGGACAGCCGGCTGGTGAAGGTCGCCGTGCTCGGCAGCCGGACTTCGGACCAGCCCGTGATCTTACCGCCGGTGCACGACGACGCGCTGCGGCTCAAGCGGCTCCACGGCTCCAACGCCTTCTGGTGCGGGACCCTCATCGGCGGGTGCGGCGGCATCCTCACCGCGCGGATATGCCACGGCAGGGTCAGCCACTTCGCGCACCGGCCGGGCGAGGTGTGCGGACGGCGCCGGACCGACGAGGACAGCGCCGATCCCCTGTACCTCCACCGGGAGGTACGCCACTGGCTGGACGGGTGCGGGCTCGATCACCGGCTGGAACTGCGCAGGCAGACCAATGAGGACTGGACGTACCTGGACGCCTTCCTGCCCGCCCCCGGGCTCCGTCTGCGTTTCTACTGCCCGTACGAGAACGGGATCCTGCCGCGCTCGGAAGTGGAATTCGCGCTGAGCGGGAGCTACGACGACGTACTGCTGGGGGAACACACCCGCGTGTCCCGGCAACTCCTCGGCAGGCGGGGGTACCTGCTGCGGCTGAGGATGGTGAGTGCCCGGCGCGAGGGCCTGTGGCAACGGCGCGTCCAGGTCGGCACCGAGCTTCCCGGACACGGTGTCGAGTGGCGGCATCTCGACGAGTGCTGGATCACGGCGTCCGGCCTGATGACTCCGCTGGCTGCTCGGTCAGGTCCGCGAGGACGGACCGTCGAACCGTACCGGCAGCCCGCTCCGGTCCGCGCCGGGCAGCCGGCGGTGACGGCAGGGGAAACGCAGCGCCGCGGCCAGGCCGCAGGCCCCATCACGCCATGGCAGGAGGCCGTGTTCACGCTCCGGGACTTCCTGCTGCTCTGCGCCGTCCACGGTGAAACCACGACGTGGGCCGACCTGGCGGCGATTGCCGGGCTCGACCTCGGCACCTTCGACAGCTCCCGCCGCAAGATCCTGCTCAGCAGCGTGGACGCCGCGACACCCCTGGCGCAGCCGCCCCTCGCGGTCCTGGTCCGTGGAGACAACGGCCGGCCTCTCCCCTACCTCGACGAAGTCGTGAAATCGCTCGGCCGAATCGTTCCTTCCGGACGAACCCGCCTCGAATGGTGCGAGCAGCAGACCCTGCGGCTGTTCGCGGTGCACAGGTCGTCGCGGAGGATCCCCGGAAGCGCTCGACTCGAATCGGCGCGACGCGACACGAAGCGCATCGGCGCACTGCTGGACAAGGCCCAGGAACGACTGGAGTTCGCCCGCGACCGGGACCGGCAGGCACTCGTGAAGGCGATGAGGGACGCCCGTTCGTGGCAGGACCGGTGGCACCTGGCCGGGCGGCGCGGAGTCGCCTACCGCACCTGGTGGACCGGGCGGGAAGGAAGTCCGGGCAAGCACGCCGTCGCTCTCGAGCGGGCCGTCCAACGCAGTGGCGCGGTCCTGGAGGCGGTGCGGCGGCGGCTGACCGCGGCGGCACAACGCGGCCACACCGTCACGGTCACCGACCTGTTCGGACCGAAGGGGTGCGCGGCACCGAGCCCTCCCCCCGCGGGCCTGGTACGCGTTCTCGTCCGTGCGGAAGGCCCGGTAACCGACGACGTGCCCATCCTCAGCAGCCTGCTCACGGCGGACACCGGCGGTCCCCCACCCGAGGCCCGGGACATCCTCGCCGGTCTCGGCTTCGTCCGGCCCGTGTCGGACGACGTGCTGGGAATCGTCTGGCGGCAGGAACGGCAACGCGCCTGGGCGGCGCACGCCACACCGCCCCAGGAGATGCCACCGCGCCGCATCCCTCGGGCGGCACCTGCCAACAGAGGATCCTGACCAGGCCCTTTCGCCGTGCCGGAGCACACCCGCAGGGGCGGTCCACAGGGCCGGCGGACCGCGGCGATATTGCGGATCGGCCAGGGGCCGGGGGTTGCTACCGTCGATCCGGTATCCCCATCCCGCTCGCCGGAGAAGAAGGATCTTCCTCATGCATGATGCCCGCGCCCTGATCGACATGGGTGCCGAAGCGGTTCGTCGGCTCGCTCGTCGCGGTTACTCCCTGGACCTGTCCCGGCTGGAAGACCTCCAGTCCCGGCGCAGCCAGAGCGTCCGCTCCGCCGACGAGCTGCGGGCGGAGTCCAAGCGGGTGGCGAGCGAGGTCCAGCAGACGGCCAGGCAGGGCGGCGACATCACCGGGCTCAAGGAGCGCGCCCGCGAGCTGAAGGACCGGATCCGGGACATCGACGCCGAGCAGGAGCAGGTCCAGCAGGAGCTGCGCGATCTCCTCCTGACCATCCCGAACCTGCCGGACGACGCGGCCCCCGACGGCGACTCCGAGGAGTTCGCGGTCGAGATCCGCCGCGTCGGCACCCCGCCGGCCTTCTCCTTCGAGCCGAAGGACCACGTCGACCTCGGCGAGGCCACCGGCATCCTCGACTTCGCCCGGGCCACGAAGCTCTCCGGCCCGCGCTTCGCGGTCTCCCGCGGCGCCGGCGCCGCCCTGGAGCGGGCCCTGGCCACCCTCTTCCTCGACATCCACACCCGCCGCCACGGGTACGTCGAGCACGCCGTCCCGTACCTGGTCACCCGCAAGACGATGACCGGCACCGGCCAGCTGCCGAAGTTCGAGGAGGACCTGTTCAAGACGGGCGTCGCCGACCGCGAGCTCTTCCTCATCCCCACGGCCGAGGTCCCGCTGACCAACCTCTACGCCGACGAGATCATCCCGCCGGCCGAGCTGCCGCTGGCCCTGACCGCGCACACCCCCTGCTTCCGCTCCGAGGCCGGCTCCTACGGCCGCGACACCCGCGGCCTGATCCGCCAGCACCAGTTCGCCAAGGTCGAGATCGTCAAGATCGTCGACCCGGAGACCGCGGACACCGAGCTGGAGACGATGGTCGGCCACGCCGAGGCGTGCCTCAAGGAGCTCGGCCTCGCCTACCGCGTGGTCAGGCTGGCCGCCGGCGACACGGGCTTCTCCGCGCAGCTCACGTACGACATCGAGGTCTGGATCCCGAGCCAGAACACCTACCGGGAGATCTCCTCGGTCTCGAACTTCGGCACCTTCCAGGCCCGCCGCGCGAACATCCGCACCCGAGGCGAGGACGGCAAGCCCAGGCCCGTCGCCACCCTCAACGGCTCCGGCCTGCCCATCGGCCGCACCCTGGCCGCGCTCCTGGAACAGTGCCAGCAGCAGGACGGCTCCCTCGTCCTGCCCGAGTCCCTCGTCCCGTACCTCGGCTTCCGCCGGATCAACGCGGACGGAACACCGGAGGCCTAGGGAGTTTCCTTCGCATCGGCTCGCTGACCAGATGAAGCTGGCGGCGAGAGGAGTCCGGCAAGGTGGAAGTCACCGGCCCGGCCGGGCGAGATGACGAACGCGGGCGGCCGGCAGCGGCCGTCCGCGGGACCGTCCGAGGCCTGATCGCGTCGGCCTGGGCGAGGAGGGCGGTGAAGACCTTCTCCCCGGCGCCGTCGGCCGCCATGTCCGCAGCCCGTTGTGGGCGCCCTTCCGGCAGGATGGCCTCACGACGGCCGCACATGAGGGCACGGAGATCATCCCGGTCCGTCCCCGCCTGATCGGGGCATAAGAAAAACCCCAGGTCACGGCGAGTGAGTCCTGGGGTTCTTCTAGAGCCGCCTTCGGGATTCGAACCCGAGACCTACGCATTACGAGTGCGTTGCTCTGGCCAACTGAGCTAAGGCGGCACCGCTGGGAAGACAAGAATTTCCCTGGAGGGAGGCTCTCATCAGCAGCGGCGCCAAGTCTACAGGGTTAAACCGGGTGCCCCGAACCGGGGCGGGCGGGCGGGGTCAGCAGCGTTTGCCGTCCGCCGGGGGCTGGCCCTGGAGGAGGTAGCGGTTGATCGCCGTGTCGACGCATTCGCTGCCGCGTCCGTACGCCGTGTGGCCGTCGCCGTCGTACGTGAGGAGCGTGCCCGAGTCGAGCTGACCGGCCAGGGCCTGGGCCCACTTGTACGGGGTCGCCGGGTCGCGGGTCGTGCCGACCACCACGATCGGGGCCGCGCCCGCCGCCTTCAGGGGCTTCGCCGCGCCCGTGGCCTTCACCGGCCAGTACGCGCAGTTCAGGGAGGCCCAGGCCAGGCCCGCGCCGAAGACCGGCGAGGCCTTCTCGAAGGAGGGCAGCGCGGCGTCCACCGCTTCGGGGCCGCTGAAGGCCGGACGCTGGTCCAGGCAGTTCACGGCAGCGTTGGCGTACATGAGGTTCGCGTACGAGCCGTCCGCCTCGCGCTCGTAGTAGCTGTCGGCGAGGGCCAGCAGGCCGGCGCCGTCGCCGTCCATCGCGGCCGCGAGGGCCTCGCGCAGCTGCGGCCAGGCGCTCTCGTCGTAGAGGGCGGCGATCACGCCCGTCGTCGCGAGGGCCTCGCCCAGCGGGCGGGCCGGGTCGCCCGACGGGACCGGCTGGGCGTCGGCCTTGCGGAAGAACTCCTTCAGACGCTGGGCCACCGCGTCCGGGCCGCCCTGGCCCAGCGGGCAGTCGGCCTGCTTCGCGCAGTCCTTCGCGAAGGAGCGGAAGGCGGTCTCGAAGCCCGCCGTCTGATCGCGGTTCAGGTCGAGGGACGACCGGGACGGGTCCATCGCGCCGTCCAGGACCAGCCGGCCCACACGGCCCGGGAAGAGGTCCGCGTACGTAGCGCCGAGGAAGGTTCCGTACGAGGCTCCGACGTAGTTCAGCTTCTCGTCGCCCAGGACCGCGCGGAGCATGTCCATGTCCCGGGCGGCGTCCACGGTCGAGACGTGCGGCAGCACCCGCTTCGAGCGGGTCTCGCAGCCCGCCGCGAACTCCTTGAACGCGGCCACCAGCTTCGCGCGCTCCGCCGGATCGTCCGGGGTCTGGTCCACCTGGGTGTAGCGGTCCATCGCCGGCCCGGTCAGGCACTCGACCGGGCTGCTGCGGGCCACGCCGCGCGGGTCGAAGGAGACCATGTCGTACTGGGCGCGCACGGCGGCCGGGTAGCCGATGCCCGCGTACGCCTGGAGGTAGCCGATGCCGGAACCGCCGGGGCCGCCCGGGTTGACCACCAGGGAGCCCAGCCGCTTGCCCGGGCCGGTGGCCGGCCGGCGGGCCACGGCGAGCTCGACGTCCTGCCCCGAGCCGGGATCCGCGTAGTCCAGCGGCGCCTTCATGGTGGAGCACTGGAAGCCGGGGACACCGCAGTCGCGCCAGCTCAGCTTCTGGTCGTAGTACGGGCGCAGGGCGTCCGGGACCGCGGTGGGCTCGGCCGAGGCCGCCACCTCGGGCCCCCCGGTGGTGCACCCGGAGACCAGCAGCCCGGCGGCTGCGATCACGGTTCCGGCGGTACGCAGCAGGCGCCTGGTGTCCATGCGGCGAGCCTACGTCCTGCCGGCGGCCCCCGTCGGGGGCGCGGGACCCGGGCGGCCGGCCCTCGACCGGGCGCCTTCCGGGCGCCGACCGGGCGCCGACCGGGCGCCCGGCACGGACCGGGCCGCCGCGGCGCTCCGCCCGGGACCGCTCGTACGGGTGAACCGTGGCGCGTACCGGGCTCGCGGACGGTCAGCCCGCGCGGAGCGCCATCGTCATGGCCTCCACCGCGAGCAGCGGCGCCACGTTCCGGTCGAGGGCCTGGCGGCAGGCGATGACCGCCTCGATGCGCCGCAGCGTGCCCTCGGGGCGCGAGGCGCGCGCGATCCGGTCGAGGTCCGGCCGTATGTCCTCGTTGGCGATGGCCACCGCCGAACCGAGCTGGAGGGCCAGCACGTCCCGGTAGAAGCCCGTGAGGTCGGTCAGGGCGAGGTCGAGGCTGTCGCGCTGGGTCCTGGTGCGGCGGCGCTTCTGCCGGTCCTCCAGCTCCTTCATCACCCCGGCGGTGCCGCGTGGCAGCCGGCCGCCCGCGCCCGCCCCGGCGCCGAGCGCGGCCCGCAGCTCCTCGGTCTCCTTGGTGTCGACCTCCTCCGCGACCTGCTTGGCGTCCTCCGCGGCGGCGTCCACCAGCTCCTGCGCGGCCTTGAGACAGCCGCCCACGTCGTCCACCCGCAGCGGGAGCCTGAGGACGGCCGCGCGGCGGGACCTGGCGGCCTCGTCGGTGGCGAGCCGGCGGGCCCGGTCGATGTGGCCCTGCGTCGCGCGGGCGGCGGCCGCCGCGGCGGCCGGCTCCACGCCGTCCCGGCGCACCAGGACGTCGGCCACCGCCGCCACGGACGGGGTGGTCAGCGTCAGGTGGCGGCAGCGGGAGCGGATCGTGGGCAGCACGTCCTCCAGGGAGGGCGCGCACAGCAGCCACACCGTCCGCGGAGCGGGCTCCTCCACGGCCTTGAGCAGGACGTTCCCCGCGCCCTCGGTGAGCCGGTCGGCGTCTTCCAGGACGATGACCTGCCAGCGCCCCACGGCGGGCGAGAGCTGGGCCCGGCGGACCAGGTCGCGGGTCTCCTTCACGCCGATGGACAGCAGGTCGGTGCGCACGATCTCCACGTCGGCGTGGGTCCCGGCCATGGTGGTGTGGCAGCCGTCGCAGAATCCGCAGCCCGGTTCACCGCCGAGGGCGCGGTCCGGGCTGACGCACTGGAGGGCCGCCGCGAAGGCGCGGGCGGCGGTGGCCCGGCCGGAACCGGGCGGGCCGGTGAACAGCCAGGCGTGCGTCATCTTGGACGCGGGCGGCAGCGGGGTCCCCTGCTCGGCGGCCGTGACGAGGGCATCGGCGTCGCGGGCGGCGGCGGCCAGCTGCGCCTGCACGCGATCCTGACCGACCAGGTCTTCCCACACGGGCATGCCGCCCACCGCCTTTCACTCTCCGTCGACACTGCCTGCTCACATTGTGGCGCCCGCCACTGACAATCCCCGCCCGCGGTCACTTTCCGTCAACCGCGCGCCCCGTCAGCGGCGGCGGCGCGGCCTGCCCCGCCCGTCGGCGTCGTCCTGGCCGTCCTCGTCGTCCGGGCGCGGGCCCAGCAGCTCGTCCGCCAGGGTCGGCAGGTCGTCCATCGGGGTCGCCTCCGCCCAGTCGGACGGGGCACGGCGCTGTCGGCCGTCGTCGCCGACGACGGGGAGCTCGCGGGTCACGTCGTTCCCGGAGTCCCGGAAGATGCCCGGCGGCACCCGGTCGGCCGGGGCCTCCTGAGAGTGGGGTGCCGTCGGCCGCTCCGCCGGACGGGTCTGCCCGGACGGGGCCGGCCGGGACTCGTCCCGCGCGGGGCCCTCGGGCCGCACGGGCGGCAGTACGGCCGTCTCGTCCACGGGACGCGGGGCGCGCGGGTCGATCTTGGGCACCGGAACGGTCTGGGTCACGTCGTCGGGCTGCACGAACCGCCGGACCACCGGGGTCTCGACCGTGACGGCCTCGTCCGGCAGCGGCTCCTTGCGCATCACGACCTTCGGCGCGGGCGCTTCAGCAGCCGTGGCCGCCGAAGCCCTGGCGGCCGCCGCCGCGGCCGCGGCGGCGGCCGAGGCCTCCGCGAGCCGGCGCGCCTCCTCCGCCCGCAGCAGGGCCTCCTCGGCGCGCCGCTGCTTCTCCAGGCGCCGCTCCTCGGCCTCGGCACGCAGCCGGGCCTCCTCCGCCTCCTGGAGCCGGATCCGCTCCCGCTCGGCGGCGCGGGCCTTCTCCTCGGCCTGTACGCGCAGCCGCTCCGCCTCCGCCCGGGCCCGGGCCTCCTCCTCGGCCTTGAGCCGCTCCTCCTCCGCGCGGCGGGCCGCCTCGGCCTCGGCGCGCAGGCGGGCCTCCTCGGCCTCCCGGGCCAGGCGGGCCTCCTCCTCGGCCTTCAGCCGGGCTTCCTCCGCCTTGCGCGCGGCCTCCTCCTCGGCCTTGCGCCGGGCCTCCTCCTCCGCGAGCCGGCGGGCCTCGATCTGCGCGGCCACCTCGGCTTCGGAGAGCGGGAGCATCCGGTCCAGGCGGTGGAGCAGGACGGTGGTCACCGAGCCGGGGTCCTGGCCGGCGTCGACCACGAGGTAGCGCCCGGGGTCGGCCGCGGCGAGCGTCAGGAAGCCGGCCCGCACCCGCTGGTGGAACTCGGTCGGCTCGGACTCCAGCCGGTCCGGTGCCTCCGTGAACCGCTCCCGCGCGGTCTCCGGGGACACGTCGAGGAGCACGGTCAGGTTCGGCACGAGACCGCCGGTGGCCCAGCGGGAGATACGGGCGATCTCGGTCGGGGACAGGTCGCGCCCGGCGCCCTGGTAGGCCACCGAGGAGTCGATGTAGCGGTCGGTGATGACCACGGCACCGCGCTCCAGGGCGGGCCGGACCAGCGAGTCCACGTGCTCGGCGCGGTCGGCGGCGTACAGCAGGGCCTCGGCGCGGTTCGACAGCCCGGCGGAGGAGATGTCCAGCAGGATCGAGCGGAGCCGCTTGCCGACCGGGGTGGCACCCGGCTCGCGGGTGACGACGACCTCGTGGCCCTTGCCCCGTATCCAGTCGGCCAGCGCCTGCACCTGGGTGGACTTGCCGGCCCCGTCGCCGCCCTCCAGGGCGATGAAGAACCCGGTCGTGGGCGGGGCCTGCACGGGCTCCCCGCCGCGCAGCGCCTCGCGCAGGTCGCGGCGGAGCGGCACGCCGCCCCGGTCGTCGGCCCTGGCCAGGACCACCACCGCGACGGGCAGCAGCAGCGCGCCGGTCAGCATCAGCGCGTAGGCGGCGCCGCCGTACGAGTGGCCGACCTGCCCGCCGCCGAGGCGGTGCGGGCCGATCGCCGCGGCCAGCAGCGGGGCGGCGACCGCCCCGAGGGCGACCGCCACCCGGACCACGGCCTGGAGGTGCTCGGTGACCCGGGCCCGGCGGAACTCCTCGGTCTCCTGGTCGAGCAGGGTGTGCCCGGTGTTGGCCGCCACGCCCGCGGCGGTACCCGCGAGCAGCGCCAGGAAGAGCACGGTCGCCGTGTCGGAGACCATCCCGGTCAGCAGCAGCGCCAGCCCGGCCACGGCGATGGCCAGGGCCAGCAGCCGGCGCCGGGACAGCGCGGGCAGCACCTTGCCGGCCTGCGTGGCGCGGATCCCCAGCGCGGTACCGCCGACGAGGGCCAGCACCAGCAGGGCGTACGCGGACGGGCCGCCGCCCAGGTCGAAGGCGTGCAGCACGGAGACGGACGCGGCGAAGGCGACCGCCCCGGCGACGGCGGCGCAGGCCACCACGAGCAGCCGGATCGCGCCCGTACGGCCCTTCTCGGGCCGGTCGCCCGCCCTGGGAGCCCGCAGGCCTTCCAGGGGGGAACGCGGCCTCGGGGTCTTCACGGAGGGCAGCGTCAACGGCACCAGCAGCGAGACGGACGCGGCGAACAGGCCGGCGGCCACGTACGAGCCCAGCGCCGCCTGGTTCGCGGCGAACCAGTCCACGCCCAGGCTCAGCGCCCGCCCGATCAGGGTCGCGGCGAGCAGCGCGGCGGCCGCCGCGGGCATCGCCGCGAAGCCGGTGCGCAGCGAGAGCCGGCGCAGGGCGTCGAGGTGGTCGGGGAGGGGCCGTACGGTCGCCCCCTCCGGGGGCGGCGCCGGCAGCAGCGCGGGCGCGGCGCTCTCCTTGGCCAGCGTCCACACCCGCTCGGCGGCACCGGAGACGAACACGGTGGCCAGCAGCGCGGTCGTGGCGTGCGCGGGGATCCAGTCGAGCCACAGCGGGGCGACGACGAACAGCCCGATCCGCAGTGCGTCGGCACCGACCATCGTCCAGCGGCGGTCGAGCTTGCCTCCGGGGGCCGTGAGCTGGGCCAGCGGGCCGAGCAGGACCGCGCCGAACAGGACGGTGGCGAGGACGCGCACCGCGAAGACGGCGGCGACGGCGAAGGCCGCGCCCCGGTAGCCGCCGCCGAAGAGGCCCTCCGGGCCGGCGGTGACGGCCGCCTGGAGGGTCAGCAGCACCAGCACCAGCAGGGCGAGGGCGTCACCGATGCCGCTCACCAGCTGGGCGCTCCACAGCCGGCGCAGCCCGGGTGTGCGCAGCAGGGCGCGCACCGCTCGCTCGCGGGAGTCCGCGGCCAGGGCTTCGTCGTAGGTGGGCTTCTCGGAGTCGGTCACGACCGTCGGCTGCTCGGCTCGCGTCATCCGCCCAGCCTATCCGCTGCGCTTGGCCGTTGCGGGGGCCTGTGGACGACGCCGGGTGTGACCCGGCACCCACCTTCCCGGGGCGGCGCCCCCAGACCCTCCCCCAGCTACCGCCGGGAGGTGCCGCCGGCGCCTCGAACGCCGGCGGGGCTGGAAGATCCAGCCCCGCCGGGGTCGGTGGTTACTCGTCCGCCGGGGCGGCCGCCGCCGCCTTCTTCGCCGCCGCCGTCGTCTTCTTCGCGGCGGTCGTCTTCTTGGCCGCCGTCGTCTTCTTCGCGGCGGCGGTCTTCGTCGCCGTCGCCTTCTTCGCCGGGGCCTTCTTGGCCGGCGCCTTCTTCGCGGTCTTCTTCGCCGGCCCCTTGGCCCGCTTCTCCGCGAGCAGCTCGTAGCCCCGCTCCGGCGTGATCGTCTCGACGTCGTCGTCCCGCCGCAGCGTCGCGTTCGTCTCGCCGTCCGTCACGTAGGGGCCGAAGCGGCCGTCCTTGACCACCACCGGCTTCTCGCTCACCGGGTCCGTGCCCAGCTCCTTCAGCGGCGGCTTGGCCGCGGCCCGGCCCCGCTGCTTCGGCTGCGCGTAGATCGCCAGGGCCTCGTCCAGGGTGATCGAGAACAGCTGGTCCTCGGTCTCCAGGGAGCGCGAATCCGTGCCCTTCTTCAGGTACGGGCCGTAGCGGCCGTTCTGGGCGGTGATCTCCACGCCCTCCGCGTCGGTGCCCACCACGCGCGGCAGCGACATCAGCCTGAGGGCGTCCTCCAGGGTGACCGTGTCCAGGGACATCGACTTGAAGAGCGAGGCCGTCCGCGGCTTGACCGCGTTCTTGCCCGTCTTCGGCGTACCCTCGGGCAGGATCTCCGTCACGTACGGCCCGTAGCGGCCG
This sequence comes from Streptomyces sp. NPDC037421, assembly GCF_055602105.1. Classification (NCBI taxonomy): domain Bacteria; kingdom Bacillati; phylum Actinomycetota; class Actinomycetes; order Kitasatosporales; family Streptomycetaceae; genus Streptomyces; species Streptomyces sp. NPDC037421. The sequence continues at coordinate 135,612 of NZ_JBVJWV010000016.1, forward strand.
TCCTTGGCGACGATCTGGTTGCCGCTCACCGGGTCGGCGCCCAGCTCGAACTCGCCGCTCGGCTTCGCGAACAGCTCCTGTGCGTACTCGACCGTCAGCTCGTCCGGAGCCAGGTCGTCCGGCACGTCGGCCCGCTGGTGGCCCTCCGCGTCCTTCTCGCCCCGCTCCACGTACGGCCCGTAGCGGCCGACGCGCAGCACGATGCCGTCGCCGACCGGGAAGGAGGAGATCTCCCGGGCGTCGATCGCGCCGAGGTCCGTGACCAGCTCCTTCAGGCCGCCGAGGTGGTCGCCGTCGGCCGGTACGACCTCCGAGGCGTCCTCCGAGCCGAAGTAGAACCGCTTCAGCCACGGCACGGACTGGGCCTCGCCCCGCGCGATGCGGTCGAGGTCGTCCTCCATCTTGGCGGTGAAGTCGTAGTCGACGAGCCGGCCGAAGTGCGTCTCCAGCAGGTTCACCACGGCGAACGACAGGAAGGACGGCACGAGGGCCGTGCCCTTCTTGAAGACGTAGCCGCGGTCGAGGATCGTGCCGATGATCGACGCGTACGTCGACGGGCGGCCGATCTCCCGCTCCTCCAGCTCCTTGACCAGCGAGGCCTCGGTGTAGCGGGCCGGCGGCTTGGTGGCGTGGCCGTCGGCCGTGATCTCCTCGGCCGTCAGCGCGTCGCCCTCCGCGACCTGCGGCAGGCGCCGCTCGCGGTCGTCGAGCTCGGCGTTCGGGTCGTCCGCGCCCTCGACGTACGCCTTCATGAAGCCGTGGAAGGTGATGGTCTTGCCGGAGGCGGAGAACTCGGCGTCCCGCCCGTCCGCGGCGCGGCCGCCGATCTTCACGGTCACCGAGTTGCCGGTCGCGTCCTTCATCTGGGAGGCGACGGTCCGCTTCCAGATGAGCTCGTACAGGCGGAACTGGTCGCCGGTCAGACCCGTCTCGGCGGGGGTGCGGAAACGATCACCCGAAGGCCGGATCGCCTCGTGCGCCTCCTGCGCGTTCTTGACCTTGCCCGCGTAGACGCGCGGCTTCTCCGGCAGGTAGTCGGCCCCGTAGAGCTGGGTGACCTGCGCCCGCGCCGCCGCCACGGCGGTGTCCGAGAGCGTGGTGGAGTCCGTACGCATGTAGGTGATGAAGCCGTTCTCGTACAGCTTCTGCGCCACCTGCATCGTCGCCTTCGCACCGAAGCCCAGCTTGCGCGAGGCCTCCTGCTGGAGCGTCGTCGTGCGGAAGGGGGCGTACGGGGAGCGGCGGTACGGCTTGGACTCGACCGAGCGGACGGCGAACGAGGTCTCGGCCAGCGCGGCGGCCAGCGCCCGGGCGTTCGCCTCGTCGAGGTGCAGCACCTCGCTCTTGAGCTGCCCGTTCGCGCCGAAGTCACGGCCCTGCGCGACGCGCTTGCCGTCCACCGTGTTCAGGCGGGCGACCAGGGTCGACGGGTCGGAGGCGTCACCGGCGCGGCCGGTGCCGAAGGTGCCGGTCAGGTCCCAGTACTCGGCGGAGCGGAAGGCGATGCGCTCGCGCTCGCGCTCGACGACGAGGCGGGTGGCGACGGACTGGACGCGGCCGGCCGACAGCCGCGGCATGACCTTCTTCCACAGGACCGGCGAGACCTCGTAGCCGTAGAGGCGGTCGAGGATGCGGCGGGTCTCCTGGGCGTCGACCATGCGCTGGTTCAGCTCGCGCGGGTTGGCGACGGCGTCGCGGATCGCGTCCTTGGTGATCTCGTGGAAGACCATCCGGTGGACGGGGACCTTGGGCTTGAGCACTTCCTGGAGGTGCCACGCGATGGCTTCGCCCTCGCGGTCCTCATCGGTGGCGAGGAAGAGTTCGTCGGACTCGGCGAGCAGGTCCTTGAGCTTCCTGACCTGCGCCTTCTTGTCCGCATTGACCACGTAGATCGGCTGGAAGTCGTGCTCGACGTCCACGCCGAGACGGCGGACCTCGCCGGTGTACTTGTCGGGGACCTCGGCCGCGCCGTTGGGGAGGTCGCGGATGTGCCCGACGCTCGCCTCGACGACGTATCCCGGGCCGAGGTAGCCCTTGATCGTCTTCGCCTTGGCAGGGGACTCGACGATGACGAGTCGGCGGCCGCCCTTTGCGGTCTCGCTAGTCGGGGACAACTTGGCTCTTCTCTCCGGTCGGCACTCGGTCGCGGTACGGCGACGCTGCGGAGTGTGACGGTACAACCCGCCCCCGTGTCAAACGGCACAAGCCCGCAACGGCCACTCGAACGGTAACCCGACAAGTGCCATTTCTGCCGCCCGGATGCCGCGCCGGGCCCCTCCCGGTCACCGGCCAGGGTGGCCCGGGGGCCGTCTGGCCCCGCACCCGCACCGGTCCCGACGTCGGGTTTCACACCCGGTGGGGACCCTCGCCGGTGTCCGCTTCAGAAGCGCTGGAGGCACCAGACGCCGAGGGCCACCGAGCCCGCGCCGGCCAGTACGGCCAGCGGTACGGCCACGACGGGGCGCACGCCTTCAGCCACCGGCGCGCGGTGCCAGGCGCGCGCCCCCGTCCAGACCAGCAGAGCGGCTCCGAACAGCAGGAACACGGCTGCCGCGAAGATCGCCGGACCGCGTTCCATGCCGTTCCCCTTTTCCCCCGGGCCGCTCGGGGATCCCCCCGGATCCCCCGCTGCCCGGGAGCCTGCCACCCGAGGGGGTACAGCGGGCGAACCCCGGGTTACATCACGGCGCCGACCGCCGCCGGCTACTGCGCGGGGCCCTGCACGGGGTCCAGGAACCCCTGCTCGACCAGCATCCGGATCGCCTCCGGGGTGCGGTCCCGCAGGACGACCGGGTCCTCCTCCACCAGCTGCGCGATCGCGTCCAGGATCCGGCCCGCGCTGAGTGAGCCGTCGCACACACCGGCGAAGCCGGCGCCGACCGTGTCCACCTTGGTGGCGCGGCGCATCCCCCGGTTCTGCCGGAGCACCACGTGCTCGGGGTCCTCCGCGCCCGGCGCGCCGACCTGCTCCTGCACGACCTCCGCGGTCAGCCGGAAGTACCCCGCCAGCAGGGCCGCGTCGTCGTGGTCGCGCAGGTAGTCCTGGCGGGCGAAGTGCGCGAGGACCGTTTCGCCGAGCGGCTGCTCCACCGAGTGCGGCCACTCCTCGACCACGATCGAGGGCTCGGCCGCGTCCGTACGGCGCAGGGTGATCCAGCCGAAGCCGACGGCCTTGGTCTTGCGGGCGTCGAACTCGTCGAGCCAGTCCTCGTACCTGGCCGCGTACTCGGCCGGATCCGTGCGGTGGTCGCCCGCGTCGCGCAGCCACAGCTCGGCGTACTGCGTCACGTCCTGCACGTCACGCTGCACGATCCAGGCGTCGCAGCCGCGCGGCACCCAGGAGCGGACCCGGTCGCGCCAGTCCTCCCCCTCCACGTGCTGCCAGTTGCCGAGGAACTGCGCGTACCCGCCCGGGTTGAGGTGGGCCCCCGCCTGCTGGACCAGGGTCCGGCACAGGTCGTCGCCGCCCATGCCGCCGTCCCGGTACGTGAGCCGCGCGCCGGGCGAGATCACGAAGGGCGGGTTCGACACGATCAGGTCGTACGCGGTGTCGCCCACGGGCTCGAACAGCGAGCCCGCGAGGAGTTCGGCCTCCGGCGCCCCGGAGAGGGCCAGCGTCAGACGGGTGAATTCCAGGGCGCGCGGGTTGACGTCGGTCGCCGTGACCCGGGTGGCGTGCTGGGCGGCGTGCAGCGCCTGGATCCCGGACCCGGTGCCGAGGTCGAGGGCCGAGCCGACGGGGACGGGCACGGTGATCCCGGCCAGGGTGGTGGAGGCGCCGCCGACGCCGAGCACCACGCCCTCCTCACGGCTGCCGATCCCCCCGGCGCCGCCGACGGCGCAGCCGAGGTCCGAGACGATGAACCAGTCCTCGCCGTCGGGGCCGCCGAACGGGCGTACGTCGACGGTGGCGTGCACCTCGTCGCCCTCCCAGCGCAGCCAGCCGTCGGCGATGGCTGCCTCGACGGGCAGCGCGGCGGCGGCGTGCACGTACGGCTCCGGCTGCTGGAGCAGGAACAGCCGGATCAGGCTCGCGAGCGCGTCGTCGCCCGCCCCGCGGGTGGCGCGCAGGGCGGGGACCGTCTCGCTGCGGGCCAGCGCGGCGTAGGCGGGGGCGCCGAGCAGGTCGAGCAGTCCGTCGGCGGTGAACCCCGCGGCGAGGAACGCCTCGCGGAGCTCGGCGGCGTGGTCGGGCTTGGGAAGGCTGGTGGTACTCACCCCACCATTGTGGCCGCTGGGGCCGGTATTCCGTACGAGCCCGGGCGCGCGACGGGCGGCCGGATCCGATCGGGATCCCGGCCGCCCGGACAGCCCCTGCCGCGCGGGGAGGTGCGGACTCGGAGGTCGGCCCCGCTAGGGGGTCGTGACCTGGCAGCCCTTCTGGCTGTAGATCACCTTGAGGCCGGTCGAGTTGAGCTTCTCCTTGGCGGCCGTCTCGTTGGCCGCGACCTCGGTGAGCCCGCCGGCGACCCCCTGGAGGCCCTCCGCGAACTTGCTCTGGTCCTTGGGGTCGAGCCCGTCGATCTTCGTCTTGAGATCGGTGTAGCTCTTGGAGATCTCGCCGTAGCTCTTGATCACGGAATCCGCCGCGGCCTTGCCGTCCTTGACGGGCGGTTCACCCTCCGCCGTCAGGGCGCCGCCCATGCTCTTGTAGGCGTCGGAGAGCGTCTGGAAGGCCGCCGAGTCGGTCTTCTGGACCTCCTCGGGCTTGCTGCTCGTGGAGGCGACCCGCTTCAGCTCGTCGTTGGTCGTCTTGATCTTGGTGAGCTCTGGCTCCCACTTGTCGCACACCTTCTTGGCCCAGGCGTCGGCCTTCTTGTCGCCGTCGTCCCCGCCGCCGCAGCCGGACAGGACGAGCATCAGTACCGCACCGCCGGACACCGCGGCCGCAAGCTTCTTGTTCACCGGATTGGTCCCTTCGAAGGCTCTCGGCCGGAAGATACACGCCCGCCATCAGAGCACGCACAAAGGCGGACAGACGGCGCGTCAGTCCGCGCCGCCCGTCCGCCGTTCGGGCGCATCTTCGAGCCGGTCGGCCCGCGGGGGACGCGGGAGCCGGGCTCAGGGGCCCTGGAGCGTCAGGAGACCACCGCCGGATCGGCCGGCTGGGCCACCCGCTCCGCGTTCGCGCTCCCGCCGTCCTCGCCGACGGCGATGCCGCGGCGCTTGGAGACGTACACCGCGCCGACGATCACCGTGAGCGCGACCACCGCGACGACGGCCCGCACGGCCGCGCTGGTGTCCGGGCCGTAGCTGAACTGCACGACCGCGGGGGCGATCAGCAGGGCCACCAGGTTCATGACCTTCAGCAGCGGGTTGATGGCCGGGCCGGCGGTGTCCTTGAACGGGTCGCCGACGGTGTCGCCGATCACGACCGCGGCGTGGGCCTCGCTGCCCTTGCCGCCGTGGTGGCCGTCCTCGACGAGCTTCTTCGCGTTGTCCCACGCGCCACCGGAGTTGGCGAGGAAGACCGCCATCAGCGTGCCGGTGCCGATGGCGCCCGCCAGGAAGGAGCCGAGCGCGCCGACGCCGAGGGTGAAGCCGACCGCGATCGGGGTGAGCACGGCGAGCAGGCCGGGCGTGGCGAGCTCCCGCAGCGCGTCCTTGGTGCAGATGTCGACGACGCGGCCGTACTCGGGCTTCTCCGAGTAGTCCATGATTCCCGGGTGCTCGCGGAACTGGCGGCGCACCTCGTAGACCACGGCGCCCGCGGAGCGGGAGACGGCGTTGATGGCCAGTCCCGAGAACAGGAACACCACGGCCGCGCCCAGGATCAGGCCGACCAGGTTGTTGGGCTGGGCGATGTCGAGGCTGAGGTTCATCTCCCCGGCCTTGGCACCGACTTCCTTCACCGCGCCCGTGATGGCGTCGTTGTACGAGCCGAAGAGCGCGGCCGCGGCCAGGACGGCGGTGGCGATGGCGATGCCCTTGGTGATGGCCTTGGTGGTGTTGCCGACCGCGTCCAGGTCGGTGAGGACCTGGGCACCGGCGCCCTCGACGTCGCCGGACATCTCCGCGATGCCCTGGGCGTTGTCGGAGACGGGGCCGAAGGTGTCCATCGCGACGATGACGCCGACGGTGGTGAGCAGGCCGGTACCGGCCAGGGCGACCGCGAAGAGCGCCAGCATGATCGACGTGCCGCCGAGCAGGAAGGCCCCGTAGACGCCGAGGCCGATGAGGAGCGCCGTGTAGACGGCGGACTCCAGGCCGACGGAGATGCCGGCGAGGATCACGGTGGCGGGGCCGGTCAGCGAGGACTTGCCGATGTCCCGGACGGGACGGCGGTTGGTCTCGGTGAAGTAGCCGGTCAGCTGCTGGATCAGGGCCGCGAGCACGATGCCGATGGCCACGGCGACCACGGCCAGGACGCGCGGGTCCCCGCTGTGGTTGGAGATGGCGGCGTCCTCGACGCCGACCAGCTCCTTGTAGGTCGCCGGGAGGTAGCTGTAGACGGCGATCGCGACGAGCACGAGGGAGATCACGGCGGAGATGAAGAAGCCGCGGTTGATCGCGGTCATCCCGCTGCGGTCGGAACGGCGCGGGGCGACCGCGAAGATGCCGATCATGGCGGTGATGACGCCGATGGCGGGCACGATCAGCGGGAAGGCCAGGCCCAGGTCGCCGAAGGCGGCCTTGCCGAGGATGAGCGCGGCCACGAGGGTGACGGCGTAGGACTCGAACAGGTCGGCCGCCATCCCCGCGCAGTCGCCGACGTTGTCGCCCACATTGTCGGCGATGGTCGCGGCATTGCGCGGATCGTCCTCCGGAATGCCCTGCTCGACCTTGCCGACCAGGTCGGCGCCGACGTCGGCGGCCTTGGTGAAGATGCCGCCGCCCACGCGCATGAACATCGCGATCAGGGCGGCGCCCAGGCCGAAGCCCTCCAGGACCTTGGGGGCGTCGGCGGCATAGACCAGGACGACGCAGGAGGCGCCGAGCAGGCCCAGGCCGACCGTGAACATGCCGACCACGCCACCGGTGCGGAAGGCGATCTTCATGGCCTTGTGGGCCACGTCGGTCAGGTCCTTGGCGGGTTCGCCCTCGGCGGGGGTGGCCTCGCGGGCGGCCGCGGCGACGCGGACGTTGGCGCGGACCGCCAGGCGCATGCCGATGTAGCCGGTGGCGGCCGAGAAGACGGCGCCGACGAGGAAGAAGGCGGAACGTCCAGCCCGCTGCGTCCAGTCGTCGGCGGGGAGCAGGAAGAGCAGGAAGAAGACCACCACGGCGAAGACGCCGAGGGTGCGCAACTGGCGGCCGAGATAGGCGTTGGCGCCTTCCTGCACGGCTGCCGCGATCTTCTTCATGCTGTCGGTGCCCTCGTCGGCGGCGAGGACCTGGCGGACCAGGATCTGCGCGACGACGAGCGCGGCCAGCGCGACGCCCGCGATGACGAACACGATGACGCGGTTGTCATCGGTGAGTACTGCGGCGGCCAGATCGTGGGAGCGATCCGGAGCGATAGGGGTGAAGAGCCCCGTCATTCGTCCTCCTTGACGTGATGAGCTCAAGATGTGGACGGATTGTAGGGAGCGTGACCTGATCAAAACAGTGCGCGTGAAACGGAATTGGCGCGCTCTCGCTCCTCAGCAATAGATCACGTCACTCCATTACCCCCGAAAGAGGTAATGGGGCAAAGCCATTGACGGTTGATCAGCGATCTAGAAGATTTCCCGGGAAAACGAAAAAGGCCCTGCTCAGCAGGGCCTTGGTAAAGATCCGAGGAATTGATGAAGATCGGAAAATAGGGCTGGGCGGGTGCTACGGAAGCTCGGAGGCCGCGGCGACGGGCCAGCTCATCCGGATCGTTCCGCCCGATTCCCCACTGGTCACCGAGACGTCGTCGACCAGCCCGCTGATCACCGCGAGCCCCATCTCGTCCTCCCCGTCCGCGTCCGGGTCGAGGACGGCGGCGATGCCCGGCACCGACTCGGCGGAACCGCCGGCCGGCCCGGGCACCTCGTCACCGACCTCGATGGAGAACGACTTCTCCTCCTCGGTCAGCACGACGCGCACGGGCGCGGTCAGGCCGTTGCTGCGGTGCAGTCCGACGGCACGCGAACAGGCCTCGCCCACGGCGAGGCGGACCTCGTCGAGGACGGCCTCCTCCACCCCCGCCCTGCGCGCCACGGCGGCCGCGACGAGGCGGGCCGTCCGGACGTGTTCGGGCTGGGCGCTGAAGCGCAGTTCAACGGTGGCCATGTGCGTCCCCCTCGGACTACGGGCGTGCCTTGACAGGGGCCCGGACCACCCATGGCCCGGTACCCCCGCTCTCGACGGCTCCTCGGTGACCGGAGCCGTACGTCAGTCGGTGGCCTGGACGGCGTCGTCCACCGAGGTGTGGATCGGGAACACCTTGGTCAGACCGGTGATCCGGAAGATCTTCAGGATGCGCTCCTGGTTGCAGACCAGACGCAGCGAGCCCTCGTGCGCGCGCACGCGCTTGAGGCCTCCCACGAGCACACCGAGGCCGGTGGAGTCGAGGAAGTCCACTCGCTCCATGTCGACGACCAGGTGGTAGCTGCCGTCGTTCACCAACTCCACCAACTGCTCGCGCAGCTTGGGCGCGGTATACACATCAATCTCGCCACCGACCTCTACGACCGTGCGGTCGCCGACAGTGCGAGTCGACAGGGACAGGTCCACGGATCCTCCAGCACCTTGCTATCGAGCGGCGCCCCCCAGGGGCCTCCCCACCCGAAGGTAGGGGAGGGGATCGGCTGCCGCGATGGCATTCAATCACTTACCGGCAGGCGCGCACGACGCCTTGGGACCATTGTCCCGCACGCCAGTGACACACTCGGTTCCAATGGCCAACACTCACCGCCCCGGTCCGCCCACGGCACCCGCCGATCCACGACCCGCTCCCGGCACGGTCCTGGACCGCCTGTCACGGGGGCCTTCCCGGGCTGCGCGCATCACCCATACGGAGCACTTGCCCCCTCGGGAGGGCCGTCATGCGGTCTGGCCCCATCGCATCCGAACGGATGTCGTAGCCGCGATCCGGGACGCGGGGATCGACCATCCGTGGGAACACCAGGCCGCGGTCGCCGAGCACGCCCTGGACGGCGAGTCCGTGGTCGTCGCCACCGGAACCGCCTCCGGGAAGTCCCTGGCCTACCTGGCCCCCGTGCTGTCCGCCCTCGCGGACGGTGCCGAGGCACCGAACGGGCGGGGTGCGACCGCCCTCTACCTGGCTCCGACCAAGGCTCTGGCCGCCGACCAGCGGCGGGCCGTCCGGGAGCTGGCCGCACCCCTGAAGAACGCGGTGCGCCCGGCCGTGTACGACGGGGACACACCCGTCGAGGAACGCGAGTGGGTGCGCCAGTACGCCAACTACGTGCTGACCAACCCCGACATGCTGCACCGGGGGATCCTGCCCTCCCATCCCCGCTGGGCCTCCTTCCTGAAGGCCCTGCGCTACGTCGTCATCGACGAGTGCCACAGCTACCGCGGGGTGTTCGGCTCCCACGTCGCCCAGGTCCTGCGGCGGCTGCGCCGGCTGTGCGCCCGCTACGGCTCCGAACCGGTCTTCCTGCTGGCCTCCGCCACCGCCAGCGACCCCGCGGCCGCCGCGTCCCGGCTGACGGGCGTGCCGGTCACCGAGATCACCGACGACGCCTCCCCGCGCGGCGAGGTCGTCTTCGCCCTCTGGGAGCCGCCGCTGACCGAGCTCAGGGGCGAGAAGGGCGCCCCGGTGCGCCGGACCGCCACCGCCGAGACCGCCGACCTGCTGACCGACCTGGTCGTACAGGGCGTGCGGACCGTTGCCTTCGTCCGCTCCAGGCGCGGAGCCGAGCTGATCTCCGTGATCGCCAAGGAGCGGCTCGCGGCGGTGGACCGGTCCCTGCCCGGGCGTGTCGCCGCCTACCGGGGCGGCTACCTGCCCGAGGAGCGGCGGGCCCTGGAGCGGGCCCTGCACTCCGGGGAGCTGCTGGGACTGGCCGCGACCACCGCCCTGGAGCTGGGCGTGGACGTGTCCGGCCTGGACGCCGTGCTGATCACCGGCTACCCGGGCACCCGGGCCTCGCTGTGGCAGCAGGCCGGGCGCGCCGGACGCTCGGGGCAGGGCGCCCTGGCCATCCTGGTCGCCCGGGACGACCCGCTGGACACCTACCTGGTCCACCACCCCGAAGCCCTGTTCCGCCAGCCGGTGGAAGCCACCGTGCTGGACCCCGACAACCCGTACGTCCTGGCCCCGCACCTGTGCGCGGCCGCCGCCGAGCTGCCCCTGACCGAAGCCGACCTGGACCTCTTCGGCCCCGCCGCGCGCGGCCTCATGCCCCAGCTGGAGGCGGCGAAACTGCTGCGGCGCCGGGCCACGGCCTGGCACTGGACCCGCCGGGAGCGTGCCTCGGACCTCACCGACATCCGCGGCGGCGGGGGCCGCCCGGTGCAGATCGTGGAGGCGTCCACCGGCCGGCTGCTGGGCACCGTCGACGAATCCGCCGCGCACACCGCCGTCCACGACGGCGCCGTCCACCTCCACCAGGGCCGCACCTACCTGGTGAAACACCTGGACCTGGAGGATTCCGCCGCCCTGGTCGAGGAGGCGAACCCGCCCTTCTCCACCACGGCGCGCGACACCACCTCCATCTCCATCCTGGAGACCGAGACCGAGATCCCCTGGGGCGCGGCCCGGCTCTGCTTCGGCTCCGTCGAGGTCACCAACCAGGTCGTCTCCTACCTGCGCCGCAAGCTGGTCACCGGCGAGGTGCTCGGCGAGGCCAAGCTCGACCTGCCGCCGCGCACCCTGCGCACCCGGGCCGTGTGGTGGACGGTGACCGAGGACCAGCTGGACGAGGCCCGGATCGGCCCGGAGATCCTCGGCGGCGCCCTGCACGCCGCCGAGCACGCCTCCATCGGCCTGCTCCCGCTGTTCGCCACCTGCGACCGCTGGGACATCGGCGGGGTCTCCGTCCCGCTGCATCCGGACACCCTGCTGCCCACGGTCTTCGTGTACGACGGCCACCCGGGCGGCGCCGGCTTCGCGGAGCGGGGCTTCCGGACGGCCAGGGCCTGGCTGACCGCCACCCGGGACGCCATTGCCGCCTGCGAGTGCGAGGCCGGCTGCCCCTCCTGCATCCAGTCCCCCAAATGCGGCAACGGCAACGACCCCCTCCACAAGCGCGGCGCCGTACGCCTCCTCACCCGCCTCCTCTCCACGGCTCCCTGACCGCCACTGCGCCCGCCCCAGCCGGCTCCCCGGAGGGTGCGGGCCCCGGCGCGGCGGGCCCGGCAGGGCCGGAGGAGGAGGCGGGAGCGGCCACCGGGGGCCCCGCCCGGGCGGCGGCCCCGGGGGTGAAGGGTCCGGCCCGGACGCCGGCCCGGACCTCGGCCACCTCACCGCCGACCGCGCAGGCGGCCAGCACCGCCCCCTGGGCCCCGGCCACCCGCCGGGCCGCCGCACAGGCCCGTTCGGGGCCGTGCGCCCAGCTCGCGGCCGCCGCCAGCGCCGCCAGATCGGCGGCCGCGCCCGCCCGGTGGCGGGCCACCACCGCCTGCCCGAGCAGCAGCACACCCCCGAACACCGCCACCAGCACCGCCGCCACCACGGTCGCCCACACCGTCGCGACCCCGCGGTCCCGCCCGGCAGGCCTCCCCCGGCCCCAGTCCCGGCCCAGGCCCCGGCCCCAGTGCCGGCCCCGCTCCCGCTCCCGGTGCCGGCTCACGGCGGCGGCCCCACGCTGTCCTCCGCCAGGGCCACCGCACGCGCCCCGAGCCGTACCGGCAGCCCGCCCGGCCCCGGCGCCGGAGCAGCCACCCGGACCCGCCACAGGTCGCCGGACCGCTCCACCTCCACCTCCGCCCCCGCCGGAGCGGCCTCCCGGGCCGCGGCCACCGCCGCCGCCACGGGCTCGGACCGGGCCGCCGCCCGGGCACCCGCCCGGGCGGCGTCCACACACCGGATCTGCGCGGCCGCCGCCATCAGCGCCCACACCAGCAGTGCCGCGAACAGCACCAGAGCCGGAATGACCACAGCGGCCTCGGCCGTCACATATCCGCGATCACCGATTCCCGTCCGGTTTCGCTCAGAAGGGCGCATCGAGCGCCTTCCCGATGGTCGACTGGAGTGCCGCCGACACCACGTCGCTCGTCACCACCTTGTAGAGGACCGCCGCGAACGCACACGCCGCGATCGTGCCCATGGCGTATTCCGAAGTCGACATTCCCGCATCACCCCCACGCCCCTTCAGTACCGCCCGCAACCGAATCCGGATGATCCTCATGACAACCTCCTGTGGGATTACGTTCTTGATCTGATTTCAGCTTTTGAATCCGACGGTCCGGCCGGTGCGCGTCACCGCTGCGACAGCAGTCCCGAGGCCATTCCGATCACCACCGGCGCCACCCCGACCGCGAGGAACGCGGGGAGGAAGCACAGCCCCACCGGAGCGGTGACGAGCACCGCCGCCCGCTGCGCCCGGGCACCCGCCCGCCGGGAGCGGTCCGCCCTCAGGGCCGCCGCCAGGCGGGAGACCGGCTCCGCGGCCGGCGCCCCGGTCCGCGCGGCGCGCTCCAGGCACTCCGCCAGCCCCCGCGCCCCGGGTATCTCCGCCAACCTCCCCCACGCGGCCCCCGGTTCGCCGCCGAGGCGCAGCTCCGCACCCGCGAGCGCCAGCCGCTCGCCCACCGGGCCGCCCAGCGACTCCCCGACCACCTCGGACGCCTCCACCGGCCCCGCCCCCGCCGCGAGACAGGCCGCCAGCAGGTCCGCCGCGAACGGCAACTGCCCCTCCGCCTCCCGCGGATCCGGCCCGCCGGACGGCCGGGCCCGCGCGAGCAGCCGCCGCACCGCGAACGCCGCCCCGCACCCGGCGAGGACCCCCGGCACCCCGCCGACCAGTACCCAGCCCGCCAGCAGCGCCCCGGCGGGCCCCGCCCAGGACAGCACCGGGGCGCGGACCCCCGGACCCCACAGCGGCCCCCGCCGCACCGGCCCGGCCCGGAAGAGCACCGCGGTCCTGCGCCGGACCACCCGCCGCCCCAGCCGCGCCACCACCGCCGAGGCCGGCCACCACACCAGTGCCGCCACGCACAACGCCGTCCCCAGCCTGTGGACCGCGGAGCCGTCCATCACCGCTCCGCCGTCCGCACGATCCGCCGGCACCACAGCAGCCCCAGTGCCTCCAGCAGCGCGCCGGCCAGCAGGCAGCCCCATCCGACCGGAGAGTGCAGGAGCACCCGCAGCGGATCCGCTCCCAGCGCGGTGCCCATCAGCAGGCCCACCAGCGGCAGCAGCGCGAGCACCACCGTCGTGGACCTGGCCCCCGCGAGCTGGGCCCGCAGCGACTCCTCCCGGTCCCGCTCGGCCCTCAACGCCCCTTCGAGCCGGTCGAGTCCGGCCGCCAGGCCCGCTCCCCCGTCCACCGAGACCCGCCAGCAGGCCGCCATCCCGGCCAGTCCCCGCGCACCGGGCTCCCGGGCCGCCTGGTGCAGGGCCCCGGCCACGTCCCCGCCGAACGCGGCGGCCGCCAGCACCCCCGCCTCCGCCGCCCCCGGACCTCCGGGACCGGCCGCCGTACGCCGTAGCGCCACGGTCAGCGCCCTCCCCGGCTGGGCACCGGCCCGCAGCTCCCCCACGACGGCACCGCACAGCTCCACGACCCCCGCCGCACGGGCGGTGCGCGCCCGCTCCCGCGCCCCGGCCCGCAGCCAGCGCCGCAGCAGCGGCACCGAGGCCGCGCCGAGCAGCAGCGGGATCGGCGACCCGCCCACCACGGCGACCAGCAGCCCGGCCGCCAGACCGGCCCACTCCCGCCACCGCGCGGCCCGTACCCGAAGCGCGGCCGCCAGCCGCTGCCCGGGCGCCGGCCCGCCCGGAACCAGCGGCCCGCCCCCGGCCAGGACCAGCCGGGCCCGCCGGGGCAGCCGCTCACCCCCGGCCAGCCCCCAGGCCGCCGCCCCGGCGCAGAGCACCCCGGCGAACACCGGCACCGACCCGAGCGCCCCGGCGTTCACCGCGCACCCCCCAGCAGCGGGGCGAGCCGCGTCCAGCCGGCCTCCCGCACGAAGCCGCGCGGCCCCCAGCGCAGCGCGGGCACGGTCACCACCAGCCCGGCCGGGTCCCGCTCCAGCACGTGCACCTCGGCCACCCGCCGCCGCCCGGACCGGTCCCGGACCAGGTGGACCACCAGGGTCAGCGCGGCCGCCAGCTGGCTGTGCAGGGCGGCCCGGTCGAGCCCCGCTGCCGTCCCGAGCGCCTCCAGCCGGGCGGGCACGTGCCCCGCGGCATTGGCGTGCACCGTGCCGCAGCCCCCTTCGTGCCCGGTGTTCAGGGCGGCGAGCAGGTCGGCCACCTCCGCACCCCGCACCTCGCCGACCACCAGCCGGTCGGGCCGCATCCGCAGGGCCTGGCGGACCAGGTCGGCGAGGGTGACCAGCCCGGCCCCCTCCTGGTTCGCGGGCCGGGTCTCCAGCCGCACCACATGGGGGTGGTCGGGGCGCAGCTCGGCGGAGTCCTCGGCGAGCACAATCCGCTCACCCGGCCCGACCAGCCCCAGCAGGGCGCTGAGCAGGGTGGTCTTCCCCGTCCCGGTCCCGCCGGAGACGAGGAACGACAGCCGGGCCTCGACCATCGCCCGCAGCAGCCGCTGCCCGCCCGGCGGGAGTGTCCCGGCGGCGACCAGCTCGTCCAGCGTGAACGCCTTCGGCCGCACCACGCGCAGCGACAGGCACGCCGATCCGACCGCCACGGGAGGCAGCACCGCGTGCAGCCGGGTGCCGTCCGGCAGCCGGGCGTCCACCCAGGGCCGGGCGTCGTCCAGCCGCCGCCCCGCCACGGCGGCCAGCCGCTGGGCCAGCCTGCGCACGGCTTCGGCGTCGGCGAAGGTCACCGGGGTCAGCTCCAGCCCGCCGCCCCGGTCCACCCACACCCGCTCCGGGGCGGCCACCAGCACGTCGGTGACGGCGGGGTCGGCGAGCAACGGCTCCAGCGGCCCCGCGCCCACCAGCTCTGACCGCAACTCGGCCGCCACGCCCAGCACTTCCGCGTCCCCGAGGAGCCGCCCCTGTGCCCGCAGGGCCGCCGCGACCCGGGCGGGCGTGGGCTCGGCCCCGCTCTCGGCGAGGTGCTGGCGCACCGCGTCCAGCAGCACCGCGCTCATGCCGGCACCCCCTGGGCGGAGCCGAGCGCCCGCCGCCAGAAGCCGTCGCAGAAGCGGGCCAGCGTGCCCCGCGCACCCGGCGGTTCCCCCTCGGCCACCCTCCCCGGGAGCCCCACCTCGACCGGCACCTCCCCGGCCAGCGGCGCCCCCAGCAGCCCCGCCACGGCTTCGGCGTCGAGCCCGTCGGGACAGCGGCCCCGCACGACGACCCGGACGTCCCGGGCCACCATGCGCACCCCGGCGGCGACCCGCCCCGCCGCGGCCACCGACCGCAGCTCGCCCGGCACCACCAGCAGCACGAGGTCCAGCTGGGCCAGCACCTCCGCCACGGCCTCGTCCACCCGCCGGGGCAGGTCGACCACCACGACCCCGCCCCGCCTGCGGGCGGCTGCCACGACCGACCGCATCGCGGCGGGCGGCACCACCACCCGCTCCCCGCGGTCCCAGCTCAGCACCCGCAGCGCGTGCAGCTCGGGCAGGGATTCCTCCAGCGCCCCGGCCCCGACGCGGCCGCGCGAGGCGGCGAAGTCGGGCCACCGCAGCCCCTCGGCGCTCTCGCCGCCGAGCAGTACGTCCATGCCTCCGCCGAGCGGGTCGGCGTCGATGAGGATGGTGCGCTCACCGCCCTTGGCCGCCCGGAGGGCGAGCGCGCAGGCCAGGGTGGACGCCCCGGCGCCGCCGCTGCCGCCGATCACCCCGACGGCCAGCGCGGGCCGCCCCGCGCCTTCCACCACATCGGCGATGCGGTCGACGAGCATGCTCTCGGCGTCGGGCAGGCGCAGGACCTCCTGGGCGCCGATCTCCACCGCCCGCTGCCAGACGAAGGGGTCGTCGACGTCCCGCCCGACGAGGAACACCCCGTCCCGGCGCGGCGCCCCGCGCACCCGGCGGGCGGCGTCGTCCCCGACCAGCACCAGGGGTGCGGAATCCCATCCCGCACCCCCCGTCCCGGCTCCGCTCTGCTCGGGCACCGCGTGGTGCACGTGCGGCTCGGCGCCCGCGGCGGCGCACAGCCGCAGCAGGTCGTCGAGGAGCAGCGGGTCCTCTGTGATGATCAGCGGCCGTCCGCCACCGGGCACGGCGCCCCCGGCACGGCCTCGGGGCCCTCCTCCACCGGCCACCACGGGTGCCTGCGCTTCACACGACTTCGATCCAGCCACGATCTCCGCCCCCTTCTCACTGCAAATCCACGAGCCGCGGACTTCGCGGCTGGAATCACGGTGGAGGGATCCGGAAAAAGAAGTGGATCTTGCTCGAAAACTGTGGACAAGAAGGCGCCTGTGAATAACTTCGCCACACCATCAGGTGAGTTCCACAGCGCTGCGGAACAACTACGCAGCGTCACGAGTCTGGAGGGGTGGAGGCCTGCACACGACGGGCCCGTCGAGGAAGGAGGGCCGAGATGATGGCCGCCGAAGACCGGGTGAAGGGGGCGCGAACCGCGTCCGGACATGCGACGACCCCCGCCGGGGGGGAGAGCGGGGGTCGTCCCCACGGTCCGACTCGGGGGGGGAGGAGCCAGACCGGGTTAGCACGGTCGCGAACGATCCGTGACTTCCATGGTGTACCCGAGAGCCTTCTCAGGCAAACCCACGCGCCACACCTTACGCCGAATGGTGGGCGCATATGCTCGGGTCGTGGAAAATCAGCCCTTGCCGCACTCGCTGCCTCGGACCGCCGCCTTCTTCGACCTGGACAAGACGGTCATTGCGAAGTCGAGCGCTCTGACGTTCAGCAAGTCCTTCTACCGGGGCGGCCTGATCAACCGCCGCGCCGTGCTGCGGACCGCCTACACCCAGTTCATCTTCCTGGCCGGCGGCGCCGACCACGACCAGATGGAGCGGATGCGGGAGTACCTGTCCGCCCTCTGCAAGGGGTGGAACGTCCAGCAGGTCCGGGAGATCGTCGCCGAAGCCCTGCACGACCTGATCGACCCGATCATCTACGACGAGGCCGCTTCCCTCATCGAGGCCCACCACACGGCCGGCCGTGACGTGGTGATCGTGTCGAGCTCCGGCGCCGAAGTCGTCGAGCCGATCGGCGAGATGCTCGGCGCGGACCGGATCGTCGCCACCCGCATGGTGGTCGGCGAGGACGGCTGCTTCACCGGGGAGATCGAGTACTACGCCTACGGCCCCACGAAGGCGGAGGCCGTGCGCGAGCTCGCCGAATCCGAGGGGTACGACCTCGCGCGGTGCTACGCGTACAGCGACTCGATCACCGACGTACCGATGCTGGAGGCCGTCGGGCACCCGCACGCCGTCAACCCCGACCGCGCGCTACGGCGCGAGGCCGTCGCGCGCGAGTGGCCGGTCCTGGTGTTCAACCGGCCGGTGCGGCTGAAGCAGCGCCTGCCCGGACTGTCGATGCCGGCGCGGCCCGCCCTCGTCGCGGCGGCGGCGGTCGGCGCGGCGGCGGCCACCGCCGGGCTCGTCTGGTACGCGAGCCGCCGGCGCGCGGGCGCCTCCGCCGCCTCGGCCTGACCGCTCCGGGGCGGGCACCCGCCCGCCCCGCCCGGCCCCCCGGCGGGCAGCGCCCGGCCGCCCGTCGACACCCCGTCGACACGTCCCGACCTGGGACGATATGAGGTGTCCGATTCACCCCGGCTCGCCCCGGAAAGTAAAGAACTCCGGCCAGGGGTTTCGCTCGGCACCGAAGCGGAGTACAAAGGAGTCACGGCCCGCGAGACCAAAGAACATCCGAGAGGATCATCTTTAAAACGCAGTAAGGCCCACGGACCGAAGCAGGAACGCCGAGCACCCACGCGACGTCGACCCGTCGATTACGGGCCAGCCGCACCAGGCCACGGGCAAAGTTCCCGGCCTGATGGGCAACCATCGAGGACGCTTGGTAACTGGGCGTGAATGCCAGCGGCGACACCAGAGCAGTACGGTGTCGCCGCAACCCTGTGCCCAGCCGGAAACCCGCCCGCGCCCCCAACCGAGACCCCCGGAACGACCCCCCGGCGGGACCCCCCGGCCGGGCCGCGGGTGAGGCCTCAGGCCGCGCCGCGCTGGAGCGCCTCGCAGACCGCGGTCGACTCGCGCACGCCGAGCTCGATCGAGCGGCCGCAGTGCCCGATCCACGCCGCCATCCCCTCCGCGGTCCCGGAGAGGTACCCCTCGAAGGCCTTCAGGTAGGTCTGCAGCCCCTGCTCCGCGTGGCCGACCTCCGCCGGGCAGATCGCCTTCGGGTCCAGCCCGCTGTTGATCAGCACGATCCGTTCGGCCGCGCGCGCCACCAGCCCGTTGTACGAGGCGAAGGGCCGCAGGGCCAGCAGCTCCCCGTGCACCACCGCGGCCGTGACCAGCGCCGGAGCGGACCCGCCCGCGATGACCAGCCGGGACAGGCCGTCCAGCCGGCCCGCGACCTCCTCGGCGCTCGGGAGCGGCAGGTCCACCAGGGGCTCGTCCACCGGCTCGCCCGCCAGCCGCGGCCTGCCGACCACGTCGCCGACACCGGTGGCCCCGGCCGGAGCCGCCCCGGCCGGAGCGGTCGTCCCCGTCGCCCCGCAGGCGACGAGGTGCAGGCGCGCCAGCACCCGCATCGGCGACTGGCGCCAGATGCTCAGCAGCTGTCCGGCCTCCGCCGTCAGACGCAGCGCGGCGCCCACCGTGCGCGCCTCGTCCTCCGCCCCGAAGTCGGTCCGGCGGCGCACCTCTTCCAGCGCCCAGTCGGCACCGGACAGCGCCGCGCTGCCCCGGGCGCCGCGCAGGGCGGCCTCCGAGGTGATCTCGCCGCTGCGCCGGCGCATCACCCGGTGCCCGTAGACGCGGTCCACGGCCTTGCGTACGGAATCCACGGACTCCGCGACCCCCGGCAGGGATCCGAGGGCCGCCAGCGGGTCAGAAGCGCTACTCATAAGTAGGGAGCCTACGCACTTCGCGCCCATAGCACCGACCCCTCCTTGGAGTGGTCTTCTTCACTCACCTTGACCACGCCGCGCGACCGACCCGCTACGCTTGGTGAACATGAAGATCGCTTTCGTGGGAAAGGGCGGCAGCGGGAAGACCACGCTGTCCTCCCTCTTCATCCGCCACCTCGCAGCCAATGAAGCACCCGTCGTCGCGGTGGACGCCGACATCAACCAGCACCTCGGGGCCGCCCTCGGGCTCACCGACGACGAGGCCGCCGCGCTGCCCGCCCTGGGCGCGCACCTGCCCCTGATCAAGGAGTACCTGCGCGGCTCCAACCCGCGCATCGCCTCGGCCGACAGCATGATCAAGACCACGCCGCCCGGTGCCGGCTCGCGCCTGCTGCGCATCACCGAGGACAACCCGGTCTACGAAGCCTGTGCGCGCACGCTGCCGCTCGACGACGGGGACTCCGTACGGCTGATGGCGACGGGCCCCTTCACCGAGTCCGATCTGGGCGTGGCCTGCTACCACTCGAAGGTCGGCGCGGTCGAGCTCTGCCTCAACCACCTGGTCGACGGCCCGGACGAGTACGTCGTCGTCGACATGACGGCAGGGTCCGACTCCTTCGCGTCCGGCATGTTCACCCGCTTCGACGTGACGTTCCTGGTCGCCGAGCCGACCCGCAAGGGCGTCTCGGTCTACCGCCAGTACAAGGAGTACGCCCGGGACTTCGGGGTGGTGCTGAAGGTGGTCGGCAACAAGGTGCAGGGTCCGGAGGACATCGAGTTCCTCCAGGACGAGGTGGGCGAGGACCTGCTCGTCACCTTCGGGCACTCCGACTGGGTCCGGGCGATGGAGCGGGGCCGTCCGGCCGCGTTCGAACTGCTGGAGGCGAGCAACCGGCTCGCGCTCCAGGCGCTCCAGGACGCGGCGGAGGACTCCTACGCGGCCCGCGACTGGGGCAGGTACACCGAGCAGATGGTGCACTTCCACCTGCGCAACGCCGAGAGCTGGGGGAACGCCAAGACCGGGGTCGACCTGGCGGACCAGATCGACCCCGCCTTCGTCCTCCACGAGGCCCTGGTCAGCCCTCGTCCTGCTCCGCTGCCCGCTCCTCAGCCGGCTTGACCTTGTCCGCACCCGACGGGGCGGCCGGGGCCGCCGGCGGCCCCGCGGTGAGGAACTTCGTCCAGCCCTCCTTCGGCGCCTCGCCGACGTCGAGGGTGCGCATCCACTCCAGCGTCTTCGGGTTCTGGGCGTCCAGCCAGTCCGCCAGCTCACGGAACGGCACGCACCGCACCTCCGGCTTGGTGCACATGCCCTTGATGGACTCCTCGACGGCCCGCATGTAGGTGCCGCCGTTCCACGACTCGAAGTGGTTGCCGATGATCAGCGGCGCGCGGTTGCCCTGGTAGGCCCGGTCGAAGGCCTGCCGCAGGCCGTCGCGCATCTGGTCGCCCCAGTACTGGTGCTGCGAGGGGTCGCCCTGCGTGGTCGTGCCGGACTGGTTGACCATGTAGTTGTAGTCCATGCTCAGCGTGTCGAAGGCGCGCCCGGGCATGGGCACCAGCTGGAGCGGCAGGTCCCAGAGCCCGTCCGTCTTCTTGGGCCAGATCTGCTTGCTGATGCCGCTGGAGTCGTAGCGGAACCCCATGTCCTTGGCCGCCAGCATGAAGTTCTTCTGCCCTTCGAGGCAGGGAGTGCGGGCCCCGATCAGCTCCTTGTCGTAGTCGAAGGGGAGCGGGGCCATGTCCTTCAGGCCCGCGTTCGTCTTCCAGTTCTTGACGAACGACTTGGCCTGGCTGATCTCGCTCTTCCACTCCGCCACCGACCAGGTGCCGACGCCTCCGTCCGGGCCGCAGAAGTGGCCGTTGAAGTGGGTGCCGATCTCGTTGCCCTCCAGCCAGGCCGCGCGGACCTGGGTGGCGGTGTCCTTGATGCCCTGGAGGTCGCCGAAGCCGATGTCGGACAGGCCCGAGGAGTGCTGCGGCGCGGTGTAGAGGGAACGCTTCTCCTCCGGCAGCAGGTACACGCCGCTGAGGAAGTACGTCATCCGGGCGTTGTACTGCTTGCCCACCTCGCGGAAGTGCGAGAAGAGCTTCTGGCTGTCCTCGCCCGCGCCGTCCCACGAGAACACCACGAACTGCGGGGGCTTCTCACCGGGTTTCAGCTTCTGCGGCGCCTGCACGTTCGGCTGCGAGCCGGTGTAGGCGGTCGAGCCGTCGCCGATGAGGCGGTTGAGGCTGCCGGGAGCGTCCGGGGCGGCGGGCCCCTTCCTCGCACCCTGGCCGCCGGGAGCCCCGGGCTTGGCCGGCCCGGAACCGCTGCACCCGGCGGCGCACAGGACCAGGGCCGTGGCGACCAGGCCGCCGGCGATCTTCTTCGTGGCGGCGATCATCCGCACACCTCTCCCTCGCAGTTCCATCGCGGGACTTTTCGCGACGCAACGTCCCATGCGGTCCACTTTTAGGAAGGTGTGACAAGCCAGACAAGATGCCTATTCACCCTTGAGTGCTAATTTCTAGTCCATTTGCCCGCATTGCCCACCACGGTTCTTTACTCTCCATTACCATTCATTTACCGAGTGTTGAGACTCCCGCCGCTTCATCCCTCCTCAGAGGAGACGGGAACCCATGACAGCCACAGTCCCAGCCACAACCCCGACCCCAGCCCCGACCAGCCCTCAGAAGCGAAGTCCGCTCAAGGACCTCCCCGCGGACCTGTCCGCGTCCGCCGCCGTCTTCCTCATCGCCCTGCCGCTCTCCCTCGGCATCGCGCTCGCCACCGGCGCCCCGCTCCAGGCGGGGCTGGTGGCCGCGGCCGTGGGCGGGATCGTGGCCGGCCGGTTCGGCGGAGCCCCCCTCCAGGTCAGCGGTCCGGCCGCCGGACTCACCGTGGTGACCGCCGAGTTGATCCAGCACTACGGCTGGCGCACCACCTGCGCCATCACCGTGCTCGCCGGCGTCTGCCAGCTCGGGCTCGCACTCCTGCGCACCGCCCGGTCGGCGCTCATGGTGAGCCCGGCGATCGTGCACGGGATGCTCGCCGGCATCGGCGTGACCATCGCCCTGGCCCAGCTGCACATCGTGCTCGGGGGCAGTCCGCAGAGCTCCGCCGTGGCCAATGTCCTCGGGCTGCCGGCCCAGTTGGCCGATCCCCACCCGGCGGCGCTCGGGGTGAGCGCGCTGACGCTGTGCGTACTGCTGGGCTGGAGCAGGCTGCCCGGGCGGGTGGGCCGCGCCCTGCGCAAGGTGCCCGCCGCGCTGGCGGCCGTGGCCACCGCCACCGCCTTCGCGGCGCTGGCCGGGCTCACCCTCCCCCGGGTGGACCTGCCGTCCTGGCGCAGCCACGCGCTGCCCGAGCTGCCCGAGGGGCCGGTGCTCGGCCTGATCGCCGCCGTCCTGACCATCACGCTGGTCGGAAGCGTGGAGTCCCTGCTGTCCTCGGTCGCCACCGACAAGCTGATCGCCTCCGAGCGCGGTACGGACAACCGCCCGCCCCGCGCCGACCTCGACCGCGAACTCCGCGGCCAGGGTGCGGCGAACATCGTCTCCGGGATGCTGGGCGGACTGCCCATCACGGGTGTGGCCGTGCGCAGCGTGGCCAATGTGAAGTCGGGTGCCGTCAGCCGAAAATCAGCCATGTTCCACGGGCTGTGGGTGGTGCTCGCGGCGGGGCTGCTCGTCCCCGTCCTCGACCTCATCCCGCTCGCGGCGCTGGCCGCCCTGGTGATGGCCGTCGGCGTCCAGATGGTCAGCTTCACGCACCTGCGTACGGTCACCCGGCACCGCGAGGTGCTGGTCTACGCGACGACCATCGTCGCCGTGGTGCTGGGCGGGGTGCTGGAGGGCGTGGCCGTCGGGATCGCGGTCGCCGTGGCACTGGCCCTGCGCCGGCTGACCCGGACCCGGATCACGCTGGAAGAGCTGGACGGCGTACACCGGGTCTACGCCCGCGGCCAGTTGACCTTCCTGGCCGTCCCCCGGCTGAGCCGGGTCCTGAGCCAGGTCCCGCACGGAGGGCACGTGGTGGTCGAGCTGGACGGCTCGTTCATGGACCACGCCGCCTACGAGACCCTGCAGGACTGGCAGAACTCGCACCTGGCGCACGGCGGATCGCTGCAACTCACCGGCCGGGGCGGGCGGGCCCTCGCGGGCACCGGTCCGGATGCGGTCGCGGACGCGGTCCCGGAAGCGGACAGGGGCGCGGAGGCGGCCACGGACGCGGACTCCGGCCCGGGTGCGCACGCGCGCACCGGAGAGGACCCCGGCTCGGATCCGCACCCGGCCCCCGGACCCGCCTCGCCCCCCGCCGAGCACGCCCGGAGCGGCTCCAAGTCCGGTGCGGGCGGCGGCCACCACCGGACCGACTCCGGGCGCGGGTCACACCACTGCTGCCGGCCCTGGACGCCCTGGCAGAACCACTGCGACCATCGCGCGGCACCCGCCCCCGCCCTCCCGGCGGGCCCCGGCGGCACGGTCGCGCGTACGATCCCCAGCGCGTCCGGGGCCCCGGTCGCCGAGACGGCATCCCGCAGGGGCGGAGCCGGCCAACTGGCCAGCGGGATCAGCACCTTCCAGCGGGACACCGCCCCGCACGTCCGGGACGAGCTGGCCCGGCTGGCGCGTGAGGGGCAGCGCCCTTCGCAGCTCTTCCTGACCTGCGCGGACTCCCGTCTGGTCACCAGCATGATCACGGCGAGCGGTCCGGGCGACCTCTTCACCGTCCGCAACGTGGGCAACCTCGTCCCGCTGCCCGGTGCCGAATCCACCGACGACTCGGTCGCCGCGGCCATCGAGTACGCCGTGGACGTGCTCAAGGTCGCCAGCATCACGGTGTGCGGGCACTCGGGCTGCGGGGCCATGCAGGCCCTGCTGAACTCCCACCCGGAAGCCCCGATGACCCCGCTGATGCGCTGGCTGCGGCACGGCCTGCCCAGCCTGGAGCGGATGGGCAGCCGGCACCATGCCTGGGCCCGGATCTCCGGGCGGCTCCCGGCGGACGCCGTGGAACAGCTCTGCCTGACCAACGTGGTGCAGCAGCTGGAGCACTTGCGGGCCCACGAATCGGTGGCCCGCCGGCTCGCCGAGGGCACGCTGGAGCTGCACGGGATGTACTTCCACGTGGGCGAGGCGCAGGCCTATCTGCTGTCCGAGGGAGAGGACTTCTTCGACTGTCGGGTTTTCGACAGCGTCGGCCAGAGCGTTTGATCGACGAGCTGCTCGAACCGATAGCCTCCCGTATCCGTGCAAGCTGATGGCCCCTTCCCGCACCCTGCAGCGGGAAGGGGCCGCTCGTACGCCGTGGACTGCTCGTGGACCTGCGCCGCGACCCTCCCGGTCGTGATATAGGTCTAAACCAATTTCCGGCTACCCCTTGTCACCTGGGCATCCGACTGATGAGCTATGCCCGGAGACACAGCTATGCCCGGGGACAACGGAAACTCTGGGAAAGGGAGATGTCGTGAGCACTGAGAGCCTGGCCAACCTGCTCAAGGAGGAGCGGCGGTTCGCACCGCCTGCCGATCTGGCCGCCGCCGCCAACGTGACCGAGGCGGCGTACGCACAGGCCGACGCGGACCGGCTGGGCTTCTGGGCCGAGCAGGCGCGCCGGCTGAGCTGGGACACCGAGCCCACCCAGACGCTCGACTGGAGCAACCCGCCCTTCGCCAAGTGGTTCGCCGACGGCAAGCTGAACGTCGCGTACAACTGCGTGGACCGGCACGTGGAGGCCGGCAACGGCGACCGCGTCGCCATCCACTTCGAGGGTGAGCCCGGCGACAGCCGCTCGATCACCTACGCCCAGCTCAAGGACGAGGTGTCCCAGGCCGCCAACGCCCTCACCGAGCTCGGTGTGCGGGCGGGCGACCGGGTCGCCGTCTACCTGCCGATGATCCCCGAGGCGGTCGTCGCGATGCTCGCGTGCGCCCGTGTCGGCGCCGCGCACTCGGTGGTCTTCGGCGGCTTCTCCGCCGACGCCGTCGCCTCCCGCATCCAGGACGCCGACGCCAAGCTGGTGATCACCGCCGACGGCGGCTACCGCCGCGGCAAGCCCAGCGCGCTCAAGCCCGCCATCGACGAGGCCGTCACCAAGTGCCCGCAGGTCGAGCACGTCCTCGTCGTGCGCCGCACCGGCCAGGACACCGCCTTCACCGAGGGCCGCGACGTCTGGTGGCACGACCTGGTCGGCCGCCAGTCCACGGAGCACACCCCGCAGGCCTTCGACGCCGAGCACCCGCTGTTCATCCTGTACACCTCGGGCACCACGGGTAAGCCGAAGGGCATCCTGCACACCTCGGGCGGCTACCTCACGCAGGCCTCGTACACCCACCACGCCGTCTTCGACCTCAAGCCGGAGACCGACGTCTACTGGTGCACCGCCGACATCGGCTGGGTGACCGGGCACTCGTACATCGTCTACGGCCCGCTCGCCAACGGCGCCACCCAGGTGATGTACGAGGGCACGCCGGACACCCCGCACCAGGGACGGTTCTGGGAGGTCGTGCAGAAGTACGGCGTCACCATCCTCTACACCGCGCCCACGGCGATCCGCACGTTCATGAAGTGGGGCGACGACATCCCCGCGAAGTTCGACCTGTCGAGCCTGCGCGTGCTGGGCTCGGTCGGCGAGCCGATCAACCCCGAGGCCTGGGTCTGGTACCGCAAGCACATCGGCGGCGACCGCTGCCCGATCGTGGACACCTGGTGGCAGACCGAGACCGGCGCCATGATGATCTCCCCGCTGCCGGGCGTCACCTCGACCAAGCCCGGCTCGGCGCAGCGCGCGCTGCCCGGCATCTCGGCCACGGTCGTGGACGACGAGGCCAACGAGGTCCCGAACGGCGGTGGCGGCTACCTGGTCCTCACCGAGCCGTGGCCGTCGATGCTGCGCACCATCTGGGGCGACGACCAGCGGTTCATCGACACCTACTGGTCCCGCTTCGAGGGCAAGTACTTCGCGGGCGACGGCGCCAAGAAGGACGACGACGGCGACATCTGGCTGCTCGGCCGGGTCGACGACGTCATGCTCGTCTCGGGCCACAACATCTCCACGACCGAGGTCGAGTCGGCTCTCGTCTCGCACCCCTCGGTCGCCGAGGCGGCCGTGGTCGGCGCGGCCGACGAGACCACGGGCCAGGCGATCGTGGCCTTCGTGATCCTGCGCGGTACCGCCTCGGAGACCGAGGGCCTGGTCGCCGAGCTGCGCAACCACGTCGGCACCACCCTCGGCCCGATCGCGAAGCCCAAGCGGATCCTGCCGGTGGCGGAGCTGCCGAAGACCCGTTCGGGCAAGATCATGCGCCGTCTGCTGCGCGACGTTGCGGAGAACCGCGCGGTCGGCGACGTCACCACGCTGGCCGACTCCTCGGTGATGGACCTGATCCAGACGAAGCTGCCCAGCTCCTCCGACGAGGACTGACCGGCAGCGGGCCACCCGTGCCCCCGGGGGGGGGGGGGGGGGGGGGGGGGGGGGGGGGGGGGGGGGGGGGGGGGGGGGGGGGGGGGGGTGGGACGGGTGGGGGGGGGGGAAGAAGAAAAAAAACAAAGAAGAGAAGAAAA
>NZ_JBVJWV010000017.1:0-34296 GCF_055602105.1 Streptomyces sp. NPDC037421
CCCCCCCCCCCCCCCCCCCCCCCCCCCCCCCCCCCCCCCCCCCCCCCCCCCCCCCCCCCCCCCCCCCCCCCCCCCCCCCCCCCCCCCCCCCCACCGGCGCATCCGCTTGAGTTCTCCCGCGGCGGGTCGCCGGACCGACGGCGACCGCCTGGAACGGGAGATCGGGGGTGCCACTCGTGCGGATCGGACTGGTCACGGAAGGTGGTTATCCGTATGCGGCGGGCGAGGCGAGGCTCTGGTGCGACCGGCTCGTGCGCGGGCTGCCCCGGCACGAGTTCGAGCTCTACGCGCTGAGCCGCACCGCCGGGCAGGAGGAGAGCGGCCGGGTCACGCTCCCGCCGCACGTCACCCGCGTGCGCACCGCCCCGCTGTGGGCCCCCGCGGACGACGGGCGCACGCACTCCCGCCGCGAGCGCCGGCACTTCGCCGAGTGCTTCGCGGAGCTGGTCCGGGGGATCTGCGCCGGCGAGGCCGAGGACTTCGCGGCCGGACTGTACGGGCTCGCCGAACTCGCCCGCGACCAGGGCGGGATGTACGCGGCCCTGCGCTCCGAGACGGCCGTGCGGGCGGTCGAGTCCGGCTGCCGCGCCCCGGGCGCGGGCCGCGCCGTACAGTCCGCCCGGGTCCCCGACCTGCTGGAGTTCGTGGACGAACTGGAGCGCGCGCTGCGGCCCCTGTCCCTCGACTGGTACGAGGACGAGGGCCTCGGCCGGGCCGACGTCTGCCACGCCGCCGCCGGCGGGGTCGCGGCCGTCCCCGGACTGCTGGCCAAACGCTTCTTCGGGGTCCCGCTGCTGGTCACCGAGTACGGCGTCCAGCTCCGCGCCCACTACCTGGAACAGCGCGAGGACACCCGGCCCGCCGTACGCGCCCTGCTGGCCGCCTTCCACATCCGCCTCGCCGGGGAGATCTACGCCCGCGCCGACCTCCTCACCCCCGGCAACGCGCACGCCCGCCGCTGGCAGGAACGCTGCGGGGCGCCCCGGGAACGGCTGCGGACGGTCTACCCGGGCATGGAGGCGGACCGATTCGCCGCCGTCGGCGAGGACCCCGGCCGAGGGGACCCCGACACCCTGGTGTGGGTCGGGCGGATCGAGCCGGCCAAGGACCTGATCGCCCTGCTGCACGCCTTCGCGGAGGTCCGCCGGGCCGCCCCGCACACCCGGCTGCGGATCTTCGCCTCGGCGGCGGCCCCTGACTACTTCGCCGACTGCCGCTCGCTGGCCGCGCAGCTCTTTCCCGACGAGGCCGCCGACGCGCGGACCGTGGGGGAGAGCCCCGTCACCTTCGAGGAGATCGGCGGACCCGAGGCGCCCTCGCCTGCCGACGCGTACGGGGCAGGACGGATCGTGCTGCTGTCCTCGGTGATCGAGGGCTTCCCCATCACCCTGGCCGAGGCCATGTTCTGCGGCCGGGCCACCGTCTCCACCGACGTCGGGGCCGTCCGCGAGGTCATCGGCGGCACCGGGCTCGTCGTCCCGCCGCGCAACCCCCGGGCGCTGGCCGAGGCCTGCCTCGCGCTGCTGGAGGATCCCGGGCGGGCCCAGCGGCTGGGCGCGGCGGCGCGGGCCAGGGCGCTGGAACTGTTCACCGTCGAGCAGAACGTGCAGGCCTTCGGCGAGAGCTACCTGCGGCTCCTGGCCCTCGGTCCCTCACGGATGGAGGGGGACGTGCCGTTCGCCTGGCCGGCGGAGGCGAGGGTGGCGGGGCCGTGGGTCGCCCGCGCGGCGTCGGGTTCGGAGGCCGCGGTATGACCACCTCGGACATCACGGGTGCGGCGCCGCTGCCGGGGGCCCCGCGCCCGGACCCCCGCGCCTCGAACGCCGGGGCCGGGACTTCCGGGCCGGCCGCCCGGCGCGGCGGGCGCGGCGGGGATCCCGTCAAGGCGCTGCTGCACCGGCACCGGGAGCTCTGCGAGCGGGCCGTCGACCCGTTGGAGATCGCCGCCGGGCTGGAGGCGCACGGCATCACCGACCGGACCGCCGCGCGCTTCCGGCACCGGGACGTCTTCACCCTCGCCGAGGAGCTGTACGCCCGGACCCCGCGCGGCGAGGCCCCCGACGCCGTGCCCGTGCGGCCCCCGGCCGGGACCCGGGCGGTACGCGGCTTCGGGTACGCCCTGCTGCCCGGCGCCCTCGCGCTCGGCGCGGCCGCCGCCGGGACACCGGGGGCGGGACCCCTCGCGGCGCTCCTCACCGCCGCCGCGCTGGTCTGGCCCGGGCGGAGCGCCGGGGGGCGCTTCCCCTACGCCGCCCACCTGCTGGCGGCGGCCGCCGTCGGCTGGGCCGTCCACCGGCACGGCCCGGCCCTCGGCGCCGCCCTCGCGCTGGCCGTCGCCCCCGGGCACCTCGCCGGGGTCCTCTACGCCGCCCGGGCGCGCCGCCGGCTCGCCGGGAGCCGGGCCCTGGAGGACTTCGCCGCCGGGGCGCGGCCGCTGCTCGCCGGGATCCTCCTGCTGTTCACCGCGGCCGCCACGGCGGCGGCCGCGGTCACGGCGGCCGCCCCGGGGACGGCGGTGCCGCTCGCGGTGCTGCTGTTCCTGGCCCGGTTGCTGCTGCGGCACGGCGCGCACCGCACGCCGGTGGCCGCGGCCCTGGCGCTCGCCCTGGTCCCGGACCCGGCGGCGGTCCTCGCCGCCGCGGCGGGACTCCTCGTACACGCCTTCCTCGCGCTGTCCCGTGCCTCCGCACACGCGCGTCACCGGCCCCACCGACACCAAGGAGAAACAGCATGACCGGCCAGCCAATCGACCAAGGGGTTGCGCGATGAGGGTGCTGCTGATCGGAGCCAACGGATACCTCGGGCGCTACGTCGCCGACCGGCTGCTCGCCGACCCGGCCGTGCAGCTCACCGCGCTCGGCCGCGGCGACGACGCCGACGTCCGTTTCGACCTCGCCACCGGGAGCCCCGGCGCGCTCACCCGGTTCCTGGACGCCGTCCACCCGGGCGTGGTCATCAACTGCGCGGGCGCCACCCGCGGCGGCGCCCGGGAGCTGACCCGGCACAACACCGTCGCCGTCGCCACCATCTGCGAGTCCCTGCGCCGCAGCGGCTGCGGGGCCCGGCTCGTCCAGCTCGGCTGCGCCGCCGAGTACGGGCCCAGCCAGCCCGGCTCCTCCACGGCCGAGGACGCCGTCCCGAGACCCGGCGGACCGTACGGCGTCAGCAAACTCGCCGCCACCGAGCTGGTCCTCGGCTCCGGGCTGGACGCCGTCGTGCTCCGGGTCTTCTCGCCCGTCGGGCCCGGCACCCCGGCCGGCTCCCCGCTGGGCCGGCTCGCCGAGGCCATGCGGCGGGCCATGCAGTCCGGGGACGGCGAGCTCAAGCTCAGCGGCCTCGGGGTGCAGCGCGACTTCGTCGACGTACGGGACGTCGCGCGGGCCGTGCACGCGGCCTCCCTGTCCGCCGCCCAGGGGGTCGTGAACATCGGCACCGGCCGCGCGGTCCGGCTGCGCGACGCGGCCGCCGTCCTCGCCCGGGTCGCCGGCTACGGCGGCGCCCTGCACGAGCTGGACGTACCGCACGGCACCGACCGGCACGGGCACGGACACGGCGGCCGGCCGCAGGGCCTCGCCGCCATCGGCTCCCCCCGCTCCGAGGCCACCCCCGAGCAGCTCGCCGCGGCCCCCCAGTCGTACCCCTACCCCGACGGCTGCGGCGCCTGGCAGCAGGCCGACGTGCGCACCGCCCGCGACCGGCTCGGCTGGCGGCCCCGGATCAACCTGGAGGAGTCCCTCGCGGACATCTGGATGGAGGCGGCGTGCCGTATCTGACCACCCCGCCGGGGGCCACGGCGGCGGCCGCGACCGAGGCCGGCCGGCTCGGCCTGGGCATCCCCGGCTACGCCCACCCGCTGGTCGCCCCGGTGGAGTGGGCCGAGCTGACCCGCCCCGGGACCCCGCTGCACTGGGCCGTGCTCAACGTCACGGACGGCCCCGGCGGCCGCCCCGACCCGCACTGCACCGAGGCGGCCGCGAAGCTGCGGCACGCGGGCGGGACGGTCCTCGGGCATCTCGCGATGCGGGACGGTTCCCGGTCCTTCGGGGAGCTGGTCTCCGACGCGCACCGCTTCCGCGACTGGTACGGCGTCGGCGGCTTCTACCTGGCCGGCGTCCCCGCCGACCGGGCGGACCTGCCCGCCGTGCGCCGGGTGACCGACTCCCTGCGGGGGCTCGGCGAGGGGCTGCGGATCGTGCTGGGACACGGCACGCACCCCTACGAGGGCTACGTGGAGGCCGCCGACCAACTGGTCACCTTCTCCGGGGCCTGGGCCGACTACCGCTGGTCGCAGGTGGCGGAGTGGACGGCCGACCACCCGCCGGAGCGGTTCTGCCACCTGGTCCACGGCGTGCCCCGCACCCATCTGGAGGAGGCGGTGCGCATCGCCCGCTGGCAGGGTGCCGGAACCATCTGGTTCACCGACCGCAGGGGCACCCCGGACCGGGACCCCTGGGCGTCGATGCCCGCGTACTGGGACGAAATCGTCTCACGCATCGGACCGGGTGTCTCGGAATGAAGAAGGGCGTGGCAGTGTTACGGGAAGAACCAACGTTCAGACTTACCCATCTACGGAGTCCCCGTGTCGCTGCCACCCCTGGTAGAGCCAGCTGCTGAGCTCACCGTTGACGAGGTCCGTCGGTACTCCCGCCACCTGATCATCCCGGATGTCGGGATGGACGGCCAGAAGCGCCTGAAGAACGCCAAGGTGCTGGCCGTGGGCGCGGGCGGCCTCGGCTCCCCCGCCCTCATGTACCTGGCCGCGGCCGGCGTCGGCACCCTGGGCATCGTGGAGTTCGACGAGGTCGACGAGTCGAACCTGCAGCGCCAGATCATCCACAGCCAGTCGGACATCGGCCGCTCCAAGGCCGAGTCCGCCCGTGACAGCGTGCTGGGCATCAACCCGTACGTCAACGTGGTCCTCCACGAAGAGCGGCTCGAAGCCGACAACGTGATGGAGATCTTCAGCCAGTACGACCTCATCGTCGACGGCACGGACAACTTCGCCACGCGCTACCTGGTCAACGACGCCTGCGTGCTGCTCAACAAGCCGTACGTGTGGGGTTCGATCTACCGCTTCGACGGCCAGGCCTCCGTCTTCTGGTCCGAGCACGGTCCCTGCTACCGCTGCCTGTACCCGGAGCCCCCGCCGCCGGGCATGGTCCCGAGCTGCGCCGAGGGCGGCGTGCTGGGCGTGCTCTGCGCGTCCATCGGCTCGATCCAGGTCACCGAGGCCATCAAGGTCCTCACCGGCGTCGGCGAGCCGCTCGTCGGCCGCCTGATGATCTACGACGCCCTGGAGATGCAGTACCGCCAGGTCAAGGTCCGCAAGGACCCCGACTGCGCGGTCTGCGGTCCGAACGCGACCGTCACCGAGCTCATCGACTACGAGGCCTTCTGCGGCGTCGTGTCGGAGGAGGCCCAGGAGGCGGCCGCCGGCTCCACGATCACTCCGAAGCAGCTCAAGGAGTGGATCGACGACGGCGAGGCCATCGAGATCATCGACGTCCGCGAGAAGAACGAGTACGAGATCGTCTCGATCCCCGGCGCGAAGCTGATCCCCAAGGGCGAGTTCCTGATGGGCACCGCCCTCCAGGACCTGCCGCAGGACAAGCGCATCGTCCTGCACTGCAAGACGGGTGTCCGCAGTGCGGAAGTCCTCGCGGTGCTGAAGTCCGCGGGCTTCTCCGACGCGGTGCACGTCGGCGGCGGCGTCATCGGCTGGGTCCACCAGATCGAGCCCGGGAAGCCGGTCTACTAGAAGTGCCCTGAGAAGTGCCCTGAAGGGGCCGTACCCGCCCGGCGGGTACGGCCCCTTCCGCACGTCCCGCTCAGGCCGCCGTGCAGACGGTGCCCGCGCCCGGCACCTTCCCGTCCAGCAGGTACGCGTTCACCGCGCCCTGCACGCACTTGTCGCCGCTGTTGTACGCGCCGTGCCCCTCGCCCTTGTACGTCAGCTCCACGCCCACGCCCTTGCCCAGCCGCTCCGCCATCTTGCGCGCGCCCTCGTACGGGGTCGCCGGGTCACCGGTGTTGCCGATCACCAGGATCGGGGCGGCGCCGGGCGCGGAGACGTCCGGGGTCTGCCAGGCGCCGGCCACCGGCCAGTCGGTGCAGCTCAGCATCGCCCAGCCGAGGAAGTCCCCGAAGACGGGCGAGGCCGAACGGAACTCCGGCAGCCGGGCCCTGGTCTCCTCCAGCGTGTAGCGCTCCTTGGAGTCGGCGCAGTTGATGGCGGTGTTGGCCGCGCCGATGTTGCTGTAGCGGCCGTTCTGGTCCCGGCCGTTGAGGGCGTCCGACAGGGCCATCAGCAGCTGCCCCTGACCGCCTTCGGCCTCGTCCAGGCCCTGTTCCAGCAGCGGCCACAGCTCCTTGGAGTACAGGGCCTGGGCGATGCCGTTGGTCGCCTGGGACTCGGTGAGCCGCCGGTCCCCGATGCCGGCGATGGGCTTGGCGGCCAGCTCCTTCTGCAGCTTGATGATGTTGGCCTCGATCTCCTTGGCGGTGCTGCCCTGGAGCCGGCACTGGTCGCCGCGGTTGACGCAGTCCTGGGCGAAGTTGCCGAGGGCCAGCTGGAAGCCCTTCGCCTGGCCCAGCGCGCCCTGCTCGGCGTCCTTGGTGGGGTCCACCACGGCGTCGAAGACCGCCCGGCCGACGTTCTTCGGGAAGAGGTGGGCGTAGACCCCGCCGAGTTCGGTGCCGTAGGAGATCCCGAAGTAGTTCAGCTTCTCGTCGCCGAGGGCCTGGCGGATCCGGTCCAGGTCGCGGGCGGCGTTCTCGGTGCCCACGTACGGGAGCACCTTGCCGGAGTTGGCCCGGCAGGCCTGCTGGTACTTGCGGATGCCGTCGACGAAGGCCTTCTCGTCCTCCGGCGTCGTGGGGGAGGAGTCCTGCGCGTAGTACGCGTCGAGCTGCCTGTCGTCCTCGCAGCGGACGGGGGCGCTGCGGCCGACCCCGCGCGGGTCGAAGCTCACCAGGTCGTACCGGGTGCGCAGGGCCTCGTACTCCTTGGCGGCGCCGGGCAGGGTGGAGATCCCGGAACCGCCGGGCCCGCCGAAGTTGAACACCAGCGAGCCGAGCCGCTTGGACTTGTCGCGGGCCTTCGCGCGGATCAGGGCGATCGGGATGGTCTCGCCCTCGGGCTCGGCGTAGTCGAGCGGTACGTCGAGGGTGGCGCACTGCCAGTCCTGGCCGGGCGCCTGCCCGCCGCCCTCGGCGGCCGTGGGGGCGTCGCACCCGCCCCAGGACAGGGGCTTGGCCGGTTCGGCGGCGCCGGTACCGGTTCTCTGCCGGCTGCTGCCGCCGCTGTCGGAACAGGCGCCGGTGGTGAGCAGCGTGGCGGCGAGCGCGGCGGCGGTGGTGGCCCGCAGGACGTTTCTCGGCATGTCCCCATCCTGTGGGCCCGCCCCCGCCCCCGCCCCCGCGCTGACCCGTTCGGGGGGTCCGGGGCCGGGTCAGGCCCCGGCGACGGCCTGCCGGGCCGCCGTGCGGCCGGTGGCGACGCAGGCGGCCACGCCCACGCCCTCGTACGCGGCGCCGCACAGGGCCAGGCCCGGGAGCTTCCCGGCGGCCTCGCGGATCCGGGCCACCCGGTCCAGGTGGCCCACGCCGTACTGGGGCAGGCCCCGGTCCCAGCGGGTCACCCGGGCGGCGCGGGCTTCGCCCAGCGGGCCCACCGCGTGGCGGAGTTCGGCGGCGGCCGTACGGATCAGGTGGCGGTCGGGCCGCTCCAGCAGCTCCTCCTCGCCGGTCCGGCCGACGGAGGCGCGCACCACGAACTCCGAGGGCGCCGCGTCGCGCAGCCAGGTCCATTTGTTGGACAGGAACGACGCCGCCTTGAGGGTGTGGCCGTCCGCCGGCGGCACCAGGAAGCCGTTGCCCTCCGGGAGGGCGGGGGCCCGGCCGCGGGAGAACACCAGCGTGACGACGGCCGTCGAGGCGTACGGGACCGCCGCGAGTTCCTCCCGCGCGAGCGGCGAGTGCGGCCGCAGCAGCTCCGCCGCCGCGAAGGCGGGCACCGCCAGGACCACGGCGTCGGCCTCCAGGGTCAGCGGGCCGTCGGCCGTCACCGCCGCCACCCGCCACCGGTCGCCCGGCAGCCGCTCCAGCGAGCGGGCCGTGGTCCCGGTGAGGATCCGCGCCCCGGACGCCCGGGCCACCGCCCGCGGGAACCGGCCCGTGCCGCCGCTCACGCCCCGCACGGCCGCGGAGCGGAGCCGCGCCCGGACGAGACGTGCAGTGGGGCCTGCGCACCGCCCGCCGCTCCCCGTCGAAGAGCCCCAGCCGGCCGGCGCGGGCCCGCAGCCGCTCGTACAGGGGCCCCAGCGGGGGCCGTTCGCCGCGCGCTTCGAGGACGGTCCGCTGGAGTACGACCCGGCGGAAGTGGTGGCCCTCGGTGGTCTTGGCGGCGAGGACCGCCCCGCAGTCGTAGAGGAAGTGCAGGACGTCCTCGGTCTCCGCCGCGGTGAGCGACTCCAGCTGCTGCCCGCGCCCGGCCGGGACGGGGAGGAAGCCGGACCAGAGCATCGCGCCCTCGCGGAGCACCAGCGCCGCGATGCCGGCCAGGTCCTCCAGGCTGCGGAGGCTGACGGTGGTGTTGACCTGCACCTTGAGGCCGATGTCGCGGGCGGCCCGCCAGCCCTCCAGGGTCCGGTCCCAGACACCGGCCACGCCCCGGAAGGAGTCGTGCCGCTCGGGGGTGGAACCGTCCAGGGAGAGCGAGAGCGCCACCGCGCCGGCGTCGCGCACGGCCTGGAGGTTCTCCCGGGTCAGGGTCGGCGTACCGGAGGGGGAGACGGCGACGCGCAGGCCCAGCGAGGTCCCGTACGCGATGAGGGCGGTGAGGTCGGGGCGCTGGAAGGGGTCGCCGCCGGTGATCACGAAGAGTGGCGCGGGCCGGCCGAAGGCGGCGGTCTGGTCCATCACCCGGCGGGCGTCGGCCCCGTCCAGTTCGCGGGGGTCGCGGGCGGTCCGCGCCTCGGCCCGGCAGTGCGGGCAGGCCAGTTCGCAGGGCCGGGTGGCCTCCCAGATGACGAGGAAGGGGCGCTCGGCGACGTCGTGGCGGGGGGTGCGGACGACGTCGCGCGCGGTGCGGGCGCTCATGACACCCGCTCCCAGCCGCGCCGCTCCGGGCGGTTGGACGTCAGCTCCGGGTCCCGCTTGCGGTAGACCACGAAGGGCCGGAACAGGTACTTCAGCGGCGCGGAGAACATGTGGACCAGCCGCGAGTACGGGATCAGGGCGAAGAGGGCGAAGCCGAAGAGGACGTGCAGCTTGAAGGCGAGCGGGGCGCCCGCCATCAGGTGGTGGTCGGGGGAGAGGGTGAACAGACTGCGGAACCAGACGGAGACGCCCTCGCGGTAGTTGTAGTCCCCGGTCCGGCCGGTGGAGTTGAGGACGGTGGCCGTCAGGCCCAGCAGCATCGCGCCGAGCAGGACGGTGTACATCAGGTGGTCGCCGCGGAGGGTGGCCCGGCGTACGGCGGGCACCTTCAGCCGCCGGTACACGAGGATCCCGATGCCGGCGGCGGCCGCGACGCCCGCGACCGCGCCGGTGGAGACGGCCAGCAGGTGGTAGGCGTGGTCGCTCAGCCCGGCCGCGTCGGTCCACTCCATCGGGACCAGCAGGCCCACCACGTGGCCGAGGACCACGAAGAGCATGCCGAAGTGGAAGAGCGGGGAGCCGATCCGCAGCAGCCGCGACTCGTACAGCTGCGAGGAGCGGGTGGTCCAGCCGAAGGCGTCGTAACGGGCCCGCCAGACCGTGCCGGCCACGAGCAGGGCGATCGAGACGTACGGCAGCACGCCCCACAGGATGAGGTCCATCAGGCCGTCTTCCTTTCCGGTGAGGTGGGCCACGGGAGGTCCACGGGCCGGTCGGTGCCGGGCCCGAAGGGTTCGAGCGGGGAGCCCGCGCCCACCAGCTCCTGCGGCGGCCCGCCGCGCGCGAGGGCCTTCGCCTCGGCCTTCGTCGCGGGGGAGGGCCCGGGCAGCGTCGTGCAGACCGCCTCCAGCACCCGGGCGTACGGGCTGGCCGACTCGGCGAGCGCGAGCCGCAGCAGCTCCAGCCCGGCCCGGTGCTCCTGGAGCAGCTCGGTGCCGGCCTCCTCGCGCAGGGCGGCGAACTCCAGCGCGGCGGGCAGGAAGTCGGGCAGCTCCTCGCCCGCGTACTCCAGCCCGAAGTCCCGGTAGATCCGCTTCAGCCGGACGAGGGACAGCCCGCGCCGGCGCGTGTCGCCGTCCGTCCACCAGGTGAGGTAGAGGCAGCGCCGGTTGCGGGTGTCGAAGGTGGAGGTGTACCGCTCGCACAGCCCGATCGGGGTCAGCTGCTCGGCCTCGTCGAGGAACGCGCCGAGCAGCGCGGCCGGTTCGGCGGGTGCCGCGGCGAGGGCCGCGCGCAGCCGGGGGAGTTCGTCGTGGAAGCGGTCGCCGGGGTACTGCAGGACGCAGCCCGCGACGAGGCGTACGAGGGCGTCGGGGGTCACGAGCTCCTCCTGGTGGGGCTGAGGTTGAGCTTCACGCGGGGCTTCCCGGCCCGCTCGCCGACGGGGCACTCCGCGTCCAGCGGGTGCGAGGCGGCGAGGTTGTCGGCCTCGGCGCGGGCCGCCGTCGGGATGACGAAGCGGTCCTCCGGCTTGGCGACGGCCAGGAGGCGGAACATGTCCTCCATCTCGGTGCCGGCCAGGCCGACGGCCGAGGCGATCGACTCGTCCCGCTCCTCACCGAGGTTGATCCTCCGCATGTACGCGCGCATCGCGGCCATCCGGTGCAGCACGGCCTCCACGGCGTGGGTGTCGCCGGCCGTGAGGATCTCCGCGAGGTACTCCACGGGGATGCGCAGGGCGTCGATGGCGCCGAAGAGGTTCCCGGCGTCCTCGCCGTCGCTGCCGGTGGCGGCGACCGCCTCGACCACGGGGGAGAGCGGGGGCACGTACCAGACCATCGGCATGGTCCGGTACTCCGGGTGGAGGGGCAGGGCGACCTGGTAGGTGGCGATCAGGTCGTAGACGGGGGAGCGCCGCGCGGCCTCGATCCACTCCGGGGTCAGGCCCGCAGCCCGGGCGGCGGCGACCACGGCCGGGTCGTGCGGGTCGAGGAAGCAGTCCAGCTGGGCGGGGTAGAGGTCGTGCTCGTCCTCGACGGCGGCGGCCCCGGCGACCTTGTCGGCGTCGTAGAGCATGACCCCGAGGTAGCGCATCCGGCCCACGCAGGTCTCCGAGCACACGGTGGGCATGCCGACCTCGACGCGCGGGAAGCAGAACGTGCACTTCTCGGCCTTGCCGGTGCGGTGGTTGAAGTACACCTTCTTGTACGGGCATCCGGTCACGCACATGCGCCAGCCGCGGCAGCGGTCCTGGTCGACGAGGACGATGCCGTCCTCCTCCCGCTTGTACATCGCGCCCGAGGGGCAGGAGGAGACGCACGCCGGGTTGAGGCAGTGCTCGCAGATCCGGGGGAGGTAGAACATGAAGCTCTGCTCGAACTCGAAGCGGATCCTCTCCCCGACCTCCTCGCGGATCTTCTCCACGACCGGGTCCTTCGGCGCGTGGGCGGGGGCGCCGCCGAGGTTGTCGTCCCAGTTGGGGCCCCACTGGATGGTGTCCAGGGGCTCGCCGGTGAGCTGGGAGACGGGCCGGGCGGTGGGGAGGTCGTCGCCCGCCGGAGCGTCGGTGAGGTTCTTGTACTCGTAGCTCCAGGGCTGGTAGTAGTCGTCGATCTCCGGCAGCTCCGGGTTCGCGAAGATCTTGCCGAGCTTCGCGAGGCGGCCGCCCGCCCGCAGGCGCAGCCGGCCGGAGCGGGTGCGCTCCCAGCCGCCCTTCCACTTCTCCTGGTCCTCCCAGCGGCGCGGGTAGCCCTGGCCGGGGAGGGTCTCGACGTTGTTGAACCAGACGTACTCGGTGCCCTGCCGGTTGGTCCACGCCTGCTTGCAGGTGACCGAACAGGTGTGGCAGCCGATGCACTTGTCGAGGTTCATGACCATCGCGACCTGTGCCATGACCTTCATTCAGAACTCCACCTTCTGGTCGCGGCGGCGGATGACCGTCACCTCGTCGCGCTGGTTGCCGGTCGGGCCCAGGTAGTTGAAGGCCCAGGTCAGCTGGGCGTAGCCGCCGATGAGGTGGGTGGGCTTGAGCATCACCCGGGTCAGCGAGTTGTGGATGCCGCCGCGGCGGCCCGTCTTCTCGGTCTTCGGCACGCCGACCGTGCGCTCCTGCGCGTGGTTCATGTAGACGGTGCCGGGCGGCATCTTGTGGGAGACGATCGCGCGGGCGGTGACCACGCCGTTGCGGTTGACCGCCTCGATCCAGTCGTTGTCGGCGACCCCGATCGCCTCGGCGTCCTGCGGGGACATCCACACCGTCTGGCCGCCGCGGCCCAGGGTCATCATGTAGAGGTTGTCCTGGTACTGGCTGTGGATCGCCCACTTGTTGTGCGGGGTCAGGTAGCGGACGGCCACCGACTTCTGGTCGACGACGCCGAGTTCGGGCTCCCCGTACAGGGTGTGCATGTTCAGCGGCGGCTTGTAGACGGGCAGCGATTCGCCGACCTCGTGCAGCCAGTCGTGGTCGATGAAGAAGTGCTGGCGGCCGGTGAGGGTGTGCCAGGGCTTGAGGTGCTCGGTGTTGACGGTGAAGGCGGTGTAGCGGCGTCCGCCGGACTCCGAGCCCGACCACTCCGGCGAGGTGATCACCGGTACCGGGCGGGCCTGGGTGTCGGCGAAGCCGATCCGCTTGCCCTCCGCCTCGGCGGCCAGGTGGGCCATCTGCGTGCCGACCTTCTTCTCCAGGGTCTCGAAGCCCTGGGTGGCGAGCCGGCCGTTGCTCGTCCCGGAGAGGGCGAGGATCGCCTCGCAGGCGCGCTGCGCGGTGTCCAAGCGGGGGCGGCCCTTCGCGGTCCCGCCCCGGACCAGGCCGTTCTTCTCGCCGAGGTACGCGACCTCCTCGGCCACGTCGAAGGTGACCGCCTTCGTGGTCACGCCGAGCCGGTCGACCAGCGGGCCGAGCGCGGAGAACTTCTCGCCGACCGCCCCGTAGTCCCGCTCGACCACCTTCAGGCCGTACATCGTCCGGCCGGGTACCGGCTCGCACTCGCCCTTCGACCAGTCCAGCGCGACCCCTCCCGGCTGGGCCATCTCGCCGCCCGGGGTGTCGTGCTGGAGGGCGGTCGCCACCAGGTCCCGGCGTACGCCGAGGTGGGTGGCGGCGAGCTCGCCGAAGCGCTCGGCGAGGAGGCGGAAGGCGTCGTAGTCGGAGCGGGCCTGCCAGGGCGGGTCCACGGCCGGGGTGAAGGCGTGCAGGAAGGGGTGCATGTCCGTGGAGGACAGGTCGTGCTTCTCGTACCAGGTGGCGGCCGGCAGGACCACGTCCGACAGGAGCGTCGTGGACGTCATCCGGAAGTCCATCGACATCAGCAGGTCGAGCTTCCCCTCCACGTCCTCCTCCCGGTACGCGACGTCCCTGGGCGTGCAGCGCGGGCCGTCCTCGGGGAGGTTGGAGTGCGTGCCGAGCAGGTGCTTGAGGAAGTACTCGTTGCCCTTGGAACTGGAGCCGAGGAGGTTGGCCCGCCACACGTTCAGTACGCGCGGCCAGTTGCGCGGGTCGTCGGGGTCCTCGCCGGCGAAGCCGAGCGCGCCCTCCTCAAGGGCGCGTACCGCGTCCGCCACCGGGTCGGCGCTCTCGCCGAGCTCCAGGGGGTTGCGGTCGAAGGTCGGGTACGACGGCATCCAGCCCATCCGGGCGCTCGCGGCCAGGCAGTCCGCGCCGCTCATGCCGTCGAAGGCGCCCTCGGCGAGCGGGGAGGCCAGGGCCTCCGCCGGGAGGGTGTCGTAGCGCCACTGGCCGGTGTGCAGGTAGAACCAGGCGGCGCCGATCATCTGGCGCGGCGGGCGCGACCAGTCGGAGGCGGCGGCGAGGGTGGCCCAGCCGGTGACCGGGCGGCACTTCTCCTGGCCGACGTAGTGGCCCCAGCCGCCGCCGTTGCGGCCCTGGCAGCCGGTGAGGGTGAGCAGGGCGAGGAAGGAGCGGTAGATGGTCTCCGAGTGGAACCAGTGGTTGGTGCCCGCCCCCATCAGGATCATGCAGCGGCCCCGCGAGCGCTCGGCCGTCTCCGCGAACTCGCGCGCCACCCGGGCCGCCTGCGCGGCGGGCACCGACGTCAGCGACTCCTGCCAGCCGGGAGTACCGGGCTGGGAGGCGTCCTCGTAGCCGGTGGGCCACTCGCCGGGCAGGCCCTCGCGGGCCACCCCGTACTGGGCGAGCATCAGGTCGAAGACGGTGGTCACGAGCGTGCCGCCGATGCGCCGCACGGGCACCCCGCGCCGCACGGTGCCGCCCTGCCCGGCGGTGCGCTCGTCGTCCTCGAAACGCGGCAGCACGATCTCGGCGCTCTCGCCCTCCGGGAGCAGCGTCAGCCGGGGGACGGTGCCGCCGAGGTCCAGATTCCACTCCGGGGTCTCGTTCTTGCCCCAGCGGTGCCCGAGGGTGCCGTTCGGGACGACGGGCTCGCCGGTGGCGTCGTCGACCAGGACGGTCTTCCACTCGGCGTTCTCGGTGTCCTGCCCGAGATCGGCGGCGGTGACGAACTTGCCCGGGACCAGGCCGTGCTCCGTTTCCCGCAGGGAGACCAGGAAAGGCAGGTCCGTGTACTGGCGGACGTAATCCGTGAAGAAAGGGGTCTCCTTCTCCACGAAGAATTCCTTCAGGATGA
Source organism: Streptomyces sp. NPDC037421 (assembly GCF_055602105.1). Classification (NCBI taxonomy): domain Bacteria; kingdom Bacillati; phylum Actinomycetota; class Actinomycetes; order Kitasatosporales; family Streptomycetaceae; genus Streptomyces; species Streptomyces sp. NPDC037421. The sequence goes on from NZ_JBVJWV010000017.1 coordinate 14,703, forward strand.
CGTGCCCCATCGCGAGGGCCAGCGCCCCGTCCGTACCGGGATGCGGATGCATCCACTCGTCGGCGAATTTCGTGTTGTCCGCGAAATCCGGGGAAACCGTCACCACCTTCTGCCCGCGGTAGCGGGCCTCGGCCATCCAGTGCGCGTCGGGGGTGCGGGTGACGGGGACGTTCGAGCCCCACATCATCAGGTACGCGGCGTCCCACCAGTCGCCCGACTCCGGTACGTCGGTCTGGTCGCCGAACACCTGCGGGGAGGCGACCGGCAGGTCCGCGTACCAGTCGTAGAAGCTCAGCATCGGCGCGCCGATGAGGGAGTGGAAGCGGGCGCCCGCGGCGTGCGACGCCATCGACATCGCGGGGATCGGCGAGAAGCCGGCGACCCGGTCCGGGCCGTGCTCCCTGATGGTGTGCACGTGCGCGGCGGCGGTGATCTCCAGCGCCTCCTCCCAGGTGGCCCGCACCAGCCCGCCCTTGCCGCGCGCCCGCTGGTAGCGGCGGCGGCGCTCCGGGTCGCCCTGGACGTCGGCCCAGGCCAGGACCGGGTCCTTCAGCCGCGCCTTGGCCTCGCGGTACATCTCCAGCAGCACCCCGCGCACGTACGGGTAGCGCACCCGGGTGGGGGAGTAGGAGTACCAGGAGAACGAGGCGCCGCGCGGGCAGCCTCGGGGCTCGTACTCGGGGCGGTCGGGGCCGACGGACGGGTAGTCGGTGGCCTGGGTCTCCCAGGTGATGATCCCGTCCTTGACGAACACCTTCCAGCGGCAGGAACCGGTGCAGTTCACGCCGTGCGTGGAGTGGACCACCTTGTCGTGGCTCCACCGGTCCCGGTAGAAGGCCTCGGCGGCCCGCCCGCCGGTCCGGTGCACCGTGCGCAGGTCGTCGGAGACCTCGGCGCGGGTGAAGAAACTGCCCGCCCTGACGAGCGAATCGACGGCTGAATCGACGGAATCACGCGCGTTCAAGGTGACCCTCCAGGCGGCCGGAAACGGAGTGGGTGGGGTGGTCCCGGGAAAGGCGGACCACTCGTCGACGCTACGCCGGTCGCAAAGTCCCGGAGGTCGGCAAAGGTCCCGGGAGGGGGTGACCAACTTCCGGTCTTCACCGGGCCGACCGGCCGGGAACCGGCGGAATCAAATCACGCGGAGAAATTCCACTTTGAATTCATGGGAGCATCGGTTTCATGGCTCGCAGGCGAAATTGGATCCCGGACCAGCACGGCGCGTGGGCGATGCTGGTGGTGCCCTTCCTCGCGGGCACCCTCCTCGCCCCGCACCCGGGCCGGGAGCACGTACTGCTGCTGGCCGCCTGGCTGCTCGGGTACGCGGCGGTCTTCCACGGCCAGCAGTGGCTGCGGCTGAACGCGCGCGGCCTGCGCTCGGCGCGGCGGCACGGCCCGCCGACCCTGGTCCTGGGCGGGGCCTGCGCGGCGGCCGCCGTACCGCTGGCGGTACCGCACCCCTGGCTGCTGCTCGCGGCCGCGGCGGCGCTCCCCTTCCTGGCCGTCAACACCTGGTACGCCCGGCGGGGCCGGGAGCGGGCGCTGGCCAACGGCCTCGCGGCGGTGGTCCCGGCGTGCGGGATGGCACTGGTCGCGGCCCGGCTCGGGGGGCTGGGCCCGGGCGGGGCGTGGCCGACGGCGGTGGCCTGCCTGCTGTACTTCGCGGGGACGGTGCCGTACGTGAAGACGATGATCCGGGAACGGAACTCGCCGGCGTACCGGCGGGGCTCGGTGGCCTACCACGCGGCGGCCCTTCCGCTGGCCGCGCTCCTCTCCCCGTGGCTGGCCCTCCCCTTCGCCGGCTACCTCGCCCGCGCGGCCACCCTCCCCGGCCGCGGCCTGCGGCCGGCGGTCGTCGGCGCGACGGAACTCGTCTGCGCGGGGGCCCTCCTGACGGCGCTGGCCGTTTCCTGACGCGCCGCCACCTTCCTGACGCGGGTGTGCCGCCGCGCGGGGCTTGCCCCTCCCCGCCCTTCACCCGTTCTCGCCTCGAACGCCGGCGGGGCCGGGTTTCCCAGCCCCGCCGGCGTTCGAGGCGCGGGGTCTGGGGCGGAGCCCCCGGCCACGGCGGGACCGGCGGAACCCGCGGAGCTAGATGGCTTCCTTGCGCGTCAGGAAGTTGAACGACACCCACCCCGGCAGCACCGGCAGCCAGAAGGTCATCAGGCGGAACAGCAGCACCGCCGAGATCGCGACCTCCTTCTCCAGCCCCGCCGCGATCAGACCCAGCGTCAGGGTCGTCTCCACCGCGCCCATGCCGCCCGGCGTCGGCGCCGCCGAGCCCAGCGCGTTGCCCGCCAGGAACACCACCGCGATGCTCGCGTAGCTGATGGCCTCGCCGCCCCCGAAGGCGCGGATCGAGGCGTCCAGGCACATCACGAAGCAGCCGGTCAGCAGCAGCATCCCGCCGATGCCCGTCACCAGCTTCTGCGGCCGCTGGAGCACGTCCAGCATGCGCGGCACCACGCCCGCGAACAGCGCCCGCACCCGCGTCACCACGAACTTCCGCAGGAACGGCACCGCCGTGACGACCAGCACCAGCACCGCCACCGTCAGCAGACCCGCGATCACCGTCCTCGACGGGGCCATCTCCGGGGTCTTCTCGGTACCCGTCAGGTAGCCGAAGGCCAGCAGCAGCAGGATGTGGCTGGCCAGCCCGAACAGCTGCGACGCGCCGACGCTCGCCACGGCCAGCCCGGGCCGGACCCCCGCCCGCTGGAGGAACCGGGTGTTCAGCGCGACGCCGCCCACCGCCGCCGGGGCGACCAGCTTCACGAAGGACCCCGCGACCTGCGCGACCACCGTCCGCAGGAAGGGGACCCGTTCCGGGACGAAGCCCAGCAGGCTCATCGCCGCCGCGAAGTACGTCAGCACCGAGAAGGCCAGCGCCGCCCCGACCCAGCCCCACTGCGCCTCGCCGATGACCGTCGCGAAGTCCACGTGGGCCAGCTGCGTGAGCAGGAAGTACGCACCGAAGGCACCCGCGATGAAGGACACCAGCGTGCGCGGCCGGATCCGTTCCAGCCGGGCCGGCTCCACCGGCGCCTGCGGGCGGATCAGCAGCACCTGCTGGCGGATCTGGCTCAGCAGGTCCTCCTCCCGCGCCCCCTCGAGGGCGTCGTCCAGCGCCCTCTTCTCGGCCTTGCGGTCGGCCGCCGCGGTGGCCGCCGCGGGTTCGGAGCCCGCCTCGCGCGCGGCCTTCGCCGCCCGCGAGGACTCCAGCACGGCTTCCCGCTGCCGGTCGGCCCGCTCCCGGGCCAGCCTGCGCAGGGTCGCCCGGGTGGAGCGGCTCAGCGCGATCGGCTGGAGCAGCGGCAGGCAGTCCGCCACCGTGTCCGGCCCGAGCACCGACACCGCCGAGGCCACCGACCGCTCCGCGCCGACCCGCAGGCCCAGCGTGGTCAGCAGCTGCGCGATGTCCATCCGCAGCACCAGGTCGCCGGCCGCGATCTCACCACCCCGCAGGTCCGTGAGGATCACCTTGCCGGAACGATCCACCACCAGCGCGTCCCCCGTGAGCCGGCGGTGCGCGATCCGGCGCGACTGCAGGGCCCGTACCTGCTCCCACGCGTTGCGGGTCAGCTCGTCGGTGATCTCCTCGTCGGCGAGCGCGTCCAGGTTGCGGCCGCCCAGGTGCTCGTAGACGAGCATCACGGCGTCCGGACCCAGCTCGGAGGTGGCGATCAGCTTGGGCGCGTTCGCCCCGGCCGCGATCGCGGCGTACGCGAGCAGGGCCTCCTGCTCCAGCGCCTGGCGCAGGGACTGGATGCTGCGCCGGGTGGTGATCCCGCGCAGGGTCATCCGCCGCCAGACCCGGTAGAAGAAGCCCTGCGCCTGCTGTTCGCGGTCCACGACGGTGACGTCCAGCGGCGGGCCGTCCTCCAGCGTGACGTGGTACCGCCGGCCCCGGTCGCCGGTCTCCGTGCTGTCCCCGTCCGCGGCCTCCGCGCGCATCGCGCTGACCGGCTGGAAGCCGACCCGGCGCAGGCCGGCGAGGAGGTTCTGCCCGGTGGGCCGGACGTTCGGAGAGCCGACCGCGTACAGGGTCCCGTACGCCACGCTCCAGCCGATCAGCACGGTCAGGATGATCGAGAACGGGGTGGTGTACCCGCTGACCAGCATGGCGAAGGCGTCCAACAGCAGCACCACCCAAAGCGCGACCCGCCAGCGGGGCCGCCGGGTCATCCCGACGGCGGTCATGTACGCGATCACGGGCGCGAGGTACCCGTGCACCGGGTCGGTGGAGCCGGCCGTGGCCGTGGCACGGGTCAGGGCGTCCTGGATGGTCTCGGGGGCGCCCTGGGACACCCACAGGTCGGTGGCCAGGGTCACCCCGTGCGCGAGGACGGCCGCGAGGACGCCGTCGGCGATGCGCAGCCCGTCGCGCTTGATCAGCCGCTCGATGGCGAAGGCCACCGGCACGAGGAGCACGGCGATGCTGGACACCAGCCCCGCGACCTTGATCAGCAGGGCCGGCGCCTGGCCGGTGCCCTGCGTGATGTCCTGCTCCAGGCCCGCGGTGGTGCCGTGGGCGAACGCGGCGATGCCGAGCACGACGGCGATGCCGAGGATCCCGGCGAGCAGGCGTACCAGGTCGGAGGGCCGGTGCACGCGGGCGGCGAGCAGCGGCTCGTCCACCTCGACGCGGTCGGCCGCCGTCGGCGTGTGGCCGGGCGGGTCGTCGGGGTGCGCCTCGTCCGGGCGCGCGTCATCGCCCCTCGCCGCGCCGTCCGGAGGGCTCACAACCCGCTCCTTCGCCGTCACATCCGTCTCTTCTTGATCACGTATCACCAGTCACCGCCCGGAAGATGGTGGCACGGACGGGCGGCCGCGCGGGGCAGCAGGGTGCGCGCCGGTACGGAAGGAAGGGTTCCACCGGACCGGCCGGGGCATCCGGCACCATGTGCCGAATGAGCGAAGAGCTGCCCGCCTACGCGGAGCGGGTACTGGAGGTGGCCGAGCGGATTCCGCCCGGCCGGGTGATGACGTACGGGGACGTGGCCGAGTGGCTCGGCGAGGGAGGCCCGCGCCAAGTCGGGCGTGTCATGGCCCTGTACGGAGGAGCCGTGCCCTGGTGGCGCGTGGTGCGGGCGGACGGCGTACCCCTGCCCGGCAGCGAGCGGCGGGCCCTGGAGCACTACCGGACCGAGGGCACCCCGCTGCGCGAGACCCCCTCCGGCGAACCCCGGCTGGCCATGCGCAGGGCGCGCTGGGACGGGCGCGACGAGGGGGCCGGGGGCGACGAGTCTCACACCTGACAGCTTCCGGCATACGAGACGCGGACGGCGGGCCGAAGGCCCGTACGGAGGACGGCGACGCAGACCTCCCGGCAGGCTTCCGCACCCCGCGGGACGGACTGCGGCGGCCGGCGCGGTTGGCGTAGCGTTGCCTCTTCGGCGTACGCGGCCGTGGTCCTCCAGACCGCCGCGGCCGCCGGCCAGACCGCAGCAACCGCAGACCCACCAGGACCGGCACCCCACGTGATCACCTCTCCCCCCGGCCGCTCGGAGCGGCGTACGCGCACGCCTGACGCGTACCGCCTGGTGCGCACCGGGCCGGTCCAGGTGGCTCCCCCTGTTCTGGACGCAGCCCAGCGGGCGGTGGTTGATCACACCCGCGGACCCCTGCTGGTCCTGGCCGGACCCGGCACCGGCAAGACCACCACCCTCGTCGAGGCCGCCGCCGCCCGGGTCGAGGCGGGCACCGACCCCGCCCGGATCCTGATCCTCACCTTCAGCCGGAAGGCGGCCGTGGAACTGCGCGACCGCGCCGCCCTGCGGCTCGGCGGCGCCCGCGCCCCGCAGGCCACCACCTTCCACTCCTTCTGCTACGGCCTGGTCCGCGCCCACCAGGACCACGAGCTCTTCGCGGACCCGCTGCGGCTGCTGTCCGGCCCGGAGCAGGACGTGATGGTCCGCACCCTGCTGGAGGGCCAGCGGCGGCTGCGGTCCATCCGCTGGCCGGACGACCTGCGGGCCGCGCTGACCACGCGCGGCTTCGCCGACGAGGTCCGCGCCGTCCTGGCCCGCGCCCGCGAACTGGGCCTGGGCCCCGAAGCCCTCGCCGCCTTCGCCGAGCGCATCGGCCGCCCCGACTGGAAGGCGGCCGCGGCCTTCCTCTCCGAGTACCTCGACGTCCTCGACCTCCAGGGCTCGCTGGACTACGCCGAACTCGTGCACCGCGCCGTGCTCCTGGCGGAGACCACCCCGTCCCTCTCCGCCACGTACGACGTGATCCTCGTGGACGAGTACCAGGACACCGACGCCTCCCAGCTGCGGCTGCTGCGCGCGCTGAACGGCCCGGCCGGGACGCTGGTGGCCTTCGGCGACCCCGACCAGTCGATCTACGCCTTCCGGGGCGCCGACATCAACAACGTCCTCGACTTCGAGTCGGCCTTCCCGGGCGCCGGGGTCCGGGCCCTGACGGTCGGCCGCCGCTCGGGCTCGAACCTGCTGGCCGCCACCCGCCTCCTCACCGCCCGCATGCCGGTACCGCGGCTGCCCGCGGCCGCCGTCCGGGCGCACCGGGACCTCGCCCCGGCCCGGGAGGGCGGCAGCGTGGAGGTGTACACGTACCCGACGGCCGGCGCCGAGCTGGACAACATCGCCGACATCCTGCGCCGCGCCCACCTCGAGGACGGCGTCCCCTGGCGGGACATGGCCGTCCTGGTCCGGGCGGGCGGCCGCACCCTCCCGGCGATGCGCCGCGCCCTGATCGCGGCGGGAGTCCCGGCGGAAACCGACGCCGCGTCCACCCCCCTCCGCCACGAACCCGCCGTGGCCCCCCTCCTGACGGCCCTCCGCCTCACGGCCTCCGCGGCCGTGGCCCTGCCGGGCGGGGGTGGGGAGGGCTCTGCCCCGTCGGACGTGGCTGCCCTGCCGGGCGGTGACCAGGACGGCTCTGCCCTGCGGGACGCGGCCGACCCGTCGGCCGGGGCCGCCGTGCCGGGCGGGGAGCCGGGTGCGGACCGGCCGCCGGCCGCAGGCGTGCTGGCGGGTGCCGAACCGATTGCTGCCCGGCCGGACGCAGACCAGGGCGCGACCGCCCTGTCGGGCGGGGCCGCATCCGCCGCCGCCCTCCCGGGCGTTGCCGCGGTGTCGGCCGCCCTGCCGGAGGCCGCCGAGCAGACGGGCTCCGGGGCGTCCGCGCCGGGCGCCGCGGGCGCCGGGGTGCGCGAGCTCGCTCGCGACTTCGGGGCGGGTGGGCGGGACCTTCCCCCGGGCCCCGGCGCCGGATCCGACGGCCCCGGGGGCTCCGCCGCTGCCGCCGGAAGCATGGCCCCCGGCGCCGGGGCACCGGCCGGAGGAACCGGACCCGGGGGCTACCCCGAGACCCCCGAGACCCCCGGAGGCAGCGGCGAAGGGTGGGTCGGGGTCGAGGGGGCGACCGTGCTGCTGACCTCGCCGCTCGGCGGGATGGACGCCGCCGACCTGCGCCGGCTCGGGCGGGCGCTGCGCGACGAGGAGCGGGCCGCCGGGGTCGCCGTGCCCGAGCCCTCCGACGTACTGCTGGCCCGCGCCCTCGCCGAGCCCGAACGGCTCACCGCCCACGACCCCGCCTACGCCCGCGGAGCGCAGCGCCTCGGCCTGCTGCTGCGCAAGACCCGCGAGCTGCTCCAGGGCGGCGGCACCGCCGAGGAGGCCCTCTGGACCCTCTGGGACGGCACCCCCTGGCCGCAGCGCCTCGAACGCCAGGCCCGCCGCGGCGGCACCGCGGGCCGCAACGCCGACCGCGACCTCGACGCGGTCTGCGCCCTCTTCGACAACGCCGCCCGCGCCGAGGAACGCACCGGCGGCCGCGGCGCGCTCAACTTCCTCGAACAGCTGGAAGCCGAGGACATCGCCGCCGACACCCTCACCGGCCGCGCCGTCCGCACCGACGCCGTACGCCTGATGACCGCCCACCGCTCCAAGGGCCTGGAGTGGGGCCTCGTCGTCGTCGCCGGGGTCCAGGAAGGGCTCTGGCCCGACCTGCGCCGCCGCGGCTCCCTCCTCGAAGCCGACCGCATCGGCCGCGACGGCCTCGCCGAACCCCTCACCCCCGGCGCCCTCCTCGCCGAGGAACGCCGGCTCTTCTACGTCGCCGCCACCCGCGCCCGCCACCGCCTCGTCGTCACCGCCGTCAAGGCCCCCGCCGAGGACGGCGACCAGCCCTCCCGCTTCCTCACCGAACTCGGCGTCACCCCCAAGGACGTCACCGGCCGCCCCCGCCGCCCCCTCGCCGTCCCCGCCCTCGTCGCCGAGCTCCGCGCCACCACCGTCGACCCCGGCGCCTCGCCCGCCCTGCGCGACGCCGCCGCCCGCCGCCTGGCCCGCCTCGCCGCGCTCACCGACGACGAGGACCGCCCGCTGGTGCCCGCCGCGCACCCGCAGCGCTGGTGGGGCCTGTACGAGCCCACCGCCTCCGCCGTCCCCCTCCGCGACCGCGACCGGCCCGTCGCCCTCTCCGGCAGCGCCCTGGACCAGCTCGCCAACACCTGCTCCCTCCAGTGGTTCCTGGGCCGCGAGGTCAAGGCCGACACCCCCTCCACCGCCGCCCAGGGCTTCGGCAACGTCGTCCACGTCCTCGCCGACGAGGTCGCCTCCGGCCGCACCCCCGCCGACCTGGCCGTCCTCATGGAACGCCTGGACTCCGTCTGGGACGCCCTCGCCTTCGACGCCCCCTGGAAGTCCCGCCAGGAGAAGGACAACGCCCGCGCCGCCCTGGAGCGCTTCCTGCGCTGGCACACCACCGACCGCGGCGGCCGGGCCGCCGTCGCCACCGAGCACGACTTCGACGTCACCCTCGACGCCGGCGGGTACGCCGTACGGATCCGCGGCTCCATGGACCGCGTCGAGGCCGACCCGCAGGGCCGCGCGTACGTCGTCGACTTCAAGACCGGCAAGGGCGCCCCGACCAGGGACGAGGTCGCCCGCCACCCGCAGCTCGCCGTCTACCAGCTCGCCGTCCGCGAGGGCGCCGTCGACGAGGTCTTCGACGGCCGCCGCCCCGAACCCGGCGGCGCCGAACTCGTCCAGCTGCGCCAGGGCGCCGCCAAACGCGACGGCGGCGACGAGGTCCCCAAGATCCAGGCGCAGGAACCGCTGTCCGGCGGCGGCTCCGGCGAATGGGTCGGCGACCTGCTGGCCACCGCCGCCGGCCGGGTCCTCGACGAACGCTTCGCCCCCGCCACCGGCGAACACTGCACCCGCTGCACCTTCCGCAGCGCGTGCAGCGCCCTGCCCGAGGGCCGCCAGACCGTGGAATGAGACGCCGGACGGGAGTGTCCGTGGCGGCGGCTAGCCTTTTGAGGTGACCGCGTACGCGTCCGGGCGCGCCCCCGTCCTCGACGATCCCGAGCAGCTCAAGGAGCTCCTCGGGATCCCGTTCACGCCCGAACAGCTGGCCTGCGTCACCGCCCCGGCCGCCCCCCAGGTCATCGTGGCGGGCGCCGGCTCCGGCAAGACCACCGTCATGGCCGCCCGCGTCGTCTGGCTGGTCGGCACCGGCACGGTCGCCCCCGAACAGGTCCTCGGCCTGACCTTCACCAACAAGGCGGCCGGCGAGCTGGCCGAGCGCGTCCGCAAGGCGCTCGCCCGGGCCGGCGTCACCGACCCCGACCCCTCCCCGGCCGACGTCGAGGCCGGGACCGCCGGCGGCGAGCCCCGCATCTCCACGTACCACGCCTTCGCCGGGCAGCTCCTCAAGGACCACGGCCTGCGCATCGGCCTGGAGCCCAGCGCCCGCCTCCTCGCCGACGCCACCCGCTTCCAGCTCGCCGCGAAGGTGCTCCGCGAGGCCCCCGGCCCCTACCCCTCCCTCACCAAGTCCGTCCCCGACCTGGTCAGCGACCTCCTCGCGCTCGACGGGGAACTCTCCGAGCACCTCGTCGAGCCGGACGCACTGCGCGCCCACGACACCGCGCTGCTCGACGGGCTCGCCGGCGCCGAGCTCACCAACGACGACCTGCGCAAGGTCCCCGAGGCGGTACGCGGCCGCCTGGAGCTGCTGGAACTGGTCTCCCGCTACCGCGCCGCCAAGCGCTCCCGCGACCTCTTCGACTTCGGCGACCAGATCGCCCTCTCCGCGCGGCTCGCCACCACCCGACCGGAGGTCGGCGCCCTGCTCCGCGAGGAGTTCCGGGTGGTCCTCCTCGACGAGTACCAGGACACCTCCGTCGCCCAGCGGCTGCTGCTGTCCGGCCTCTTCGGCGGGGGCACCGGGCACGCCGTGACCGCCGTCGGCGACCCCTGCCAGGCCATCTACGGCTGGCGCGGCGCGTCCGTCGCCAACCTCGACGACTTCCCCGAGCACTTCCCGCACGCCGACGGCAGCCCCGCGACCCGCCTCTCCCTCAGCGAGAACCGCCGCAGCGGCGGCCGCCTCCTCGACCTGGCCAACGGCCTCGCCGCCCCGCTGCGCGCCATGCACGAGGGCGTCGAGGCGCTGCGCCCCGCCCCGGGCGCCGAGCACGACGGCACGGTCCGCTGCGCCCTGCTGAACACCCACGCCGAGGAGCTGGAGTGGCTCGGCGACTCCGTCGCCCACCTGGTCCGCACGGGCAGGGAGCCCGGCGAGATCGCGGTCCTGTGCCGCTCGGCCGCCGACTTCGCGCAGATCCAGGCGGTCCTGGTCGCCCGGGACGTCCCGGTCGAGGTCGTCGGCCTCTCCGGCCTGCTCCACCTCCCGGAGGTGGCCGACCTGGTCTCCGTCTGCGAGGTGCTCCAGGACCCCGGGGCCAATGCCGCCCTGGTCCGCCTCCTCATCGGCCCCCGCTGGCGGATCGGCGCCCGCGACCTGGCCCTGCTCGGGCGCCTGGCCCGGCAGCTGGTCGCCCGCCCCGACGCCTCCGACGGGCCCGACGGCCGGCTCGCGGCGGCGGTCGAGGGCGTCGACCCGGCCGAGGTCGTCTCCCTGGCCGACGCGCTGGAAACCTTCCTGGACGGCTCGGCCCCCGAAGGCCTCCCCTTCTCCGCGGCCGCCCGGGTCCGCTTCGCGCACCTCGCCCAGGAACTCCGCGACCTGCGCCGCTCGCTCTCCGACCCCCTGATGGACGTCCTGCACCGGGTCCTGACCACGACGGGCCTGGACGTGGAGCTGTCGGCCTCCCCGCACGCGTTGGCGGCCCGCCGGCGCGAGACCCTCTCCGGCTTCCTGGACGTCGCGGCCGGCTTCGCCGCCCTGGACGGGGAGGCGACCCTCCTCGCCTTCCTGGGCTTCCTGCGCACGGCCGCGCAGTACGAGAAGGGCCTCGACCACGCGCTGCCGGGCGGGGAGAACACCGTCAAGGTGCTGACCGCCCACAAGTCCAAGGGCCTGGAGTGGGACGTGGTGGTCGTCCCCGACCTGAACGCGGGCTCCTTCCCGAAGGAGAAGGCCCCCGAAGCCTGGACCTCGTACCCGAAGGTCCTTCCCTACGCCCTGCGCGGCGACGCCGACACCCTGCCGGCCGCACCGGCGTGGACCTCGGCGGGCCTGAAGACCTTCAAGGCGGCCCTGAAGACCCACAAGCAGACGGAAGAGCTCCGCCTCGGCTACGTGACCTTCACCCGCCCCCGCTCCCTGCTGCTGGCCTCGGGCCACTGGTGGGGCCCCACCCAGAAGCGCCGCCGGGGCCCCTCGGCCTTCCTGACGGCCCTCCACGACCACTGCGCGGCCGGCTTCGGCGAGATCGAGGCCTGGGCGGACGAACCGCCCCGCGACGCCGAGAACCCGGCCCTGGCCGCCGACGCCGCCCCGGACCACTCCTGGCCCCTGCCCCTGGACCCGGCCTCCCTGACCCTCCGCCGCCAGGCGGCCGCCCTGGTCGAAGCCCACCTCACCGCCCCCCGCCCCCCGGCCCCGGCCGAGGACCCCTACCTCTGGCCCCCCGACTGCGAGGACCCGTCCTACGACGACGAACCCCGCCCGGACGACCTCTGGGCCGGCGAGGCCGTGCCCGCCGACCCGTGGGACGAAGCCCCGGCGGGGGAAGGGAACCTCTCGCCGGACCCCGCCGACACCGGGGCCGGGCACCCGGACGACCTGTGGGCCGGCGAAGCCGCCCCGTCCGGGCCCGGGGCCGGGGGCCCGCACGCCACCGCCCCGGCGCGGCAGCCGTACCCGGAGACCCCCCACCCGGAGGGCCCGGCACTGAGCGGTACCGGCGACCTCACCCCCGAGGAGGCCCGCACCATCGCCTCCTGGGACCGGGACCTCGACGCCCTGGAGGGCGAGCTCCGCCGCGCCCGCGCAGCCGTGCGGGACGTCGAGCTGCCCTCCGCCCTGTCCGCGAGCCAGCTCCTGCGCCTCGCCGCCGACGAGCAGGGCTTCGTACGCGATCTCGCCCGCCCCATGCCCAAGCCGCCGCAGCCCGCGGCGCGCCAGGGCACCCGTTTCCACGCCTGGGTCGAGTCCCGCTTCGACGAGCTGCCCCTGCCGCTCCTCGACGACCTCCTCGACCCCGCCGCCGACCTCCCCGGCTCCGACCAGGAGGTCGCCGACGAGGCCGACCTCGCCGCGCTCAAGGCCGCCTTCGAGCGCAGCGAGTACGCCGAGCGCACCCCGTACCGGATGGAGGCGCCGGTCCAGCTGACCCTCGCCGGCCGGGTGATCCGCGGCCGGATCGACGCCGTGTACCGCAACCCCGACGGCTCGTACGAGGTGGTCGACTGGAAGACCGGCCGCACCACCCAGGCCGACCCCCTCCAGCTCGCCGTGTACCGGCTGGCCTGGGCGGAAGCCACCGGCACCCCCCTCGACCGGGTTTCCGCCGCCTTCCTGCACGTCCGCAGCGGCCGCGTGATCCGCCCCCGCGACCTGCCCGGACGGGAGCGTCTTGAGCGGATCCTCCAAGGCAAATCGGGCACGGACGGCGCCCACCGGGGGGACGGATAGGCTCGTGGCCATGAGCGAAACCCCGGACAGCGTCGTCCGCACGTACATCGACACCCACCGTGCCGCCTTCCTCGACGACCTCGCCGAGTGGCTGCGCATCCCCTCCGTCTCGGCCCAGCCCGAGCACGCGGGCGACGTACGCCGCAGCGCCGACTGGCTCGCCGCGAAGCTCAAGGAGACCGGCTTCCCGGAAACCCACGTCTGGGAGACCGCCGACGGCACCGGCGCCCCCGCCGTGTTCGCGCACTGGCCGGCCGCCGACCCCGCCGCCCCCACCGTCCTGGTGTACGGGCACCACGACGTCCAGCCCGCCGCCCTCGCCGACGGCTGGCACACCGAGCCCTTCGAGCCGGTCGTCAAGGACGGCCGGATGTACGGGCGCGGCGCCGCCGACGACAAGGGCCAGGTGTTCTTCCACACCCTCGGCCTGCGCGCCCACCTCGCCGCGACCGGCGCCGAGGCCCCCGCCGTGCACCTCAAGCTGCTCATCGAGGGCGAGGAGGAGTCCGGCTCCCCGAACTTCCGCGACCTCGTCGAGGCCCGCGCCGCCGAGCTCGCCGCCGACGTCGTGATCGTCTCCGACACCGGCATGTGGTCCGAGACCACCCCCACCGTCTGCACCGGCATGCGCGGCGTCGCCGACTGCGAGATCGACTTCCACGGCCCCGACCAGGACATCCACTCGGGCGCCTTCGGCGGTGCCGTGCCCAACCCGGCGGCCGTCGCCGCCCGCGTCGTCGCGGCGCTGCACGACGAGGACGGGCGGGTCACGATCCCCGGCTTCTACGACAACATCGCCGAGCTGACCGAGGCCGAGCGCCGGCTGATCTCCGAGCTGCCCTTCGACGAGGCCGAGTGGCTGCGCACGGCCAAGTCGTACGCGGCCGCCGGCGAGGCCGGCTACTCCACGCTGGAGCGCGTCTGGGCCCGCCCCACCGCCGAGGTCAACGGCATCGGCGGCGGCTACCAGGGCCCCGGCGGCAAGACCATCGTGCCCGCCACCGCCCACCTGAAGCTCTCGTTCCGCCTGGTCTCCGGGCAGGACCCGTACGAGGTCGAGGCGGCCGTCCGGGACTGGGTCGCGGCCCGCGTCCCCGCCGGGATCCGGCACTGCATCAGGTTCGGCGCACCCACCCGGCCCTGCCTGACCCCGCTGGACCACCCGGCGCTGCAGTCCGTGGTCCGCGCCATGGGCCGTGCCTTCGGGCAGCAGGTCCGCTTCACCCGCGAGGGCGGCTCGGGCCCGGCGGCAGACCTCCAGGACGTGCTGGGCGCGCCGGTCCTGTTCCTGGGGATCTCCGTACCCTCCGACGGCTGGCACTCCCCGAACGAGAAGGTCGAGCTGGACCTCCTCCTCAAGGGCGTGGAGACCACCGCCTACCTGTGGGGCGACCTGGCCGAGAACTGGTCGCCCGCCACCACCGCCTGAAGCACGTTCCGTACGCCTGCCTTGTCCCACCACCGGGGGAGTTGGAAGTACCAGTGAGCACCCATACCGAGCGTCCTCTCTCGCTCACCGCGCCCAGCGGCATCGACCGCGCCGCGCACCACCGTCTCGACGAGGCGTGGCTCGCCGCGGCCTGGAGCCACCCGACGACCCGCGTCTTCGTCGTCTCCGGCGGCCAGGTGCTGATCGACGACACCCCCGACGGCGGCACGGGCATCGTGATGACCCCCGCCTTCGAGGCACCGGTCACCGAGACGCACCGGTACTTCCTGGGCACGGACGAGGACGGCGTACGGTACTTCGCGCTGCAGAAGGACTCCCTGCCGGGCCGCATGGACCAGTCGGCCCGCCCGGCCGGGCTGCGCGAGGCCGGGCTGCTGCTGAACCCGCGCGACGCCGGGCTGATGGTGAACGCGGTGGCTCTGGAGAACTGGCAGCGCATGCACCGCTTCTGCTCCCGCTGCGGCGAGCGCACCGTCGTCGCGGCGGCCGGCCACATCCGCCGCTGCCCGGGCTGCGGCGCCGAGCACTACCCGCGCACCGACCCGGCCGTGATCATGCTGGTCACCGACGAGCAGGACCGGGCGCTTCTGGGCCGCCAGGTGCACTGGCCGGAGGGCCGCTTCTCGACGCTGGCCGGCTTCGTGGAGCCGGGCGAGTCGATAGAGCAGTCCGTGGTCCGCGAGGTGTGGGAGGAGGCGGGGGTGCGGATCGGCGAGGTCGAGTACGTCGCCAGCCAGCCCTGGCCGTTCCCGTACAGCCTGATGCTGGGCTTCAACGCCCGCGCGGTCAGCTCGGAGATCACGGTCGACGGCGAGGAGATCCAGGAGGCCCGCTGGTTCTCCCGCGAGGACTACCGCGCCGCGATCGAGGCCGGCGAGGTCCTGCCCCCGTCGGGCATCTCCATCGCCGCGCGCCTGGTCGAGCTCTGGTACGGCCAGCCGCTCCCCAAGGGGCCGGCGGCCGTCTGACCCCCGGTGCACGCAGACGGCCCCCGCCGCGGCGGGGGCCGTTCCGGGAGCGCGCGTCAGACGGCGAGGGCCTGCTTGACCTGGGCCAGGCTCGGGTTCGTCATGACGGACTCGCTGCCGGCGGCGGACTTCACGAGCACGGTCGGAACCGTCTGGTTGCCGCCGTTGGCCTTCTCCACGAACGCCGCGGACTCCGGGTCGAGCTCGATGTTGATCTCGTTGTACGCGATGCCCTCCCGGTCCAGCTGGGTCTTCAGCCGACGGCAGTAGCCGCACCAGGTGGTGCTGTACATCGTGACGGTGCCCGTGTCCTGCATGCTCGCTCCTCTGTGAGGTCTCGGTGGATCGCGGTGCCGGTTGATGATCCGAGGAGTCGAACGTCCCGCCCCGCCACGCCATTCCCGCCGGGGCGCCCGGTGTGACCGATCCGACTGCGGGCTGATCCACTCCCGCGGTACCTGCCGGTATGCCGGTCCGACCGGTACGACGGACGCCCTGGGCCTGTGGACGGGTTTCCCGTCCGGCCCACCGGACCTGGCAGCATGGCGGGGTGACAGCAGCAACGCACTCCTCATCCGTACCGGCCGGCGGCGGCGCGCCCGACGTCGACGCCGACGCCGTGCTCCAGGGCCTGGACCCTGAGCAGCGCGAGGTCGCCACGACCCTGCGCGGCCCGGTGTGCGTACTGGCGGGCGCCGGTACCGGCAAGACCCGCGCGATCACCCACCGCATCGCCTACGGCGTCCGCTCGGGCCAGCTCATGCCGGCCAGCGTGCTCGCCGTCACCTTCACCAACCGCGCCGCCGGCGAGATGCGCGGCCGGCTCCGCGCCCTCGGCGCGGGCGGGGTCCAGGCCCGCACCTTCCACTCCGCCGCCCTGCGCCAGCTCCAGTACTTCTGGCCCCGGGCGATCGGCGGGGAGGTGCCCCGGCTCCTGGAGCGCAAGATCCAGTTCGTGGCCGAGGCCGGTGCGCGCTGCCGCGTCCGCCTCGACCGCAACGAGCTGCGCGACGTCACCGGCGAGATCGAGTGGGCCAAGGTCACCCAGACCGTCCCCGCCGACTACCCGGCCGCCGCCCTCAAGGCGGGCCGCGAGGCCCCCCGCGACATGGCCGAGATCGCCCAGATCTACGGCACGTACGAGCAGCTCAAGCGCGACCGCGGCATGATCGACTTCGAGGACGTGCTGCTCCTCACCGTCGGCATCCTCCAGGACCGCCACGACATCGCCGAGCAGATCCGCACCCAGTACCAGCACTTCGTGGTGGACGAGTACCAGGACGTCAGCCCGCTCCAGCAGCGCCTGCTGGAGCTGTGGCTCGGCGACCGCGACAGCCTCTGCGTCGTCGGCGACGCCAGCCAGACGATCTACTCCTTCACCGGCGCCACCCCCGACCACCTGCTGAACTTCCGCACCCGCTACCCGCAGGCCACCGTGGTCAAGCTGATCCGCGACTACCGCTCCACCCCCCAGGTGGTCCACCTCGCCAACGGCCTGCTGAACCAGGCCCGCGGCCGGGCCGCCGAACACCGGCTGGAGCTGGTCTCCCAGCGCGAGCCCGGCCCCGACCCGGTCTACGCCGAGTACCCCGACGAGCCCGCCGAGGCCGAGGGCGTCGCCCGCCGGGTCCGCGACCTGATCGCGGCCGGGGTCCCGGCCGGCGAGATCGCCGTGCTCTACCGCATCAACGCCCAGTCCGAGGTCTACGAGCAGGCCCTCGCCGACGCCGGCGTCCCGTACCAGCTGCGCGGCGCGGAGCGCTTCTTCGAGCGCGCCGAGGTGCAGAAGGCGGTCCTCGCGCTGCGCGGAGCCGCCCGCTCCGCGGGCAACGACCCGCTGCTCGACGACGTCGTCGAGCTCGGCGCCCAGGTCCGGGCCGTGCTCAGCTCCACCGGCTGGACCACCGAGCCGCCCGCCGGCTCCGGCGCCGTGCGCGACCAGTGGGAGTCGCTGGCCGCGCTGGTCCGCCTCGCCGAGGACTTCGCCCGCTCCCGCCCCGGCGCGGGGCTGGCCGAGCTCACCGTCGAACTGGACGAGCGCAGGGCCGCGCAGCACGCCCCGACCGTCCAGGGCGTCACCCTCGCCTCGCTGCACGCCGCGAAGGGCCTGGAGTGGGACGCCGTGTTCCTGGTCGGCCTCACCGACGGCATGATGCCGATCACCTACGCCAAGACCGACGAGCAGGTCGAGGAGGAGCGCAGGCTGCTCTACGTCGGCGTCACCCGCGCACGGCTGCACCTGACCCTCTCCTGGGCCCTCTCCCGGGCTCCGGGCGGCCGGGCCTCCCGTCGCCCCAGCCGCTTCCTGAACGGGCTGCGGCCGGGCTCCGCGGCCCCCGCCGGCCGGCCGGGCACCCCGGCCGAGGGCGCGCCGCGCAAGCGGGGCCGCCGCGGGCCGGTGCTGTGCCGGGTCTGCGGCCGGACCCTGACCGAGGCCGGGGACATCAAGCTGATGCGCTGCGGGGACTGCCCCTCGGACATGGACGAGGGCCTCTACGAGCGGCTGCGCGAGTGGCGCGCCGGACAGTCGAAGCTCCAGGGGCTGCCCGCATACTGTGTGTTCACGGACAAAACCCTCATGGCGATCGCCGAGGCCGCGCCCTCCGAGCCGGGAGAGCTCTCGATGATCTCCGGTGTGGGCGGCCGCAAGCTCGACCGGTACGGGGCCGACGTCCTGGCCATCTGTACTGGTCAGGAGACTGACGGTGAGGATCCAGACGACGCGTAGAAACTCGTCGGAAAAATAGTTTGCACATGCCCGGCGAAGCCCCATAGGTTCTTAGCAACGGAAACGGTGGCTTCTCCGAAGCTCCGGATCCGTGCTGTACTTATCCGAATACATGGGACAGGCCTCACAGCCCAGTCCCCGAGACGCCGAGAGGAGGCGAGACCAGTGACCAGCTTCATGACCTTCACCAAAATGACCGATCGCTCGGTCGACGCTTCCTGCCTGCTCGGTTCTGTCTCCCTCCTGGGCACCGGTCTGTCCGTGATTTCCGCTGACAGCCCCGCCCTGCTGGCGACCCTTCCGGTCAGCGAGCGCAATGAGCGACCGACCAAGGCACTGGTGGCAGTAGCGGAAGCCCGGAAGGCGCATGGCGCCTATGGCTTCGCGGCCGCAGCCGGTGCCGGACTCAAGACGCAGACGCAGCAGCAGCACCACCTGATGTGGGCCTTCCGCGGGCTCGAACCCTGGAGTGATCCAGCCTGATTGCATGATCAGGCCGGCGCCTTCAGGGCCGCGGAACCCCACCCGGGATCCGCGGCCCTTCTGTTTGTCCCCGAACGGGGACGACGGAGCGAAGGGGCCTCGGGACTGGCAAGACCAGGTACCACAGCCGCCACCCGGCCGACCGGCCGGAACGACTAGCCGAACAAGACGAGGAAGAAAACACCGTGCAACTCGAAGCGCACGCCCCGTCCGTACCGCAGACCCAAACGATCTCCCCGCCCGCAGTCCCGGAGGACCCCGCCTTGACCCCCCTCACCGCGCTCACCGCGCTCGACGACGCCA
The DNA here is from genome assembly GCF_055602105.1 of Streptomyces sp. NPDC037421. Classification (NCBI taxonomy): domain Bacteria; kingdom Bacillati; phylum Actinomycetota; class Actinomycetes; order Kitasatosporales; family Streptomycetaceae; genus Streptomyces; species Streptomyces sp. NPDC037421. The sequence goes on from NZ_JBVJWV010000017.1 coordinate 33,490, forward strand.
TCGAGAACCTCGGCGTCCCCGTCCCCTGCCGAACCTTCGACCCCGAGGTCTTCTTCGCCGAGTCCCCGGCGGACGTCGAGTACGCCAAGTCCCTCTGCGGCACCTGCCCGCTGGTCGAGGCCTGCCTCGCCGGCGCCAAGGAGCGCCGCGAGCCCTGGGGCGTCTGGGGCGGGGAGCTCTTCGTCCAGGGCGTGGTCGTGGCCCGCAAGCGGCCCCGTGGCCGTCCGCGCAAGAACCCGGTTGCAGCGGCATGACCGCCATCGGAACCATCGACCGCCCCCTGACGCACGACCCCTTGAAGCAGGCCCCCATGTCCCCCTACGCCACCACGAGCGAGCAGCCGCACGGCTCCGCCACCGCAGACTTCATCACCGCAGGCGCGATCACCTCGCGTCAGAACAGGACCCGCGAAATGCAACTCATCCCAGAAGCCCTGGCCCGTGCCCATATGGACGACCGCATGCGCGAGGTGGACGCCGAGCGTCACGCCCTGCGCCTGGTCGCCGCGCGGCGCATGCAGCGGAGGGCCGAGCGCGTCTCCATGCGCGCCCGGCGCGCGCTGGCCATGGCCGTCATGCACTGAGCACGCGACGGGCCCGACAGGGTCCGGAAGCGGCTCGAAGGCGACTTGAAAGCGGCTTGAACGCCGCCGGAGCCGGCCGAACACGGCCGGCGACGGCAGCACCGGGGGGGGGGGGGGGGAGAGAACGGGCCGTCCCCCGTGTCTTCGGGGTCCCCGCCGAACCGCCTGGGGGCTATTTTGTGGGGGGGCCACCAAACCCCCCACCCCCCCCCCCCCGGGGCGAA
>NZ_JBVJWV010000017.1:34306-79725 GCF_055602105.1 Streptomyces sp. NPDC037421
CTAGTGTTGGGTTTTCCCCCAGCTCTCTTGTTTGTCCCCCCCCCCTTCTGCCTTTCTGTCATCCCCCCCCCCCCCCCCCCCCCCCCCGGGGGCCCCCCCCCCCCCCCCCCCCCCCCCCCGGTGCGTTGCGGGGCCCCGCACGGGCCGTCGGGGATATCGTCTGGTGGTGGACCAGCCGACCCCCCAACCCACCCCGCCGGGGCCCGAGGCCCAGCCGGTCGTCTGCGCGCGCTGCGGTGCCCGCTCCCCGGAAGGCGCCCCGCCGCCGCCCACCTGGACGTGTTCGGTGGAGAACGGGACCAGACAGTACTTCTGCGTCGACTGCGCGCGCGCCAACCTCCGGGCGATCGAAGGCCGGCTCGACTCCTCCTGGTGGTGACGCCCGCCCGGGTCAGTCCTCGGGCAGGAACCCCGGCAGCCAGGACTCCAGTTCGTCGCGCAGCCGCACCGTCGCGCCCAGCTGGCACAGCACGCCGATGGTGCTCAGCGTCACCCGGTGGATCAGCAGGTAGGACGGCGGCAGGTTGATCTGCCGTCCCAACTGGTGGGCGGGGGAGCGGGGATCGGCGATCCGCGCCGCCTGTCCGCGCAGCCACGGCCGGGTGAAGGTGAACTCGTCGGCCTCGGCGGGCTCGATGATGGGCTTGAGGTAGTCCAGCACCGCGTCCGGGTCGAGTTCGATGCTCTCCTTGACGAACCCCTCGGCGCACAGGTGCCCGTAGACCCCCTCGGCGTCCCCGTCCAGGGTCATCCGCAGCGAGCGGCCGATGGGCTTGGGCCAGCCGCCCGGCAGCCGGTCCACCGTGCCGAAGTCCAGGACGCCCAGCCGCATCCGGCCGTCCGCCCCCGCCATGAGCCGGAAGTTGCCCGGGTGCGGATCGGCGTGCAGCAGCCCGGTGCGCGCGGGCCCGGAGAAGAGGAACCGGGCCAGCAGCTGTCCGGCGCGGTCGCGCTCCTCCCGCGTCCCGTCGGCGATCACCTCGGAGAGCGGGGTGCCCTCCAGCCACTCGGTCACCAGCACCTGGTCACCCTGGTACACGACGTCCGGGACGACCACGTCGTCGTCGGCGTCGAAGGCGTCGGCGTGGGTGCGCTGGGCCTCGGCCTCCAGCTCGTAGTCCAGCTCCTCCGCGACCCGGTCGCGCAACTCGGTGATCAGCGGCTTGAGGTCCATGCCCGGCACCAGCGGCCCCAGCAGGCCCGCGAACCGGCCCAGCTGCTTGAGGTCCGACAGCAGCGCCTCCCCGGCCCCCGGGTACTGGACCTTGACCGCCACCTGCCGCCCGTCGTGCCACACCGCCCGGTGCACCTGCCCGATCGAGGCGGCCGCGGCCGGCTTGTCCTCGAACTCCTCGAACAGCTCCCGCCAGTCCTCGCCGAGCCGCTCCGCCAGCACCTCGTGCACCCGCGCCGCCGGCAGCGGCGGGGCCGCCTCCTGAAGCTTCGTCAGCGCCGCCCGGTAGGGGCCGGCGACCTCCTCGGGAAGCGCCGACTCGAACACCGAAAGGGCCTGCCCGACCTTCATCGCCCCGCCCTTCAGCTCCCCGAGCGTGCGGAACAGCTGCTCGGCGGTGCGCTGCTGGAGCTCGCGGGCCACGATCTCGGCCGACTTGCCGCCGATCCGCTTGCCCAGCCCCCAAGTGGCCCGGCCCGCGATCCCGAGTGGGAGCGCGGCCAGCTTGACGGTGCGCGTGACCGCCTTCCGGGGAAGATCGGACATGAGCCCCTCCAGTTTCCGGACTGCTGTGCCGCGAGCGGCGGTTCGGGGCGCGGCTCGGCCCCCGTCGCATCCTGCCATGGCCCCCCGGGCCCCCGGACCGGGGCACCCGCCCCGGCTCCGGCGGTAGTCCGGCCGCTCACGACCGCACCGCCCCGGAGCCCGCCGCCGGGTCCGCGGCCGCCCCCGGGTCCGCGGCCGCGCAGGGGCAGTCCGGATGCGGGCGCAGCGCGGTGTGCTGCCAGTGCAGCCCGGGCAGGGCGGCCTCCCACCGGGCGGCCGTCGAAGCGGGCAGCTGCCCGTCGAGGAAGGCCAGGGCGTGCGCCGCGGCGAGGCCGGCCACGGCAGTGGACAGCCCCAGGTCGCAGGCCCCCGTCCCGCGCCGGCGGTGCGCCGAGCGCCACTGGACCAGCATCCGGGGCCAGGCCGGATCCCGGTCGACGCGGTCGCGCTCCATGCACCCCGCGCAGGCCGTGGACCCGGGCAGCACCAGGGGCCCGACCAGCCCCGTCCCCTCCAGCACCCCCGCGTACAGGTGCGGGGTGCCCGTCGCCACCCAGTCGGCGGCCGTCGCCGGATCGGGGGCCCACGCCTGGAGGCCGTCCCGGGGCGCGAGGACCACCAGGGCCGGCTCCGGCCCCGGCCCCCCGGGATCGCCCGTACCCGGAGCACGCCCCGGCGCCGCCTCCCGCACCAGAGCCCCCGCCGCCTCCGCCCGCGGCCGGCCCACGCTCCCCGGATCCAGCCCGCCCGGAGCCACGTCGGCCGCCTCCACCCGGCCCCCGTCGAGCACATCGACCCGGCCCACCCCGGCCCCCGCCAGCACGGCGGCGATCACCGCCCCCACCCGGCCGCTCCCGCGCACCTGGACCCGTAACGCCCTGCGCGCCGCGACGCCCCGCAGGTCACCGCCCGGCTCCCGGTGCACCAGCGAGAGCGAGCCCAGGTCGGGCCCGAGCCGCTCCAGCACCTCCGGCCTGCGTCGCACGGCCTGCGCCCGCGGCCCCCCGGCGGTGAGGTCGTCCAGCAGCCCGGCCCCGGCGAGGTGCCGGACCAGCCCGTCCACCTGCCCCTCCGGCAGGCCCATCCCGGCACCCTCGGCCCGCAGCAGCTCCATGCCCCGCGTCCCGTCGATCCGGTCGATGAGGGACCCCGTCGCCGTGTCCAGCGGTCCGAGCACCACCGCATGGGCGGGCGTCACCCCGAACTGGACCGTCTGCAGGTCCCGCCACGCCCGCGCCAGCGCCGGCTTCACCTTCGGATACATCACGGCCTCCCCGTCTCGCCGAATTCCCGTTCCCCACGTACGCGGATCCCTGTTCCCGCGTCTTCGCCACCATGCCCGGCCGCCGGACCGGGTGCGGAAATTCGTCCACAGGCAAGGGGTATTGGGCATATGAGATGAGGAATGGGAGTGTTTGCGGCTCCCCGGCGAACCGATCATGCTCGAACCCCGGACGCGCGGGACTTCCGCCACGGCGACCGGGTACCGTCGAGGCGTGCCAGCCGACCCGCCACAGCGCGCCGTCGAAGTACGCCGGAGCGCGCGCCGCCGCAGGACCGTGTCCGCCTACCGCGAGGGCGAGCGGACGGTCGTCCTGATCCCCGCCCGGATGTCCGAGGCCGAGGAGCGGCGCTGGGTGGGCGTCATGCTGGACAAGCTCGCCGCCCAGGAGAGCAAGCGCACCCTCGGCGACGCGGAACTGATCGCGCGCGCCGAGCGTCTGTCCGAGCAGTACTTCAGCGGCCGGGCGCGTCCGCTCTCGGTCCGCTGGGTCACCAACCAGAACACCCGCTGGGGCTCCTGCACCCCCGCGGAGGGCAGCATCCGGCTGTCCCACCGCATCCAGGGAATGCCGGAGTACGTCGTCGACTACGTGCTGCTGCACGAGCTGGCGCACCTCCTGGTGCCCGGCCACGGCCCCCGCTTCTGGGAGCTGCTGGAGGCCTACCCGAAGACCGAGCGGGCCCGCGGATTCCTCGAAGGAGTGGCCGCGGCGGAGCGCATGCCCCGGGTTCCGGCCGCCCGCGGCGAGTGACCTTCCGTCACGGAACGCGGACGCGCACCGGGTCGGAAGCGGGTCGCAACAGGGTCGGCACCGGCTTGGCCGGATGTCGGCAGGAGCCGTTAGCCTGAGCGGCACATATCGAGCAGTCGAAGTCGGGATGGGGGACGGTCGGACACATGGCCAGGGAATTCCAACGCGGCCACAAGGCCAAGATCAGTGATCTGACGGCGGGCACCGATCTGTACGTGGGCGTCCAGATCGCGGGGCCCGGGCTCACCTTCGACATCAGCTGCTTCGGCCTCGACGCCGACGAGCGGCTGTCGGACGACCGCTACTTCGTCTTCTACAACCAGCCGAAGTCGCCCGAGGAGTCGATCCAGCAGCTCGGCCCGCAGGCCGGGGACACCGAGTCCTTCCGGGTGACCCTCGACCACGTGCCCGCGGCCATCCACAAGCTGTCCTTCAGCGCCACCCTCGACGGTGCCGGCCAGATGTCGCAGATCGGCCCCGGCTACATCCGGATCGTGGCCGGCGGCGAGGAAGTCGTCCGGTACTCCTTCACCGGCTCCGAGTTCAGCACCGAACGCGCCCTGATGATCGGCGACTTCTACCGCAAGGACGTGTGGCGCTTCGCCGCCGTCGGCCAGGGCTTCGACGGCGGACTCGCCGCGCTGCTGGAGCACTTCGGCGGCGAGGTCGCCGAGGACGAGCCGCAGCCCGAACCGCAGGCCCCGGCGCCCCCGCAGGCCGACGCCCCCGGGTTCGCCCCGCCCCCGCAGGCCGCCGCCCCGGCCCCGTCCTTCGGCGCCCCGGTCCAGCAGCAGCCGCCCGCCCCCGCGCCGTACGCCCCGCCGCAGCAGCAGCCCCCGGCCCAGCAGCCCCCGGCGCCCGCGCCCGTGCACTCGGCCCCGACCATGGTCGCCCCGCTCGGCGCGCCCGCACCCGCGGCCCCCTACGGCCAGCCGCCCCACCCGCCGCAGCAGCCCGGCCCGCCCTCGTACGGCCAGCAGCCGCAGCACTCCTACGGCGCCCAGGTCCCGCCGCCGGCCCCGGCCCCCGCGCCCTACGGCCAGCCGCCGCAGCCCTCGTACGGCCAGGTCCCCGGCCAGCAGCCGCCCGCCCCGCAGGCCCCCTACGGGCAGCAGCCCCCGTACGGCCAGCAGCCCCCGGCCCCCTACGGCCAGGCCCCGCAGGCCGCCGCGCCCGGAGCCGGCCTCGCCGCCGCCCTCCAGCCGTACAAGGAGGCCCCCACCGGCGCCCGCTGGACCCCGCAGAACCAGCAGCTCATGCGGGTCGACCTCGCCATGGGCGGCCAGGCCGTCCTCGCCCGCCAGGGCAGCATGGTCCTCTATCAGGGCAAGGTCGACTTCAGCTACAAGGGCGCGGGCTTCGCCGGCCGCATCGTCGGCAACGCCACCGGCCAGGAGATGCAGCTGATGCGCTGCACCGGCCGCGGCCAGGTCTTCCTCGCCGAGAACGGCGCCCACCTGCACGCCATCGAGCTCCAGGGCGACGGCATCTGCGTCTCCGCCGAGAGCGTCCTCGCCTTCGACGAATCCCTCCAGCACGAGGTCCGCCGCATCGAGGGCCACGGCATCCCCGGCGGCGCCCTGTTCACGATGCTGTTCCAGGGCTCCGGCACGGTCATCGTCAAGACGCACGGCGTGCCCGTCGTCCTGCCGGTCACCCCCACCACCTTCGCCGACAGCAACGCCATCGTCGCCTGGTCGGCCGCCTCACAGGTGATCATTTCCAGCCAGGTCCGGCTGCGCCGCAACGCCTACCCGGGCCACAGCGGGGAGACCGTGAACCTCCAGTTCCGCGGAGCCCCCGGCAACTTCATCGTCGTCCAGCCGTACGAGGTCTGAGGGAGCCCCACATGAACGCCATGAACGCAATGAACCAGCAGCTCGCGGGCTACGCCCCGACGCCCGTCACGGCCCGCATGGAGAACCACGGCCGCGCCATGCTCAAGGTCGCCATGCAGAGCGGCCAGGACCTCTTCGCCCGCACCGGCTCGATGGTCGCCTACGAGGGCTTCGTCCAGTACGAGCCCAACCCGCCCGCCGTCCGCCAGATGGCCTCCCAGTGGCTGACCGGCGAAGGCGCCCCCCTGATGAAGTGCACCGGCGACGGCCTCCTCTACCTGGCCGACTACGGCGCGGACGTCGTCTGCATCAACCTCAACAACGACGCCCTCTCCGTCAACGGCACCAACCTCCTCGCCTTCGACGCCCACCTCCAGTGGGGCGTCGAGCGGGTCAAGGGCATGGCCAAGTTCGCCGGCCAGGGCCTGTTCAACGTCCAGGTCGCCGGCACCGGCTGGGTCGCCATCACCTCCCGCGGCACCCCGATCGTCGTCGACTGCGGCCGCGGCGAGGACGAGACGTACGTCGACCCGGACGCGCTCGTCGCCTGGTCCCCGAACCTCAAGGTCAAAGGGAAGCGCAGCTTCAAGGCCTCGTCGATGATCGGCCGGGGCAGCGGGGAGGCCTACCAGATGGCCTTCTCCGGTCAGGGCATCGTCGTCGTACAGCCCAGCGAGGACAGCACCGACCGGCTCCGGACCCGGGGCTGAGGGGGAGCGGACACATCATGCAGAGCTCACTTTTCGGCCACGCCGAGCAGCAGTCCCAGGACCGCTACACCGTCCAGAACCCCCAGCTCCTGAGGGTCACCCTGACCGGCTCCGACGACATCCTCGCCCGCAAGGGCTCGATGGTCGCCTATCAGGGCATCGTCGACTTCGACGGCGAGTACCAGAGCGCCAACCAGCGGGGCGCACGCCAGCGCACCGGCGAGGGCCTGGACCTGATGCGCTGCTCCGGCCAGGGCACCGTCTACTTCGCCAACCTCGCCCAGTACGTCCACGTCGTCGACGTGGACCACGACGGCCTCACCGTCGACAGCGGCTACGTCCTCGCCATGGACTCCACCCTGCACTCCGAGGTCATCGCCGTCGACAGCCAGTACGGGATCTCCGGCTCCGGCAAGTACCAGCTCAACATCTCCGGCCGCGGCAAGGTCGCCCTCATGACCTCCGGCCAGCCGCTGATGATGCAGGTCACCCCCGACAAGTACGTCAACGCCGACGCCGACGCCATCGTCGCCTGGTCCACCTCGCTGCGCGTGCAGATGCAGGCCCAGACGCACTCCACCGGCGTGTGGCGGCGCCGCGGCAACACCGGCGAGGGCTGGGAGCTCAGCTTCCTCGGCACCGGCTTCGCCCTGGTGCAGCCCAGCGAGGTGCTGCCGCCGCAGAACGCCCAGCTCGGCCAGGGCGTCGCCGCCCAGTACGGCGTGGGCCAGCACGGCGCGCACGCCCAGAACCAGAACAACGCCTGGAACTGACCGGACCGGCACACGGGGAAGGGGCGGACCCGCACGGGTCCGCCCCTTCCCCGATACGTCACGTCCTCAGCGCGTCACGCGCCCAGCCGCGCCCGGGCGGCCTCCAGCAGCCTCACCACCGAGGTGTCGGCGACCTCCGCCACCTCCGCGTACGGGAACCAGCGCAGGTCCAGCGACTCGTCGCTGATCTCCGCCTCCGCGCCGGCCGGCGCCAGCACCGCGTACTGCACGTCCAGGTGCCAGTTGCACGGCGCCGGGATCGGGTGCCGGTCCAGGCGCACCGGCCCGCCCTCCACCAGGGTCAGGCCCGAGGCGATGCCCGACTCCTCGACGGCCTCGCGCATCGCGGCCCCGGCGAGGGTGGTGTCCCCGGGCTCGCAGTGCCCGCCCATCTGGAGCCAGAGGCCGAGCTTCTTGTGCAGGGTCAGCAGCACCCGGCCGCCGACCGGGTCGATCACCAGCGCGCTGCCCGTGACGTGCCCGGCCGTGCAGGGCTTGTACATCCCGTCCGGGTGGGCGGCCAGGTGGTCCAGGTAGACCCCGCGCAGGTCGTTCTGCTGGGCGTCCGGGCCCTCGTACTCCTTCAGGACCCGGACGGCGTCCTCGTACAGGCTCACTTCTTGTCGTCGCCCTCTTCGTCACGCTGCTGGGCGGCCTCGCCGAGCATCTTGTCGATCTCGGAGAAGTCCAGCTGCTCGCGGTGCACGAACCCGTCCGGGTCGTCCAGGTCGGAAGCCGTCGGCAGCATGTCCGGGTGCTCCCACAGCCCGTCGCGGCCGTCCACGCCGCGCGCGTCGGTGAGCGAGGCCCACAGGCGCGAGGCGTCCCGCAGCCGCCGCGGACGCAGCTCCAGGCCGATCAGCGTCGCGAAGGTCTGCTCCGCCGGGCCGCCCGAGGCACGCCGCCGGCGCATGGTCTCGCGCATGGCGTCCGCCGAGGTCAGGCGGGGCTTCGCCGCCGCGTGCACGACCGCGTCGACCCAGCCCTCGACCAGCGCGAGCGCCGTCTCCAGGCGGGCCAGGGCGGCCTTCTGCTCCGGGGTGTCCTGCGGCTGGAACATGCCGCCCTGGAGCGCCTCCTGGAGCTGCTCCGGGTTCGACGGGTCGAGCTGGCCGACCACGTCCTCCAGCTTCGAGGTGTCCACCTTGATGCCCCGCGCGTAGCCCTCGACCGCACCGAACAGGTGCGAGCGCAGCCACGGCACGTGCGCGAACAGCCGGGCGTGCGCCGCCTCGCGCAGCGCCAGGTACAGCCGCACCTCGTCCGAGGGGACGCCCAGGTCCTTGCCGAAGGCCTCGATGTTCAGCGGCAGCAGCGCCGCCCGCCCCGCCGGGCCCAGCGGCAGACCGATGTCCGTCGAGCCGACGACCTCGCCCGCGAGCGTGCCCACGGCCTGGCCGATCTGCTGGCCGAACATGGCCCCGCCCATGGAGCGCATCATCCCGAGCAGCGGGCCCGCCATGGCCTGCATCTCCTCGGGCAGCACGCTGCCCATGGCCGCGCCGACGCGCTCGGCGACCGGGTCCACGAGCTCCTTCCACACCGGGAGGGTCGCCTCGACCCACTCGGCGCGGCTCCACGCGACGGCCGCGTTGGCACCCGACGGCAGGGAGGTCGCGCCGTCGAGCCACAGGTCGGCCAGGCGCACGGCCTCCTCGACGGCCGACTTCTCCGCGACGCCGACGCTCGCGTCCTTGACCCCGTCCGCGGTGCCCTGCGCGACGGTCTGGCGGGCGATGTCCTTGGCCATGTCCCAGTTCACGGGACCGCCCTCGTAGCTCAGCATCTGGCCGAGCTGCTGGAAGGCGGCGCCGAGGTCGTTCGGGTTCATCGAGCCGAACATCGCGGCGAACGGATTCTCCGCACCGCCGGGGAAGCCGCCGGGAAGGCCGCCCGGGCCGAACCCGAACGGATTGCCGGGACCTCCCTGGCCGCCCTTCTTGCCTTTGTCGCCGTCCTCCGGCTCCTCCGGCGGAAGGCCGAATCCGAATGGGGTGTCGCTCACGGGTTTCCTCGGCTCGTAGGGCCGCCGGCGGGAGCCGACGGGCGATGGTCCGACAACACCACCCAGCGTAGACACCACTCCCGCTTCCGGGCTCGGTGCTCCGCCGGGTCCTGGGCTGCGGCAGGATGGACATCACCTGGTGGGTACGCGTCACAGCGCGTCCTCACTGAAGACAACCGCTGGAGACGCCCGGTGAGTTCCCCAGATCCGCAGGCTCGCGCGCCGCACGACGCCGAAAACCGCCCCGAGCACGACGACAGCGCCCCCGGCGTTCGCCAGCCGCGAAACCAGGCCGGTCCGCGCCGCCCCAGCCCCGTGATCGCGGTGACCGGAGCAGCCTCGGGGGTCGGCGCCGCCCTGGTGAGCCGCCTCGTCGAATCCGACGAGGTCAAGCAGGTCGTGGCCATCGACGAGCGGCGCGGGGACTGCGCCGCCGCCCAGTGGCACGTCCTGGACGTACGGGACCCCGCGATCGCCGAGAAGCTGCGCGGCGCGGACGTCGTCGTCCACCTCGCGCTGGACCTCGACCTGGAGACGGACCCGGCGGCCCGTACCGCCTACAACGTCCGCGGCACCCAGACCGTGCTGACCGCCGCCGCCGCGGCCGGTGTGCACCGGGTCGTGCTGTGCACCTCGGCGATGGTCTACGGGGCCCTGCCGGACAACGACATCCCGCTCTCGGAGGACTCCGAGCTGCGCGCCACCGCCGAGGCCACCGGCGTCGGCGACCTGCTGGAGATCGAGCGCCTGGGCCGCCGCGCCCCCCGCGCCCACCCCGGCCTGAACGTGACCGTCGTCCGCCCCGCGGTCCTGGTCGGCGGCACGGACACCGCCCTGACCCGGTACTTCGAGTCCCCGCGCCTGCTCGTCGTCGCCGGGTCCCGGCCCACCTGGCAGTTCTGCCACGTCGAGGACCTGGTCAGCGCCCTGGAGTACGCCGCCCTGGAGAAGGCCGAGGGCGAGCTCGCCGTCGGCTGCGAGGGCTGGCTGGAGCAGGAGGAGGTCGAGGAGCTCAGCGGGATCCGCCGCATGGAGCTGCCCTCCGCCGTCGCGCTCGGCGCCGCGGCCCGGCTCCACCGGATCGGCCTGACGCCGTCCCCGGCCGGGGACCTCGCGTACACCATGCACCCGTGGGTGGTCAGCGTCAGCGGGCTGCACGCGGCGGGCTGGCGGCCCCGCTGGACCAACGAAGAGGTGCTGGCCGAGCTGCTCCAGGAGGTCGCGGGCCGGCACACCGTCGCGGGCCGGCGCCTCGGCCGCAAGGACGCCGCCACGGCCGCCGGCGCCGCCGGCGCGACGGTCGCCCTGCTCGGCGCGGCCGCCGCCGTACGCCGCGCCCGGCGCCGCCGCGGGCTCTGACCTGCGGGACACGGCCCCGGACCGGCCGGTCCGGGGCGGGGCCCGGCTCCTGTAGGAGGCTCCCAACCGGCGCGCCGCGCCCCGGGCGAAACGGCTATTCCACCGGGTCGGCGGCTAGGGCACGATGGGGAACATGGCACCGCACTTCGACCACCCCGGCGAGCAGGCCGCGCAGGACCCCATCCGGCTGCTCGAAATCCGTGAGACCCCGCTCTCCATCGACGAGGTCTTCAAGGCCGTCGGCGACGACGCCACCGGAGGCACCACCCTCTTCGTCGGGACGGTGCGCAACCACGACGGCGGAGCCGACGTCGACTCGCTCGGCTACTCCTGCCACCCGACGGCGGAGGCCGAGATGCGCCGCGTCGCGGACCGCGTCGTGGCGAAGTACCCGGTCCGCGCCCTGGCCGCCGTACACCGCGTCGGCGACCTCGCCGTGGGCGACCTGGCCGTGATCGTCGCCGTCTCCTGCCCGCACCGCGGCGAGGCCTTCGAGGCCTGCCGCATGCTGATCGACGACCTCAAGCACGAGGTCCCGATCTGGAAGCACCAGACGTTCGCCGACGGCACCGAGGAGTGGGTCGGCGCCTGCTGAGGCGGGGGCCGGGCGCGGGGTCCCTACGGGCGGGGGGTAGCGTCACCCCCGTTCGGCCGCGCAACACGCCCCCGATTTGCGTAACCCCCCTCCGGGCACGAGCGTTGAAGCCACCAACGACACGCACTTTCGGGGCAGGGAGGCACGTTCATGGCGTCACTGGTGTGGTTGCTGATTCCGCTGTTCGCCGCGATCGGGGCGGCGATATGGGGCAGCTGGGCGGCCCGCGACCGCACCCAGGGCGACATATCCGAACTGGCCGGCTACGCCAGGTTCCGCGAGGCCATGGACAAGGCCGACCGGGCCGGGACGAACGAAAGGGCGCACTCCGGTTCCGACGCCGTCTGACGCGTCCCGAGAGCCCCTCCCCGCCCCCCAGAGGCCCCCCACAGACCCCCTCGGAAACGTGCCCGCCGGGCCCCGGCCGAGAATCCGGTGAGAGTTGCGCCCGCGGGCCCCGTACGGACCGGCCCCACGGGCCGCCCGGTCGGGCCGTCCCGTACTGTCGATCCATGCCACGCCGCACCGCGACGATGCTCGCTTCCTTCCTCGTGCTGTTCGCGCTGCTCTGCGCGGGCGTCTTCATCAAGGTCCCGTACTCCGAGATGAGCCCGGGCCCGACCGTGAACACGCTGGGCGACTCGCGCGGTGAGCCGGTGCTGAACATCTCGGGGCACAAGACGTACCCGACCAGCGGCCACCTCAACATGACCACGGTCCGCGTCACCGGCGCCGACTACGACATGAACCTGCTGGAAGCGGTCTACGGCTGGATGGCGGGCGACAACATCGTCGTACCGCACGAGAACCTCTACCCGAACGGCAAGACGGACAAGCAGTCGACACAGGAGAACGCCGAGGAGTTCAGCCAGTCGCAGGAGAGCGCCAAGGTGGCCGCCCTCAAGCAGCTCGGCATCCCGGTCACCGCCCGCGTCGTCGTCTCCACCGTCGTCAAGGGCAGCCCCTCCGAGGGCAGGCTGCACGCCGGGGACGTGATCAAGGCGGTGGACGGCGCCGCGGTCACCGTCCCCGGGGACGTCGCCAAGCTCGTGACCAAGCACAAGCCCGGCGAGCCCGTCGAGTTCACCATCGTGCCCGCCGCCGAGGCTGCCGAGGCCGAGAAGGCGAACCGCGAGCCCACCGGCAGCGCGAAGATCACCATCACCGCGGGCAAGGCGGAGGACGACGGCCACGCCATCGTCGGCATCCGGGCCGGGACCGACCACACCTTCCCGTTCCCGATCGACATCAAGCTCGCCGACGTCGGCGGCCCGAGCGCCGGCCTGATGTTCGCCCTCGGCATCGTCGACAAGCTCACCCCCGAGAACCTCACGGGCGGCAAGTTCATCGCGGGCACCGGCACCATCGACGACGAGGGCAAGGTCGGCCCCATCGGCGGCATCCAGATGAAGACCATCGGCGCCCGCAAGGCCGGGGCCGAGTACTTCCTGACCCCGGCCGAGAACTGCGCCTCGGCGGCCCAGCACACGCCCGAGGGCCTGACCCTGGTGAAGGTCGCCACCATCGGCGACGCCACCAGGGCACTGGAGAAGATCGGCAAGGGCGACACGGCCGGACTGCCGAAGTGCACCGCGTCCTGACCGCGCCCCGCCCCCGCCGACCGCGGAACCGCTAGGGGGTGTCCGGCCCTGATCGCCCGGACACCCCTGGGTCCTGTCCGGGCGATCTTCGTGGATCAGGCCGCGGGGTCTGGCGCGGTGCATCGCAAGGCGGAGGAGCGCAGCTCGTACTCGGCCGTACTCGCGCGCTCCGACAACGCGGCGAGGTGCCGTGCCGGACGTCGCGGGCCCGCGAAGATCGCCCGGCCAGGGCCTAGGCGAAGGTCGCCGCCAGCGCGTCGGCCAGCCCCGGCACCAGGCTCGCGCCGGTCAGCACCTCGCTGGAGGAGTCCTTCTCCCGCAGCCGCACGGCCGACTCGCGCGAGCCGTCGCGCAGGACGCCCACCGTGAGGCGCACCTCCTGCCGCTCGGGGTGGGCGGCGACCCACTTGGTCAGCTGCTTGTCGTTCAGCCCGGCCGGTACGGCGGCCTCCGCGGACGGCGGCAGCATCAGCCGCTCCACCGTCAGGGCGCAGCCGACGACGGCGTCGGGCCAGGCGATGGTGCCCAGGAACTTGTCCAGCGCGGTCCCGGCCGGCACCTCGTCCTGCTCGATCGGGGTGAGCTGGCTCTTGCCGGCGTCGTCCTGGTCCAGGCCGAGCTGCCCGGCGAGCCGGGGCTCCTGCCTGCGCAGCCGGGCCGTGTCGACCAGGGCGAACAGCCGGGCCGGCTTGTCCCAGCCGAGGGTGGAGGCGTACTCGTCGATCTCGAGGACGGCGCGGGTCAGCGGACTGGCCGCCATCGGGGTGCCGGGGGAGGGCGAAAGGTTGGACATGGACAACATCCTGCCTCCTTTCCCCCCGATACCGGGAACTGACTAAAGCCTCAGTAAGTTGCATGGGTGGGCCCTACGATCGTGGGCCCAGGACCAGACCCAGCGACTTTCGAGGTGCGCACCTTGGCTTTCCAGATGCCGGACCGCGGCGGAGGCCCCTCCGGGCCACGGATGAGAGTCGGCCGCCCCTCCCGGCGCGCCCGGACTCTTCTGACGACATTGGGCGTCCTTGCCGTCCTGGCCATGGCGTTCATCATGTTCGCCGGGTTCTGGACGGACTGGCTCTGGTTCCGCTCCGTCAAGTACTCCTCCGTCTTCACCACCACCCTGTGGACCAAGATCGGCCTCTTCGCCGTCTTCGGCCTGCTGATGGCCGGTGCGGTCGGGCTGAACATCTGGCTGGCGTACCGGCTGCGGCCGCCGCTCAGCGCGATGTCGATGGAGCAGCAGAGCCTCGACCGCTACCGGATGAGCGTCGCCCCGTACAAGAAGTGGCTGCTCCTGGCCATCGCGGCGATCGTCGGTCTGATCGCGGGCGCCTCGGCGGCCGGCCAGTGGAAGACCTGGCTGATGTACGTGAACGGGGTGCCCTTCGGGCGCAAGGACCCCCAGTTCCACCTGGACGTGTCGTTCTACACCTTCGACCTGCCCTGGTACCGCTTCCTGCTCGGCTTCGGCTTCGCGGCCGTCGTGCTCTCGGTGATCGCCGCCGTCGTCGTGCACTACCTGTACGGCGGACTGCGCGTGACCAGCCCGGGTGCCCGGGCCACCGCCGCGGCGACCGGGCACCTGTCGGTGCTGCTCGGCCTCTTCGTCACCTTCAAGGCCGTCGCGTACTGGCTCGACCGGTACGGCCTCGCCGTGAAGTCCAGCGACTTCAAGGCCGCCGACAACTGGACCGGCCTGCGCTACGTCGACGCCAACGCCTACCTGCCGGCGAAGACGATCCTCGTCGCCATCGCGGCGATCTGCGCGGTGCTGTTCTTCGCCACCCTGTGGCGGCGCACCTGGCAGCTGCCGGTCATCGGCTTCGGCCTGATGGTCCTCTCGGCGATCCTGATCGGCGGGCTGTACCCGGCGATCGTCCAGAAGTTCCAGGTCCAGCCGAACGAGCAGGCCAAGGAATCGCCGTACGTCGAGAAGAACATCAAGGCCACGCGCGACGCCTACGGGATCGACGGGGCCGACGTCAAGGACTACCCGGGCGTCCCGCAGACCGAGGACCGCACCAAGCTGCGGTCGGTGGCCGACACCACCGCCAGCCTGCGCCTGCTCGACCCGAACATCGTCTCCCCGGCCTTCCAGCAGCTCCAGCAGGTCAAGGGCTACTACGGCTTCCCGTCCACGCTGGCGGTCGACCGGTACGCCGGCCAGGACACGGTCATCGGGCTGCGCGAGCTGAACATCGGCGGCATCCCGAAGAACAACTGGATCAACGACCACTTCAAGTACACGCACGGCTACGGCGTGGTCGCCGCCAAGGGCACCAGCGTCAAGGACGGCGCCCCCGACTTCACGCAGTCCGACCTGCCCTCCAAGGGCATGTTCGGCACGGACTTCGAGCAGCGCATCTACTACGGCGAGCAGACGAAGCAGTACTCGATCGTCGGCGGTCCGCAGAAGGAGCTCGACTACTCGGACGACAAGGGCGAGAAGGAGACCAGCTACAAGGGCGACTCCGGGGTCAACCTGGACAACCCGGTCAACCGCGCCGCGTACGCGCTCGCCTTCAGCGAGCCGCAGATCCTCTACTCCGGCGCCATCGGCGACGGCTCGCGGATCCTGTACAACCGCACGCCCAAGGACCGCGTCGAGGCCGTCGCGCCCTGGCTGACCATCGACGGGGCCCCGTACCCGGCCGTCGTCGAGGGCCGGATCAAGTGGATCGTCGACGCCTACACGACGACCAACGGCTACCCGTACGCCTCGCGCACCACGCTGGGCCGGAGCACCGCGGACTCGCTGACCAACAGCCAGCGCGCGGTGGTCGCCCAGGAGAACCAGGTCAACTACATCCGCAACTCGGTGAAGGCCACCGTCGACGCGTACGACGGCACGGTCGACCTGTACCAGTGGGACACCAAGGACCCGGTCCTGAAGACCTGGATGAAGGCCTTCCCGGGCACGGTGAAGCCCAAGAGCGAGATCTCCAAGCCGCTCATGGACCACATGCGCTACCCGCAGGACCTCTTCAAGGTCCAGCGCGAGCTGCTGACCCGGTACCACGTCACGGACCCGCAGACCTTCCTCAGCGGCAGTGAGGCCTGGGCCGTCCCGGACGACCCGACGACCAAGGCCGGCACGGCGGTCCCGCCGTACTACCTGTCGATGAAGATGCCGGGCCAGCCGGAGAAGGACCAGGTCTTCTCGCTCACGACGACCTTCACGCCGAACGAGCGGCCCAACCTGAGCGCCTTCATGGCGGTGAACGCCGATCCCGGGACCCCGGACTACGGCAAGATCCGAATCCTGAAGATGCCGACGAGCAAGCCGCCGGACGGCCCCGGCCAGGTCCAGAGCAAGTTCCAGTCGGAGCCGAAGATCGCCGAGTCGATCCGGCTGCTGCGCGGCGGCGACTCGGAGATCGAGTACGGCAACCTGCTCGCGGTCCCGATGGACGGCGGAATGCTCTACGTGGAGCCGGTGTACGTGCGCAGCTCCGGGCTGAAGTACCCGCTGCTGCGCAAGGTGCTGGTGACCTACGGCGGCCAGACGGCCTTCGAGGACACCCTGGAGAAGGCGCTGAGCGTGGTCTTCGGAGCCGAGGCCCCGACCACGCCCACCACGCCGACGCCGCCCACCACGCCGACGAACCCGAACACCCCGCCGACCGCGCAGGACCCGACGGTCAAGGCGGCCCTCACCGACGCCCAGAAGGCGGTGGAGGAGGCCGACAAGGCGATGAAGGCGGGTGACTGGGCCGCGTACGGCAAGGCGCAGAGCGACCTGCAGGCGGCGCTGAAGCGGGCGATCGACGCGGAGGCGAAGCTGACGGCGCCCAAGCCGGCCGGCTAGGCGGTGCGGAGAACCCCGTAATGGCTCCGTCCCGTGTCGTGATACTGTGGTTTCACCGACGCGGGGTGGAGCAGCTCGGTAGCTCGCTGGGCTCATAACCCAGAGGTCGCAGGTTCAAATCCTGTCCCCGCTACTGAAGACGAAGGCCCGGATCCAATGGGATCCGGGCCTTCGTCGTGCCCGGAGCACCGAAAAGGCGCTGTTGGGAGACACGGGGTCACTGGGGCGGGTGAGTTGAGGGGCGAGCGTGTTTGACTTGTCTCTCTGTGGGCATGTCGACAAAACGCTGTAGTGACCTCACTGGCTGCGACATACCAGGTGTACGCGGGTAGCAGGTGATGCGACGATGGGATTTATGGGGGACAGGTCAACTCTGCTGGAGACAGGGCGGTTTGTGAGGGCGGAGGCCGAGTCGGGCGCGGGAACGGGCGAGGCCGCTCCGACTGTTAACGCGCAGACCGCACTGACCGATGCGGATTTCGCGGCAGAAGCCTTCGGGGACGCCGAGGGCGCCACCGACGCCGAGCTGGAGGCCCGCCACCGCGTGGCCGCCGACAAGGGCGACCCGGGCGCCATGAGCGTGCTCGGCGCGCTGCTGCTGCGCCGCGGCGACCTGGCCCGGGCCGAGCCCTACCTCCGCGGCGCCACCGGAGCCGGCGACCGCGCCGCCGCCAACAACCTCGGGGTCCTGCTCCTCCAGCGCGGCTACCCCGACGAGGCCGCCGGCTGGTGGCGGGTCGCCGCCGTCGCCGGATCCGCCCCCGCCGCGCACGCCCTGGGACGCCACTACCGCGAGCGCGGGGACGAGCCCGCCGCCGAGTACTGGCTGCGCCAGGCGGCGGAGTCCGGGCACGCCCTGGGCGCCTACGGACTGGCCGACCTGCTGGAACACCGCGGGGACAAGGGCATCGAGCGCTGGTTCCGGGCCGCCGCCGAGCAGGGGCACCGTGAGGCCGCGTACCGCCTGGCCCGCCACCTGCGCAAGGGCGACCCCGCCGAGGCCGAGCAGTGGTACCGCCAGGCCGCCGCGCGCGGGCACCGGCGCGCCGGGCTGCACCTCGGCGCCCTGCTGGAGGCCCGCGGCGAGCTGAAGGAGGCCGGCCGCTGGTACCTGAGCTCGGCCAAGCAGGGTGAGGCCCGGGCCGCCTGCGCCCTCGGCTTCCTGCTGCGCGACGCCGGCGACGAGGACAGCGCGGCCGCCTGGTGGCACCGCGCGGCCCAGGACGGCGACGGCAACGCGGCGAACGCCCTCGGCGCGCTGCACGCCGCCCGCGGCGAGACCCAGACGGCCGAGAAGTGGTACCGGGTCGCGATGGACGCCGGCGACCACAACGGCGCCTACAACCTCGCCCTGCTCTGCGCCGCCCAGGAGCGGACCGCGCAGGCCGAGCAGTGGTACCGCCGGGCCGCGTACGCCGGTCACCGCGAGGCCGCCAACGCGCTGGCGATCATGCTGCTCCAGGCCGGGGACGCGGCCGGCGCCGAGCCGTGGTTCTCCAAGGCCGCGGAGGCCGGGAGCGTCGACGCCGCCTTCAACCTCGGGATCCTCTTCGCCAGCCGCGACGAGGACCGCTCCGCCCTGAAGTGGTACGAGCGGGCCGCCGCCGCCGGGCACACCGACGCGGCGCTCCAGGTCGGGATCGCCCTCGTGCGCGACGGCGAGGAGCGGGCCGCCGAGCGGCACCTGCGCTGCGCGGCGGGCGGCGGCAGCGCGGAGGCTGCCTTCCGGCTGGCCGCCCTGCTGGAGTCGCTGGCCCCGCCGCCGGAGCCGGTGGCCCTCGGCGAGCCCGTCGGCGGCGCGGCCCGCACCGAGAGCGAGGAGTGGTACGCGCGCGCCGCCGAGCAGGGCCACCGCCGGGCCCAGGTACGGGTGGGCATGCTCGCCGCCGCCCGGGGCGACCTCGCGGTCGCCGCCCGGTGGTACCGGGAGGCGGCGGAGGCCGGCTCGCGCAACGGCGCCTTCAACCTCGGGCTGCTGCTGGCCCGGGAGGGCAACGAACCCGAGGCGGCCCTGTGGTGGACCCGGGCGGCGGTGGCCGGGCACGGCCGGGCCGCGCTCAGGCTCGGGCTGCTCGCGGCCCGGCACGGGGACCTCGCCGAGGGGCAGAAGTGGTGCGTACGGGCCATGGAGCTGGGCCCGGCCGAGGTGTCCGAGCGCGCCGCCCGGCTGCGCGACGCCCTGGCGGAGGAGCTGTCCGCGTAGGTCCCCCACAACTGATTTGCATCTGCCGGGTGGCCTCCCGTAGAGTCGTGTTTACCGACGCGGGGTGGAGCAGCTCGGTAGCTCGCTGGGCTCATAACCCAGAGGTCGCAGGTTCAAATCCTGTCCCCGCTACTGAAGGCCCGAGGCCCGGATCCCGTGGATCCGGGCCTCGAGTCGTTTTCCGGGTCGTTCGTGAACGCGAAGGACGGCAACGCAGAAGGCCGGGAGCCCAGGGCTCCCGGCCTTCTCGCGTGGAACGTCAGGCGCCCGCGCAGTTCGGGCACACCCCGCGGTACGTCACCTCGACCGCCGAGACCACGAAGCCGAAGCGCTCGCCGTCGGGCAGGTCGGCCAGCGGGTCGCCCGCCGGGTGGACGTCCCGGATGGCGCCGCACTGGGCGCAGACCAGGTGGTGGTGGGGGCGGTGGGCGTTCGGGTCGTACCGCTTGGCCCGCCGGTCCGTCGAGACTTCCAGCACCTCGCCGAGCGATACGAGCTCGCCCAAGGTGTTGTAGACCGTGGCTCGAGAAATCTCGGGCAGTTTGGTCACAGCGCGTGCGTGCACCTCGTCTGCCGTCAGGTGAACGTGGTCACCGTCGAGCACCTCGGCCACGACGCGGCGCTGGGCCGTCATGCGCCAGCCGCGTCCGCGAAGTCGTTCCAGCAGGTCACTCATACACGCCAGCCTAACAGTGGGGAATCCGTGTAGATCCCGAACCGGTGTGGACTTGGATGCTTACTTGACTTAGACAAAGTCCATCGTAGGATCGATTACGGCAAACGCCAAGGACAGGGCATGCAGGAATGACGCAGGAGGCGCACGTGACGCAGGGACCGCTCACCACGGAGGCCGGGGCTCCGGTCGCCGACAACCAGAACAGCGAGACGGCCGGCGTCGGTGGTCCGGTCCTGGTCCAGGACCAGCTCCTGCTGGAGAAGCTCGCGCACTTCAACCGCGAGCGCATCCCGGAGCGCGTGGTGCACGCCCGCGGCGCCGGCGCCTACGGCACCTTCACGGTGACGGCGGACGTCACCCGGTACACCCGCGCCAAGTTCCTCTCCGAGGTCGGCAAGCAGACCGAAACGTTCCTGCGCTTCTCCACCGTGGCGGACAGCCTCGGCGGCGCCGACGCGCGCCGTGACCCGCGCGGCTGGGCGCTGAAGTTCTACACCGAAGAGGGCAACTACGACCTCGTCGGCAACAACACCCCGGTCTTCTTCATCCGGGACGCCATCAAGTTCCCCGACTTCATCCACACCCAGAAGCGCGACCCGTACACGGGCTCGCAGGAGGCGGACAACGTCTGGGACTTCTGGGGCCTGTCGCCCGAGTCCACCCACCAGGTGACCTGGCTGTTCGGCGACCGCGGCATACCGGCGTCCTACCGCCACATGAACGGCTACGGTTCGCACACGTTCCAGTGGAACAACGAGGCCGGCGAGGTCTTCTGGGTCAAGTACCACTTCAAGACCGACCAGGGCATCAAGAACCTCACCCAGGCCGAGGCCAACCAGCTCGCCGGCGAGGACCCGGACTCCCACCAGCGCGACCTGCGCGAGTCCATCGAGCGCGGCGACTTCCCGACCTGGACCGTGCAGGTCCAGATCATGCCGGCGGCCGAGGCGGAGAACTACCGCTTCAACCCGTTCGACCTCACCAAGGTGTGGCCGCACGAGGACTACCCGCCGATCGAGATCGGCAAGCTGGAGCTCAACCGCAACCCGGAGAACATCTTCGCCGAGGTCGAGCAGAGCATCTTCTCCCCGGCGCACTTCGTCCCCGGCATCGGCCCCTCCCCGGACAAGATGCTCCAGGGCCGCCTCTTCGCGTACGGCGACGCCCACCGCTACCGCGTCGGCATCAACGCCGACCACCTGCCGGTGAACCGCCCGCACGCCACCGAGGCGCGCACCAACTCCCGCGACGGCTACCTCTACGACGGCCGCCACAAGGGCTCCAAGAACTACGAGCCCAACAGCTTCGGCGGCCCCGCCCAGACCGGCCGCCCGCTGTGGGAGTCCACCCCCGTCACCGGCGGCACGGGCAACCACGCCACCCCCTCGCACTCCGAGGACGACGACTTCGTCCAGGCGGGCAACCTCTACCGCCTCTTCTCCGAGGACGAGAAGTCCCGTCTGGTCGAGAACCTGTCCGGCTTCATCGCCAAGGTCTCCCGTGACGACATCGTCGAGCGTGCGATCGACAACTTCCGCCGGGCGGACGCCGACTTCGGCAAGCGGCTCGAAGCCGCGGTCCAGGCCCTTCGCGGCTGACACGGACCGCTTGCCGTAGCGGGACGGCGGGCCGGAACCCCTTCGAAGGGGTTCCGGCCCGCCGCCGTTCCCGGGCCGGTCCCGGCTACGCGGGCACGGCCCGGCGGGCCGGTACCCAGCAGCGGATGACGTCGCGGACGGAGACGATGCCGACCGGGCCGCCGTCCTCCAGCACGATCAGGTGCCGGAACCCGCCGTGGACCATGGCCTCCGCGGCCTCCTGCACGGTCGCTTCGGGGGTGCAGAAGACGACGTTGTTCGTGGTGTGCGCGCCCACGGACTCCCGGTCGGGGTCGTGGCCGGCGCCGATCGAGTTCAGGATATCGCGCTCGGTCAGGATGCCGATGCCGCTGTGGTCGGGGTCGAGGACGACGGCCGCGCCGACGCGCCGGCCGGACATCAGGCAGGCCGCCTGACGGAGGGAGTGCGCGGGTCCGAGGGTGAGGATCACGGTGCTCATTGCGTCGCGGACGAGCATGGAGAGAGCCACCTCCTGGGTGAGCCCCCGCCTGGGTGGGGTGCGGCGCGCGAAAGGTCCTCCACTTAGAGAAGCCGTTCACAAGCGCACAAGCGGGGGGATCCTCAGGCTCCCACGGACACGGAAAGTCATCAAGGGGGCACGCTCGGCGCGCGAGGGCGCCGAGCCGGCCGGCCGGTTCAGGCCGGCCGGTTCAGGTACCCGAGCATCTCGTCGTGCAGCAGGCCGTTCGAGGCCGCCGCGTTGCCGCCGTCCACGCCGTCCACCCCGTCCAGGCCGGTGAACCGGCCGCCCGCCTCCTGGACCACGACCGCGATGGCGGCCATGTCCCACAGGTTCAGCTCCGGCTCGGCGCACAGGTCCAGCGAGCCCTCCGCGACCATCATGTACGGCCAGAAGTCGCCGTACGCCCGGGTGCGCCAGCACGCGCGCGTCAGGTCCAGGAAGCCCGGGAGCCGGCCCTGCTCCTCCCAGCCGCTCAGCGAGGAGTACGCGAACGAGGCGTCGGCCAGGGAGGCCACCTTCGACACCGAGACCGGCCCGGCCGGCTCGCCCAGCGCACCGCCCGCGAAGGCGCCCCCGCCCTGCGAGGCCCACCAGCGGCGGCCCAGCGCCGGGGCCGAGACCACGCCGACGACCGGGCGGAACACCCCGTCCGCGCCCTCCTCCATGAGGGAGATCAGCGTCGCCCAGACGGGGACGCCGCGCACGTAGTTCTTCGTGCCGTCGATCGGGTCCACGACCCAGCGGCGCGGCCCGCTGCCCTTCAGCCCGTACTCCTCGCCGAGGATCGCGTCGTCGGGGCGCGCGGCCTGGATCCCGGCCCGCACGACCTCCTCGGCGGCCTTGTCGGCCTCGCTCACCGGGGTCATGTCCGGCTTCGTCTCGACCTGGAGGTCGAGGGCGCGGAAGCGCTGCATCGTGGCGGCGTCCGCCGCGTCGGCGAGTTCGAGGGCGAGGCGCAGGTCATCGGCATACGTGGACATGGCCGAACAGTATCGAGACTCGCCGGACCCGGCGAACGAGGTCCACAGTGCGGCCGGGACGCGCCCTTGACGGGATCTGGCGGCCCGTCAACCCTGGTGGGGAAGTGCGGCCGGCGAACCCAGCGGGGAGGTGGCGATGCCGACGGCCCGTGAGTCCCTGCTGCAAGCGGCCGAGGCCGCACTGGCAGCCCGGCCCTGGCCGGCCGTGCGGATGGTCGAGGTCGCGGCCGCCGCCGGGGTGTCGCGCCAGACCCTCTACAACGAGTTCGGCGGCAAGGCGGGCCTGGGCCGGGCCCTGGTGCGCCGCGCCGCCGACTGGTACCTCGACGGGGTGGAGCGCGCGCTGGCCGCCCCGGCCGCGCGAGGCTCCGCCGAGCGGCTCGCCGCCGTCGCCGACTGGACCGTACGGGCGGCCCGCGCACGGGTCCTCGTACGGGCCCTGCTGACCGGCTCCTGGGGGCCGGGCCTGCCCTCGCCGCCCCCGGCGGGGGGCCGGCAGGCGCTCGGGCCGGGGGAGCTGGCCCGGGCGGCGCGCGACCGGGCCGCGGCCGCGCTGCCGCAGGAGCCGGTCCGCCGCTGCGAGCTCGCCGTACGGCTCGCGCTGTCCTACGTGGTCGCGCCGGGGGAGCCGGGCCAGGAGCCGGCGGCGGTGGAACTGCTGCGGCTGCTCAGTGCGCCGAACCGGAGAGCTGGAGGCCGATGACCCCGAGGATCACCAGCGTGATCGAGACGAGTTTGAGGGTGGAGACCAGGTCGCCCAGGAAGACCATGCCGTAGATCGCCGTCCCGGCCGCCCCGATGCCCGTCCACACCGCGTACGCCGGTCCCACGTCCAGCTTCTTCAGCGCGAGGGTCAGCAGCCCGAAGCTGCCGAGCGCGAAGCACGCGAAGGCGATCGTCGGCCACAGCCGGGTGAACCCGTGCGACAGCTTGAGGCAGACCGCGAAGCCCGTCTCCAGGATCCCGGCGACCACGACCAGCAGCCACGCCATGGCGTATGCCTCCCCGCGTCAGGTGACTCGGCGTCACATGGTGCGATTATGCATTTACCAGACGCGGCCGGCGGCAAACCCCACCGGACGATCAACCTGCCGTGGGGCGGCCTGCCGCCCGCCCGCGGTCAGTCGCCCTCGCGGCGCTCACGGGTCTGGAGCAGCCGCCGCAGCGAGTACAGCCGCGCGGGGTCCGCGTGGCCCTCCTCCACCCACCGGTCCAGCGCGCAGTCCGGCTCGTCGTGGCTGCACGCGCGCGGGCACTCCTCCGTGCCCGGCACCAGCTCCGGGAAGGCCAGGACCACCCGGGACGGGTCCACGTGGTGCAGGCCGAAGGAGCGCACGCCCGGGGTGTCGATGACCCAGCCGTCCCCGGAGGGCAGCGGCAGCGCGAGCGCCGAGGTGGTGGTGTGCCGGCCCCGGCCGGTGACGGCGTTGACGTGGCCGGTGGCCCGCTGGCGGCCCTCGCTGACCAGCGAGTTCACCAGGGTCGTCTTGCCGACGCCGGAGTGGCCGACGAAGGCGGTGATCCGGCCCTCCAGGCGCTCGCGCACCCGCTCGGCGGCGTCGCCCGTCGCCAGTTCCTCGCGGTTGGTGACCACGTACTCCAGGCCGAAGGTCGAGTAGACCTCCAGGATCTTGTCCGCGGAGGTCAGGTCGGACTTGGTGAGCACCAGCAGCGGTTCCAGCCCGGCGTCGTACGCGGCCACCAGGCAGCGGTCGATCATCCGGGGCCGGGGCTCCGGGTCGGCCAGCGCCGTGACGATGGCCAGCTGGTCGGCGTTGGCGACGACCACCCGCTCGTACGGGTCGTCGTCGTCCGCGGTGCGCCGCAGGACCGACTTGCGCTCCTGGATCCGCACGATCCGCGCGAGGGTGTCCTTCTTGCCGGACAGGTCGCCGACGAGCGAAACGTGGTCGCCGACCACCGCCGCCTTGCGGCCCAGCTCGCGGGCCTTCATGGCGGTGACCTTGCGGTCCTCGACCAGGCAGGTCAGCCGGCCGCGGTCCACGGTGAGGACGAAGCCGTCGGCGGCGTCCTCGTGCTTGGGCCGGATGTTCGTCCTGGCCCGGTTGCCCTTGGGGTTCGGGCGCTGGCGGATGTCGTCCTCGTCGGTGTGCTTGCCGTACCTGCGCATGACCGGGCCCCTACGCTCCCGCTCCCGTCGTGCCTCGCGGAGCTTGACCGAGCATGTCCGTCCACATCCTGGGGAAGTCCGGCAGGGTCTTCGCGGTCGTCGCCACGTTCTCGATCTCCACGCCCGGCACGGCCAGGCCGATCACCGCGCCGGCGGTGGCCATGCGGTGGTCGTCGTAGGTGTGGAACACGCCGCCGTGCAGCTTGCGCGGGCGGATGCGCAGACCGTCCTCGGTCTCGGTGACGTCGCCGCCGAGGCCGTTGATCTCCGCGGTCAGCGCCGCCAGGCGGTCCGTCTCGTGCAGCCGCAGGTGCGCGACCCCGCGCAGGACCGACTCCGAGTCCGCCAGCGCGGCCACGGCCGCGATGCCCGGGGTCAGTTCGCCGACCTCGCCCAGGTCCACGTCGATGCCGTGGATCTTGCCCGTGCCGGTGAAGACCAGGCCCGCCTCGGTCAGCTCGCAGGAGCCGCCCATGGCGGTGAAGATCTCGCGCAGCGCGTCACCGGGCTGCGTGGTGCGCAGCGGCCAGTCCGGGATGGTGACCGTGCCGCCGGTGATCAGCGCCGCGGCCATGAAGGGCTGGGCATTGGACAGGTCCGGCTCGACGACCATGTCGCGGCCGAGCAGCGCGCCCGGCGTCACCCGCCACACGTCCTTCTCGCCGCCGGCCTCGGGGGTGTCGACCTGGGCGCCCGCCGCGCGCAGCATGTCCACGGTCATCCGGATGTGCGGCATCGACGGCAGCTTGCCGCCCACGTGCCGGACCTCGACGCCCTGGTTGAAGCGCGGCGCGGACAGCAGCAGCGCCGAGACGAACTGCGAGGAGTTGGAGGCGTCGATCTCGACCGTGCCGCCCTCCAGGGCCCCGCCGCCCTGGACGGTCATGGGCAGCGCGCCCCGGCCGTCGTCGTCGATCCGGGCGCCGAGGGTGCGCAGCGCGGTGATGACCTGGCCGAGCGGGCGCTCGTAGGAGCGCGGGTCGCCGTCGAAGCGGATGTCGCCGTCGGCCAGCGTGGCCACGGGCGGCAGGAAGCGCATGACGGTGCCCGCGTTGCCGACGTCGACGGTGGCCGGGCCGTGCAGGGCGGCCGGGATGATCCGCCAGGCCTCGCCGCTGTCGCCGTCGGCGGAGCTGGAGGAGACGGTCTCCTCGATGCCGACGCCGAGCGCCCGCAGGGCGTCCGACATCAGCTGGGAGTCGCGCGAGCGCAGCGGGCGGCGCACCCAGCCCGGCTCGGCCGCGAGGGCGGCGAGCACGAGGGCGCGGTTGGTGACCGATTTGGACCCAGGCACGGTGACGGTGGCGTGGACGGCCCCCTCCGCGAACGGAGCGGGCCAGAGGTCGTGGAGCGCGGGGGTCTCGGTCATGGCCCTTACTTTAGTGGCTTCCCACGGCCCCGGATCTGGATCGCGGCCCCGTCTCAGAGGGCGAGCAGCCAGCGCCCGCCCCCGATGAGGCAGCACAGGGTGACCGTGTGGAACAGGAGCAGCCAGGCGACGGGATGGACGTGCGTGAGCCGGCCGAGCTGGTCCGCGTCGGACTCCGGCGCCGCGCCGCCCCGGCGCTGGGCCTGGAGTTCGAACACCGGCCGCACCGAGCCCAGCAGCAGGAACCACACCACCGCGTACGCGAACGCCGCCTGCACCGCCTCCGGGGCCTTCCAGGACACCAGCAGGAAGGCCCCGCCGGTCAGCACCACCGTCAGCAGCCCGTACGCGTTCCGGATCATCACCAGCATCGCCAGCAGCAGCGCGGTCGCCGCCCACAGCAGCAGCGTGATCCGGTGCGCCGCCAGCAGGGCCGCCCCGCCCAGGCCCAGCAGCGCGGGCGCCGTGTAGCCGGCGGCGAGCATCAGGACCATCCCGATCCCGGTCGGCTTGCCCCAGCTGAGGGTGAGCCCGCTGGTGTCGGAGTGCAGCCGGATCCCGGTGAGCCGGCGCCCGGTCAGCAGGGCCACCAGCCCGTGGCCGCCCTCGTGCGCGATGGTGATCGCGTTCCGGGCCAGCAGCCACACCGGTCGCGGTGCCACGAGCGCGAGCGCGGCCAGTCCCGTCGCCACCACCAGCCAGAAGGAGGGCGGCGTCTGTATTCCGGTGAGCCGGTCCCAGAGGCCGGCCGTCGTGCTGCTGTCCATGGAGTGGCGGACTCCTTGCGGTCGGGGATCGGTTCCATGGCAGTGTGTCAGCCATGTGCGGAAGGTTTGCGGCGAGTCGGACGCCCCAGGAGCTGGCGGGGACATTCGGGATCGAGAGGTGGGAACCGGACGAGACCCTGGCCCCCGACTGGAACGTGGCGCCGACGAAGGAGGTCCACGTCGTCCTCGACCGTCCCCTCAAAGACGCGCGGGACCCCCGTCCGGTTCGCCAGCTGCGGGTCCTGAAATGGGGCCTGGTCCCCTCCTGGGCGCAGAACTCCGAGGGCGCGGCCCGGATGATCAACGCCCGGTCCGAGACCCTGCACGAGAAGCCGTCCTTCCGCCGCCCCTTCGCGCAGCGCCGCTGCATCGTCCCCGCCGACGGGTACTACGAGTGGGTCACCGAGCACGACGAGCGGCAGCTGGAGGTCGAGGGGAAGAGGAAGCGGGCCCGCAAGCAGCCCTACTTCGTCCTCCCCGCCGACGGCTCGGTCTTCGCGATGGCCGGGATCTACGAGTTCTGGCGCGACGCGACCCTGCCCGCCGAGCACCCGCGGGCCTGGTGGGCCACCTGCTCGGTGATCACCGCCGAGGCGGAGACCACCCCGCTGGGGGTGGCGCCCGCCGAGGGGCCGCGCTCGCTCTCCGAGATCCATCCCCGGATGCCGCTGATGCTCACCCCGGACCGCTGGGACGCCTGGCTGGACCCCGCCCGCACCGACGAGAACGGCCTGCGGGACCTGCTGGCACCCCCGCCCGGCGGGCTGATGCGGGCCTACCCGGTGGCCACGGCGGTGAGCAGCGTGCGCAACAACGGGCCGGAGCTGCTCCAGGAACTGGAGGGCCCGGAGGAGGCGACCCTCTTCTAAGGGACGTCCGGCAATCCCCGGCGGGCGCACGACGACGGCCGCGGCGCCTCGCCGCGTTGTCGGAACGCCGGGATGCGCCCGGTACGAGGACGCTCCTCCGCCTTGCGGTGCACCGCGTCCGACGCCGCGCGCCGATCCACCGGGGATTACGGGACTGGCGGGCGCCCCTGCGTTCCTCCGGGCCCGCCGCCCGGCAGGATGGGCCCATGAGCACCCGTACCGAGAGCGTCGGCACCCCCGCCGGCGAGGCCCGGATCACCTGGCACACCGCCCGCGCCGCGAAGCTGGTGCTGGCCCTGGGCCACGGCGCCGGCGGCGGCATCGAGGCCCGCGACCTCCAGGCCCTGGCCGCGGCCCTGCCCGCCCGGGGCGTCACCGTGGCCCTGGTCGAGCAGCCCTGGCGGGTCGCCGGGAAGAAGGTCGCCGCCGCGCCCAAGGTGCTGGACGAGGGCTGGCGGGCCCTGTGGCCCGCGCTGGAGCGGCCCGGCCTCCCCGTGGCGGCCGGCGGGCGCAGCGCCGGGGCCCGGGTGGCCTGCCGGACCGCCGCCGAGCTGGGTGCGGCCGGGGTGCTCGCGCTGGCCTTCCCGCTGCACCCGCCGGGCAAGCCCGAGAAGTCCCGGGCCGAGGAGCTGCTGGGCGCCGGGCGGCCCGCGCTGGTGATGCAGGGCGGCCGGGACCCCTTCGGGCGGCCGGAGGAGTTCCCTGGAGGGGAGTACGAGCTCGTGGAGGTGCCCTTCGGGGACCACGGCTTCGCCGTGCCGAAGAAGGCGGACCTGACGCAGGACGAGGCCCTGGAAGTCATCACCGGCGCGGTGGCCCCCTGGCTCGCCCGGCTCACCGCCTGAGCCCCGGACCGGCTCACCGCCTGAGCCCCGGACCGGCTCCGAACGGAGCCCCGGAGCGGCCCCGGAAACCCCGGGCGGCACCCCGGACGGGCCCCTCCGTGGTCCGGACCTGACAGATTCCGGCGTGACCCCGCTCACCCGCCCCCGTCCGGCCCCGGGAAATCCCGACAGCCCTTGGCGCACCAGGGAATGCCCTGCCCGGGCCGCCTGTTGAGGGAGGTGTCGGAACGCAGGGAAAAGACGTCGGAGGAGAGGGAGCGCATGACCCAGGTCATCAGCCAGAACCGTCCGCAGGCCGCTGACCTGGACTGGACGGTGCTGCCTGCCCCCAAGCGCGGTTCGCTTCGGGCGGCGGAGGGCCGGGATGGTCGACTATTCTCCGATTCGAGCGGATCCGCTTTCGGAGCCGCCACGCTGTCGGAGGAGGTGGGTCCTGTCGCTGGGACCGACGAAGGCCAGGCACAGGAGACGACCGCTGAGCGCAATGCGCGTTTCGAGCGGGACGCCCTCGGCTACCTCGACCAGATGTACTCCGCCGCCCTGCGCATGACGCGCAACCCGGCCGACGCCGAGGACCTGGTCCAGGAGACCTACGCGAAGGCGTACGCGTCCTTCCACCAGTTCCGCGAGGGCACCAACCTCAAGGCGTGGCTCTACCGCATTCTGACCAACACGTTCATCAACTCCTACCGCAAGAAGCAGCGCGAGCCGCAGCGCAGCGCCGCGGAGGAGATCGAGGACTGGCAGCTGGCGCGCGCCGAGTCGCACATGTCGACCGGTTTGCGTTCCGCCGAATCGCAGGCGCTCGACCACCTGCCCGATTCGGACGTCAAGGAAGCGCTCCAGGCCATTCCGGAGGAGTTCCGCATCGCGGTCTATCTTGCCGACGTAGAGGGCTTTGCGTACAAGGAGATCGCGGACATCATGGGTACACCCATCGGTACGGTCATGTCGCGGCTGCACCGTGGGCGCCGTCAACTCCGCGGAATGCTGGAGGACTATGCCCGTGAGCGCGGGCTGGTTCCCGCCGGCGCGGGAGAGTCGAACGACCTGAAAGGCTCGGGCTCATGAGCTGCGGAGAGCCGCACGAGACGGAGTGCGCCGAGGTCCTGGACCATCTGTACGAGTTCCTGGACCACGAGATGCCCGACAGTGACTGCACGAAGTTCGAGACGCACTTCGGCGAATGCAATCCCTGTCTGGAGAAGTACGGCCTGGAACAGGCCGTGAAGAAGCTGGTCAAGCGCTGCTGCGGATCGGACGACGTGCCGACCGATCTCCGTTCCAAGGTCATGGGACGGATCGAACTCATCCGTTCGGGTCAGGCCGTGCCCGAGGGTGACATCACCGCCGGGCCCGCGACCGGCTGAACGGCACGGTCCGGCCGCTGAACCTCCGCCCCCGGAAGCCCACTTCGTTCACTCGAAGGTGCTAATCCGGGGGCGCCCGTACGGCGCAATGCGAAAATGTGCCCCGCTCCGTTCGGGGGCCGACCTATTCTCCCCTCGCGGTACCGCTCACGTCCGGTACCCGGTTTTCGAGGCCCCTGGGGGAGGAGAGCGCCATGCGGGGACTTCCGCCGATGGCGCGCGCCTGCGTCCTGGCCGCCGTTCTCGCGGCCTCGGCCTGCGCGGCCCCGGCCCTCCTCGCGGGCTCCGCGACGCCGTGGCCCGCCGTGGCCCTGCTGGCCCTCCTCTACCTCGGCTGCGAGTCGGCGCGGGCCCTCCCCTTCCTGGGCCGCCGGGTCCCCGAGGGCATCGGCTCCTTCTTCCCGGTGGTGATGGCGGCCGTCTTCCTGCTGCCGCCGTCGGCCGCCGCGCTCGTGGCCGTGCCCGGGGGGCTCGCGCAGAGCGTCGTGCAGCGGCCCGCCCCGGTCCGCCGGATCTGGCACGCCGCCCAGCAGGCGACGGCCGCGTGGGCGGCCGGGCGGGCCTACGGACTCCTCGGCGGCCGGGAAGCCCTCGCCGGCCGGGGCGGCGCGGGCGCCGGACCGCCCGACGGGAGCGGCCACGGCTCCGCCGACCCCACCGCCTGGGTGGCCGACTTCCCGTACGTGATGCTCCCCGCGGCCGTCGCGGCCGTCGTCTTCTGCCTGGTGCTCACCGCCCTCGACGGGGCCGTCCTGGCCGCCGCCGAGGGCCGGCCCGCCGCCACCGCCTGGCGCGGGCTCGCCACCGGCTCTCTCGCCCCGCACTGCGTGCACGGGCTCGCCGGCCTGATGATGGCCGTCATGTGGCGCAGCCCGTACGGGGTTCCGGCCGCACTGCTCGTCCTGCTGCCGATGTACATCTCCTGCTGGGTCTTCGCCCAGTACCACCGCGAACGCGCCGCGCACCGGGCCACGATCCGCGCCCTCGTCCAGGCCGTCGACATCAAGGACCGCTACACGCGCGGGCACAGCGAACGGGTGGGCCAGGCCTCCGCCATGATCGCCCGCGAGCTGGGCATGGGGGGCGACCGCCTCGAAGTGGTCCGGATCGCCGGGATCCTGCACGACGTCGGCAAGCTCGGGGTGCCGACCCGGCTGCTGCGCAAGGACGGGCCGCTCACGCCGGAGGAGCGCCGGACCATCGAACTGCACCCCGAGTACGGACACGAGATGGTCCGGGGCATCGGATTCCTCGGGGAGGCCCGGTCCGCGATCCTGCACCACCACGAGCGGGTCGACGGCTCCGGCTACCCGTACGGGCTCAGCGGCGAGCAGATCCCCGTCCTGGCCCGCGTGGTGGCGGTGGCCGACTCCTTCGACGCCATGACCTCCACCCGCTCCTACAG
Organism: Streptomyces sp. NPDC037421; assembly: GCF_055602105.1. Taxonomy (NCBI): domain Bacteria; kingdom Bacillati; phylum Actinomycetota; class Actinomycetes; order Kitasatosporales; family Streptomycetaceae; genus Streptomyces; species Streptomyces sp. NPDC037421. Next base: position 65,449 of record NZ_JBVJWV010000017.1, read on the forward strand.
CCGGGCCCGGCCCGTGGCGACCGCCCTCGCGGAGCTGGAGCGCTGCGCGGGGGCTCAGTTCGACCCGGCGATGGTGCGGGCCCTGGTCGCCGCCATCGGCCGGCACGGCTGGCACCCCGTGGTCACCTCGGACGAGGACCTCCAGGTCATCGCCGCCGTCCCGGGCCCGCCGCGGCCGCAGGCCCTGGAAGGGGACGGGGACAGGGCCCGCGCGGGCACCGGGGACGGGGCCGCCGGGCCGCGGGCCGCCGATCCCGCCGGGCGGGCCGGCGGCGGCCGGTGAGGGCCCTCGCCGTCCGGGCCGTACGCGCCGCCGCGGGCGTGCTCACCGCCGCCGGGCTGGGCCACACCCTGTGGACCGGCGTCGTCGAGCCCGGCACCGCCCTCGCCTTCGGCACCCTGGTCGCCCTCGGGGAACTCGCCCGCCGCGACCACCGCCCGGCCCGCGCCGGCGACGGGCTCGGCGGGCACACCCGGCCCGCACCGCTCGGCTCCGCCGGAGCCCTCGCGTACGCCCTGCTCGGCCAGAACGCCGGGCACCCCACCCACCACGGGGTGCTCCAGACCGTCGCCGTCGTCGTCGCGGCCGCCCTCGCCGGCAGCGTCCCGCACATCGCCCGGGGCCACGGCCCGGCCCTGGACCACGTGGCCCGCCGGGTCCTCACGGTGGCCTTCGCCGCCGCCTGCTTCCAGCCCCTGCACCACTCCGGGCGGCTCGGCGACCGGCTCGGGCAGGGCCCGTACCTCGTCCTGTTCCTGCTGCTCCTGCTGGGCCTCACCGCCCTGTGCGACGCCGTGCTCGCCGCCGTCACGGCCGGGGCCCGCACCGGCTGGCCGTACGGGCCCCTGCTCCGCGACGAGCTGCGCGCCCTGCCCGGCACCGGCTCGGCGATCTGCGCCACCGGCGTCGTGATGGCCCTCGGGGTGGCCGTGGCGGGCCTGTGGGCCCTGCCGGTCTTCTGCGTCCCGCTGCTGCTGACCCAGATGTCCTTCCACCGGATCACCGCCGTCCGCACCACCTACCGCCAGACCATCACCTCCCTCGCCCGGGCCACCGAGATCGCCGGGTACACCGCCCCCGGGCACGCCCGCCGGGTCGCCGCCCTCAGCTGCGCCGTCGGCCGCGAGCTGGGCCTGTCGGAGCGGGAGCTCACGGCCTTGGAGTACGCCGCGCTCATGCACGACATCGGCCAGCTCTCGCTCGTCGACCCGGTCCCCGCCGGGGCCACCGCCGGGCTGCCCGCCGCCGAGGCCCGCCGGATCGCCGAGCTGGGCGGCGAGGTGGCCCGCCAGACCGGGGTGCCGGCGGAGGTCGCGGTGATCGTGGAACGGCAGGCGGATCCGTACCGTGAGCAGCCCGTCGCCGCCCGGATCGTGCGCGCGGTCAACGCGTACGACGACCTGGCGGGCGGCGGACGTCACCCGGGCGGCTCACTGGCCGCCCTCGAACAGCTGCGCCTGGGCACCGGCCGCGACTACCAGCCGGAGGTCGTGGAGTCCTTGGCGAGGGTTCTGGCCAGGGGCGGACACGGCAGAGTCGTACCCGTTCCGCCGGGGTAACCCATGGGTAATGAGCGGCCGTCCGAGCGGGCATGGTTGGATGCAGTAGGAGTGTCCGTGAGGGTGTGCGCAAGGCTGCACCTGTCCCCCAGCCACCGCTGGGGGTGCCCCCAAGCAGGCGGGAATCGTGAGGATCTTCGGGAAGGTACGGCATCGGCCCTCCGCCTCGTGGCGGCAGGCCACCGACCGCGCGTTCACGCTGATCGGCGACGGTCGGTACGAGGACGCGGGCGCGCTGCTGACCAGGGCTGCCGACCTGGAGCCCTGGCTGTCCGAGTCCTGGTTCAACCTGGCACTTCTCCACAAGTTCCGGCACGACTGGGAGCAGGCCAGGGCCGCCGGACTGCGCGCCGTGGCCCTGCTCGACCGGGAGACCGGCGCCCCGGACTGGTGGAACGTCGGCATCGCCGCGACCGCGCTCCAGGACTGGCCGCTGGCCCGCAGGGCCTGGCAGGCGTACGGGCTGAAGGTGCCCGGGGACCCGCACAGTTCCGCCGGTACGGGCGAGCCGGTGGGCATGGAGCTCGGCAGCGCGGCCGTACGGCTGTCGCCCGAGGGCGAGGCCGAGGTCGTGTGGGGCCGCAGGCTCGACCCAGCCCGGATGGAGGTCCTGTCCATCCCGCTGCCCTCCTCGGGACGGCGCTGGGGCGAGGTCGTCCTGCACGACGGGGTGCCGCACGGCGAGCGGATCACCGCGGCCGGCCCCTCGTACCCGGTCTTCGACGAGATCGAGCTCTGGGCCCCCTCGCCGGTGCCGACCTGGGTGGTGCTGCTGGAGGCCGCCACCGAGGCCGACCGCGACGCCCTGGAGCAGCTGGCCTCGGACGCCGGCTTCGCCGCCGAGGACTGGTCCTCCTCGGTGCGCCTGCTGTGCCGGACCTGTTCGGAGAGCGCGATGCCCAGCGGCGAGGGCAACGGCGACCACCTGGACCCGCACGACCACAGCGAACCGGGCCACCCCGGCCCGCTGGGCCACCGCACGGCCGGATCCGGCTCCCTGTGGGTACCCGAGCGCGAATGCGGCATCGCGGCGCCGGCCGGCCTGGTGCGCGGGCTGCTCGACGGCTGGGTCGCCGACAGCCCCGACAGCCGTGAGTGGCGGGATCTGGAGGAAGTCTGCTGACCCTGGGCCGTAGGCTGTACGGGCACACCACGGACTTGAGGGAAGGCGTACGGCGGACATGGCGCAGCAGGAGAACCAGGTGACCCCGATCGACGACGAGGGCTACGTCGTGGACACCGAGGACTGTGAGGCGCGCGAGCTGGCCTACCGCGAGCGCGGTACGTCCCGCCCGATCACGGTGGTCGGCAACCCGGTGCTGCACAGCGAGTGCAAGGACGTCACCGAGTTCGGCGACGACCTGGCGCGGCTGATCGACGACATGTTCGCCAGCCAGAAGACCGCCGAGGGCGTGGGCCTGGCCGCCAACCAGATCGGCGTCGACGCCAAGGTCTTCGTCTACGACTGCCCGGACGACGACGGCGTGCGCCACACCGGCGTCGTGGTCAACCCCAGGCTGGTCGAGCTGCCCGCCGCGGCCCGCGTGCTGGACGACTCCAACGAGGGCTGCCTGTCCGTCCCGACCGCGTACGCCTCCCTGGCCCGCCCGGACTACGCCGAGGTCACCGGCCAGGACGCGCAGGGCAACCCGATCAAGGTCCGCGGCACCGGCTACTTCGCCCGCTGCCTCCAGCACGAGACCGACCACCTGTACGGCTACCTGTACATCGACCGCCTCTCGAAGCGCGACCGCAAGGACGCGCTGCGCCAGATGGCGGAGAACACCCCGCGCTACGAGGTCGTCCCGAACGACTGACCCGCCCGCGCGCCCCGCGTGTACGAAGGCCCCGCTCCGGAACCGGAGCGGGGCCTTCGTGTGTGGGGGGAGCGCGACCGGCGCGCCCTGCGGGGCGCAGCCGGTGCCTTCGGATGACATCACCGCCGCCGGAGCCCGGCCAGACCTGCCTTCCCCGAATGTCAAGTCACCGTCGATTACCGGCCGTTGGTCTCCGCTCAGGCCACCGCGCGGGGTCCCCGGAAGGCGCGGCGGAAGGCGTTGGGGGTGGTGCCCAGGGTCCGCAGGAAATGATGGCGCAGAGCGGCCGCGTTGCCGAAGCCGCTACGGCCCGCGATGGCGTCCACCGTGTCGTCGGTGGACTCCAGCAACTCCTGCGCCAGCAGCACCCGCTGGCGCAGGACCCACTGGTACGGGGTCGTCCCCGTCTCCTGGAGGAAGCGGCGGGCGAAGGTCCGCGGCGACATGTGGGCCCGCTCCGCCAGCTGCTCGACGGTGATCTCCCCGTCCAGGTGCCGGGCCATCCACCCGATCACCTCGCCGACCGTGTCGCAGGCGGTGCGGGGGAGCGGCCGCTGGATGAACTGGGCCTGGCCGCCGTCGCGGTGGGGCGGTACGACCATCCGCCGGGCGATGGTGTTGGCCACCTCGGCGCCGTGCTCCTGGCGCACGACGTGCAGGCAGGCGTCTATGCCCGAGGCCGTGCCGGCGGAGGTGATCACGGACCCCTCGTCGACGTAGAGCACGTCCGGGTCGACCCGGGCCGCCGGGTAGCGGCGGGTCAGTGCCGCGGCGTGCATCCAGTGGGTGGTGCAGCGCCGCCCGTCCAGCAGCCCGGCCGCGCCGAGCACGAAGGCGCCGCTGCACACGCTGAGCACCCGGGCCCCCCGGTCCACGGCCCGGCGCAGGGCGTCGAGGAAGGGCTCGGGGTAGTCCCGTACCGGTGCCTGCCGGTCGGCGGGCAGGCAGATCAGATCGGCCTCCTCCAGCCGCTCCAGCCCGTGCGCCGGCGCGATGGCGAAGCCGACGTCCGCCATGGTCAGCGGGCCCTCCTCGGCCGCGCACACCGCGAAGTCGTACACGGGCAGCCCCTGCTCGCTCCGGTCGATCCCGAAGACCTCGCAGAAGATCCCGAACTCGAAGGGCGCCACTCCGTCGACGAGGGCCACCGCCACGTTCTTCAGCATGGATCCAGTGTGGCAGTAATTCGCTCTTCCATGACAGTCCTGCCACTGTCCGGTTTTCGCCCGCCGGCCGAGAGTGGAGTCATGAACACGCTCCTCGACTACCTCACCGTCCTCGCCGTCGCCGCCCTCCTCCTCGCCCCCGCCCTGCACGGCGCCCTGCGCGAGCGGCGCACCGACCGCCAGCTCGCCGCGGCGGCCGGGCCCCGCGCTGCCCGGGCCCGCACAGCACGACGTCCCCGCCCCCGGATCTCTCCGCGGGCGGGGACGTCGGCATGCCGAACGGCGTCCGGAACTGCGGCCGGGGCCTAGAAGTCCTCGTCCAGGTCGACCGTGCCCTCCACGGCGACCTGGTAGGCCGACGGGCGGCGCTCGAAGAAGTTCGTCAGCTCCTGGACGCCCTGGAGCTCCATGAACGAGAAGGGGTTCTGCGAGCCGTACACCGGCGGGAAGCCGAGGCGGACCAGGCGCTGGTCGGCGACGCACTCCAGGTACTCGCGCATCGAGTCGGTGTTCATGCCCGGCAGGCCGTCCCCGCACAGGTCGCGGCCGAACTGCAGCTCCGCCTCGACGGCTTCCTTCAGCATGTCCGTGACCTGCTGCTGGAGCGCGTCGTCGAAGAGCTCCGGCTCCTCCTTGCGGACCGTGTCCACGACCTCGAAGGCGAAGTTCATGTGCATGGTCTCGTCCCGGAAGACCCAGTTCGTGCCGGTCGCCAGACCGTGCAGCAGGCCGCGCGAGCGGAACCAGTACACGTACGCGAAGGCACCGTAGAAGAACAGGCCCTCGATGCACGCGGCGAAGCAGATCAGGTTCAGCAGGAAGCGGCGCCGGTCGGCGGCCGTCTCCAGCTGGTCGATCTTCTCGACCGAGTCCATCCACTTGAAGCAGAACTGCGCCTTCTCGCGGATCGACGGGATGTTCTCCACCGCGTCGAAGGCCGCCGCGCGGTCGTCCGGGTCGGGCAGGTAGGTGTCGAGCAGCGTCAGGTAGAACTGGACGTGCACGGCCTCCTCGAACAGCTGGCGCGACAGGTACAGGCGCGCCTCCGGGGAGTTGATGTGCTTGTACAGCGTCAGCACCAGGTTGTTCGAGACGATCGAGTCGCCCGTCGCGAAGAACGCGACCAGACGGCCGATCATGTGCTGCTCGGCCGGCGTCAGCTTCGCGAGGTCGGCGACGTCGGAGTGGAGGTCGACCTCCTCCACCGTCCAGGTGTTCTTGATCGCGTCCCGGTAGCGCTCGTAGAAGTCCGGGTAGCGCATCGGGCGGAGCGTGAGCTCGAAGCCCGGGTCCAGGAGGTTCTTCTTGTCGGTGGAGCTCATTACTGGCAGGCCTCGCAGGACTCGGGGTTCTCAAGGGAGCAGGCCAGAGCCTCGGCGTCGAGGGCCTGGGGCAGCTGGGCGGGGGCGGCGGCGGCCGGGACGGCGGCGGCGCCGGACGCGGCGCGGGCGATCTTCGTCGCCGGGCGCGAACGCAGGTAGTACGTGGTCTTCAGACCCTGCTTCCAGGCGTACGCGTACATCGAGCTGAGCTTGCCGATGGTGGGCGTCTCCAGGAACAGGTTCAGCGACTGGCTCTGGTCCAGGTACGGCGTACGGGCCGCCGCCATGTCGATCAGGCCGCGCTGCGGGATCTCCCACGCCGTGCGGTACAGCTCGCGGACCTCCGCCGGGATCCAGCCGAAGCCCTGGACGGAGCCGGAGGAGTCGCGCAGCGCCTCGCGGGTCTGCGCGTCCCACACGCCGAGCTGCTTGAGGTCCTCCACCAGGTAGGCGTTGACCTGGAGGAACTCACCGCTGAGCGTCTCGCGCTTGAAGAGGTTGGAGACCTGCGGCTCGATGCACTCGTACACGCCCGCGATCGAGGCGATCGTCGCCGTCGGGGCGATGGCGAGGAGCAGGGAGTTGCGCATCCCGGACTTCGCGATGCGGGCGCGCAGGGCGTCCCAGCGCTCGGGCCAGTGGCGCTCGGTCTCGTAGTGGTCGGGGTGCAGGACGCCCTGGGCGGTGCGGGTCTCGGCCCAGGCCGGGAGCGGGCCGGAGCGCTCGGCGAGGTCGCAGGAGGCCTCGTACGCGGCCAGCATGATCCGCTCGGAGATCTTCGTGGACAGGGCCTTCGCCTCGGCCGAGTCGAAGGGCAGGCGCAGCTTGAAGAAGACGTCCTGGAGGCCCATCGCGCCCAGGCCCACCGGACGCCACTTGGCGTTGGAGCGGCCGGCCTGCTCGGTCGGGTAGAAGTTGATGTCCACGACGCGGTCGAGGAAGGTCACGGCCGTGCGGACGGTCTCGTCCAGGCGCGCCCAGTCCATCTCGCCGTCGGCGACGAACGCGCCGAGGTTGACCGAGCCGAGGTTGCAGACGGCCGTCTCGTCGTCGTTGGTGACCTCGATGATCTCGGTGCAGAGGTTGGAGGAGTGGACGACGGTGCCGGGCAGCGCGGTCTGGTTCGCGGTCCGGTTGGAGGCGTCCTTGAAGGTCATCCAGCCCTGGCCGGTCTGCGCGAGGGTGCGCATCATGCGGCCGTAGAGGTCGCGGGCGGGCATGGTCTTCTTGGACAGGCCGGCCGCCTCGGCCTTGACGTAGGCGGCGTCGAAGTCGTCGCCGTAGAGGTCCACCAGCTCGGGGACGTCGGCCGGGGAGAACAGCGACCAGTCGGCGTCGGCGTTCACGCGGCGCATGAACTCGTCCGGGATCCAGTGGGCGAGGTTGAGGTTGTGCGTACGGCGCTGGTCCTCGCCGGTGTTGTCGCGGAGCTCCAGGAACTCCTCGATGTCCGCGTGCCAGGTCTCCAGGTAGACGGCGGCGGCGCCCTTGCGGCGGCCGCCCTGGTTCACGGCGGCGACGGAGGCGTCGAGGGTCTTCAGGAACGGCACGATGCCGTTGGAGTGGCCGTTGGTGCCGCGGATCAGCGAACCGCGGGCGCGGATGCGGGAGTACGAGAGGCCGATGCCGCCGGCGTGCTTGGACAGGCGCGCCACCTGGTGGTAGCGGTCGTAGATCGAGTCCAGCTCGTCCAGCGGGGAGTCCAGCAGGTAGCAGGAGGACATCTGCGGGTGGCGGGTGCCGGAGTTGAAGAGCGTGGGGGAGGACGGCAGGTAGTCCAGGCGGCTCATCAGCCGGTAGAGGGAGGCGACTTCCTCGACGGCCTGGACGCCGCTCTTCGAATCAGGCGCGGTGTCCTCGGCGAGGCCGCAGGCCACGCGCAGCATGAAGTACTGCGGGGTCTCGATCACCTGGCGGGTGATCGGGTGGCGCAGCAGGTAGCGGCTGTGCAGGGTGCGCAGGCCGAAGAAGCCGAAGCGGTCGTCCGCGCCCTCGGCGAGCGCGTGCTCGACCAGGGCGTCCAGGCGGGCGGCGTGGGCGGCGACGAACTCGGCGGTGCGGTCGGCGATCAGGCCCTCGCGGTGGCCGACGGCGATGGACTCGGCGAAGGAGCCCGAGCCCTGGCCGGCGGCCTCGTCGGCCACGGCCAGCGTCAGCAGGCGGGCGGCGAGGCGGGAGTAGGCGGGGTCCTCGGAGATCAGGCCCGCCGCGGCCTCGGTGGCCAGCCCGCGCAGCTCGGCCTCGTCGGCGGAGGCGCTGCGGCCGCGCAGGGCGGCGGCGGCGACCCGGCCGGGGTCGGTGTCGGGGAGGTCGGCGGTCAGCTCGGTGAGAGTACGCAGCAGCGCGGCCCCCGGGCCTTCGGTGGTGTCGCCAGAAACGGACTCGGCGCGCGGTGCGGAAGGCGCGATGGTCACGGCGGGAGCTCTCCCTCGCTCGGCCCGGTCATCGGCGGATCGGGGCGCGGGGAGGCACATGCGGGCACGACGGGATCGCGTACACACCGCATGGCGTCCACCGGCCCAACCGCGAGGCCCGGACGTGTCGACACCCGGTTCGGTCGATCCGGGCGCACTGTCGGCAGGTCCTCGGACTTTTCATACCGTTGCGGGACAGTTCCGGATTCGCACCGGATTCCCCTGCGGCGACAGCGAGGATGAGCATACATGTGGGGGGCCGCCCGTGCGCGACCCACCACATGTTGTGTCGGCGCGGCTACAGCTCCAGACGGTAGGTCAGCAGTTTCAGCGCCGGGATCGGCGACCAGTCGAGCTCCGGAGTGCGTACGAAGCCCAGCCGTTCGTAGATCCGCTGGGCACCCCGCATGGCCGGCTGGGTGGACAGCACCAGGGCCGTGACCCCCAGGGCGCGGGCCCGTTCGGCGCAGGCCCGTACGAGGGCCTCACCGACGCCCTTGCCGCGTGCCTCGGGGGCCACCGCGAGCATCCGGAACTCGGCCTCGTGCCGCCCGGCCACGTCCGCGAGCCGGCTCCCGGGTGCGGCGAACGTCACGCCGCCGAGCACCCGGCCGTCCTCCACGGCGACGAGCACCTCCCCGTCGCCGGCCCGCCCGGCGACGTCGCGCAGGACGTTCAGGTAGGTGTCGTCCTCGTTCAGGTCCAGCAGCCCGTCCCCGCTGTAGGCCACCCCGGTGATCTCCCCGAGCCGCCCGTACTCGTCGGCCCGCGCCGTTCTGATCTCGAAGTCCATGCCGCCGAGTGTGCCGGACGGGTGCCGGGGACCGGCGCCGTCTTCGAGCCTCGTGACCGACGACGCACGACGGGGCCCCGCCGGACACGTCCGGCGGGGCCCCGTCATGTGCTCAGCAGCAGCGGAAGCCCTCGCGGGGGTCCGCCTCGCGGGCGTCGGTGCGGGCCCGCTCGAAGGCGCGCCGGGTCAGGACCTCGGCGTCCGGGTCGTGCGAGCGGGCGTGCGCGACGTAGCGGTCGTACGCGGCCTCGCCGGAGAACTCCCGTACGTAGAACCGGGCCTTCGCCAGCGCCCCGCGCACCCCGCTCACGCGACCGGCTCCTTGGCCCTGCCGCCGCTGCCGTCGAGGCCGGCGGCCGCGAGCTCGGCCCTCTCCTCGGCGGTGGCGATGAGCCCGGCCGGGGCGATGATCTTCGACTCGGTCCAGGGCACCTCGGAGAGGCGGACCGACTCGGGGCGGGAGACGGCCTTGAAGCAGACCCGGGCCGCGTCCACCAGCACGATGACGATCAGGACCGCGAAGAGCGCCGACAGGACCCCGTCGACCGTGGCGTTGGTGACCACGGTGTGCATGTCGTCCATGTTCTTGGCGGGCGGCAGCACCTTCCCGGCGTCGATGCCGGTCTGGTACTTGTCGCGCTGAGCGAAGAAGCCGACCTTCACGTCGTCGGAGAAGATCTTCTGGTAGCTCGCCGTGAGGGTGACGGCCACGTCCCAGGCCAGCGGAACGCCCGTGACCCAGGCCCACTTGAGCCGCCCGGACTTGACCAGCAGCGTGGTGCAGACGGCCAGTGCGACCGCCGCGAGCAGCTGGTTCGCGATGCCGAACAGCGGGAAGAGCTGGTTGATGCCGCCCAGCGGGTCCTTGACGCCGACCCACAGGAAGTAGCCCCAGCCGCCGACGACGACGGCGCTCGCGAGCCACACGCCCGGCTTCCAGCTGACGTCCTTGAAGGACTTGTGCACGTTGCCGAGGGTGTCCTGGAGCATGAACCGGCCGACGCGGGTGCCGGCGTCGACGGTGGTCAGGATGAACAGGGCCTCGAACATGATGGCGAAGTGGTACCAGAAGGCCTTCATCCCGGCTCCGCCGATGACCGACGAGAAGATCTCCGACATTCCGAGTGCGAAGGTCGGCGCACCGCCCGTACGGGACAGCAGGCTGGCCTCCTCGACGTCCTTCGCGGCCTGCGCGAGGGCTTCCGGGCTGATGGCGAAGCCGAAGTCGGTGACCGCCTTCGAGGCTGTCTGGACGGTGGCGCCGATGACGCCGCCGGGGGAGTTCACCGCGAAGAAGAGGCCGGGCTCGATGATGCTCGCCGCTATCACCGCCATGACGGCGACGAAGGACTCGGTGAGCATGGCGCCGTAGCCGATGACCCGGACCTGGGTCTCCTTCTGGATCATCTTCGGGGTGGTGCCGGAGGCGACCAGCGAGTGGAATCCGGACAGGGCGCCGCAGGCGATGGTGATGAAGACGAAGGGGAACATCGACCCGGCGAAGACGGGGCCGTCGCCGCGCGCGGCGAAGTCGGTGACCGAGGGCATCTTCAGCGTCGGCATCGCGATGACGACGCCGGCCGCCATCAGGGCGATGGTTCCGACCTTCATGAAGGTGGACAGGTAGTCGCGGGGCGCGAGCAGCAGCCACACCGGCAGCACCGAGGCGATGAAGCCGTACACGACCATCCAGATGACCAGCGTCTCCTTCTCCAGGGTGAAGGTGCTCGCCCAGGAGGAGTCGGCGACCCAGCCGCCGGCGACGATGGCGAGCAGCAGCAGTGCGACGCCTATGACGGAGACCTCGGTGACCCGGCCCGGCCGCAGGACGCGCAGGTAGACGCCCATGAAGAGGGCGATCGGGATGGTCATGCCGATGGAGAAGACACCCCAGGGGGAGTGCGCAAGCGCGTTGACGATGACCAGTGCGAGCACCGCCAGCAGGATGACCATGATGACGAACACGGCGACGAGGGCGGCGGCGCCGCCGACGGGGCCGATCTCGTCCCGGGCCATCTGGCCGAGCGAGCGGCCGTCGCGCCGGGTGGAGAAGAACAGGGTCACCATGTCCTGGACGGCGCCGGCGAAGATGACGCCCGCGACGATCCAGATGGTGCCCGGCAGGTAGCCCATCTGCGCGGCCAGCACCGGGCCGACCAGGGGGCCGGCGCCGGCGACGGCGGCGAAGTGGTGGCCGAAGAGCACGCGCCGGTCGGTGGGGTGGAAGTCGACACCGTTGTCGAGGCGTTCGGCGGGGGTGGCCCGGGTCTTGTCGAGCCGCAGGACGCGGTGGGCGATGAACCGGGAGTAGAAGCGGTAGCCGATGGCGTACGAGCCCAGCGCGGCGGCGAGCAGCCAGGCGGCCGAGATCTCCTCACCCCGGGACAGTGCGAGCACGCCCCAGCCGAGGGCCCCGACGAGGGCCACGCCCACCCAGACGGCGATCGACTGGGGGGAGGTCCTTCCCGAAGGAGGGGGCGAGCCGGGACCCGCCGCTCCTCCCGCTGTCGGAGCCCCGTCCGTACCTGTTGCTTCCGGTTCCGGCATGATCCTCGTCCCCTCGTTGATCATCTGCTTAAGCGCAGGGAATCTACGGGGGGTTACCGCTGGATGTAAGCCCCCGTCCGCATAGCGGTACGAGCGTCCACCCAGGTCGAAGGGGGAGTCAACCGGTGATCAGGTGGCAGGTCGCTGGAGACGGGCAACGAACTTGTAACGGTCGCCGCGATATACCGATCGCACCCATTCGACCGGTTCTCCGTCGGCGTCCAGGGAGTGCCGCGAGAGCATCAGCATCGGCAGGCCCACGTCGGTGCCGAGCAGTCCGGCCTCGCGCGGGGTGGCGAGGGAGGTCTCGATGGTCTCCTCGGCCTCCGCGAGCCGGACGTCGTACACCTCGGCGAGGGCGGTGTAGAGCGAGGTGTACTTGACGAGGGAGCGGCGCAGCGCCGGGAAGCGCTTGGCCGACAGGTGGGTGGTCTCGATGGCCATCGGTTCGCCGCTGGCCAGGCGCAGCCGCTCGATGCGCAGCACCCGCCCGCCCGTGGCGATCTTCAGGAGGCCCGCGAGGGTGTCGTCGGCCGTGACGTACCCGATGTCCAGGAGCTGGGACGTGGGCTCCAGGCCCTGGGCCCGCATGTCCTCGGTGTAGGAGGAGAGTTGCAGCGGCTGCGAGACCTTGGGCTTGGCGACGAAGGTGCCCTTGCCCTGGATGCGCTCCAGCCGGCCCTCGACGACGAGCTCCTGGAGGGCCTGCCGGACGGTGGTCCGGGAGGTGTCGAATTCGGCCGCGAGCGTACGTTCGGGCGGCACGGGGGTGCCGGGGGGGAGCGTGTCGGTCATGTCGAGCAAGTGCCGCTTGAGTCGGTAGTACTTGGGCACACGCGCCGTGCGAGTGGCTGCCCCGCCTTCCGGCTCCGTGGTCGCCCCTTCGGTGGCCATCGCCGCCCGCCTTCCCGACTCCAGTTTCGCTGCCGTCACCGGCTCCTCCGATATGTGCGGTCACATGGTGACACGGGCGGGAGGGCAGGCCTCCTCCCCTCCCCCAGGTGTCGGTCCGATAACGGACCGAGCACCCGCTCATTAGACCCTTGACACCCCTAAAGGTCTAGGCCAAGCTCCCGGTACTGGTCTAAACCAATGTGGATCAGATCCCGGCCCCACGGCAGTACTTGGTACGTACGTCACCGCGGCGGGCGAGGGAAGGTGCAAAGCAGCAGCATCCCTGAGGAGGGTGGCGTGAAGCGCAAGCTCATTGCGGCGGTCGGTGTCGTGGGCATGATGGTCGGTGTCGCGGCGTGCGGCAACGGCGGCGACGACAAGCCGAAGTCCGACGCGTCGGGTGGCGCCAAGGAGATCACCGTCTGGGTGATGGACGGTTCCGCTCCGAAGGCCTGGATCGAGCAGGTCAACAAGGAGTTCTCGGCCAAGCACCCCGGCGTCACGGTCAAGGTCGAGGAGCAGAAGTGGACGGGCATCCAGGAGAAGGTCACCACCGCCCTCTCCGAGAACACCCCGCCGGACGTCATTGAGCTCGGCAACACCCAGACCGCCGGCTACGCCGTCACCGGCGGCCTCGCCGACCTCACCAAGGACAAGGCCAAGCTCGGCGCCGACGCCTGGCAGAAGAGCATGCTCGCCTCCGCCGAGGTCGAGGGCAAGCTCTACTCCGCCCCCTGGTACGCCGCCAACCGCGTCGTCGTCTACGACAAGAAGGCCTACGAGAAGGCCGGCGTCACCCCGCCGAAGACCCGCGACGAGTGGATCGCCGGCCTGGAGAAGCTGAAGGCCTCCGACCCGTCCGCGCAGCCCATCTACCTGCCCGGCCAGAGCTGGTACATCCTCGCCGGCTTCATCTGGGACGAGGGCGGCGACCTCGCCGTCAAGGACGGCGGCAAGTGGAAGGGCCAGCTGGCCACCCCGCAGGCCGCCTCCGCGATGGACTTCTACAAGAAGCTCCAGTCCTTCTCCACCGCCCCGAAGGACAAGGACGAGGCCACCCCGCAGCAGTCCACCGACATCGTCCCCAAGGGCGGCGTCTCCTCCTGGATCGGTCTCGGCTGGGAGGCCGGCGGTGCCGAGAAGGCCCTGAAGGACGCGGGCAAGGAGGCCGACTTCGGCTACTTCCCGATCCCGGGCAAGACGGCCGACAAGTCCGGCACCGTCTTCCTCGGCGGCTCCAACCTCGCCGTGGCCGAGCGCTCCAAGAACAAGGAGCTCGCCAAGGAGTGGCTGGCCCTCGCCACCGGCAAGGACCAGATGACCAAGTACGCCGCCGAGGTCAAGGGCGCGCTGCTGCCGAACCAGGTCGGCGCGAACTTCACCCCGGCCGCCGGCTCCTTCGCCGAGGCCATGGCCAAGGCCGGCCTCAACGGCAAGATCACCCCGGTGACCGCCGGCTGGGCGAACGTCGAGACCGAGCCGAACCCGATCAAGGAGTTCATGACCAAGGTCCTGAAGGGTGAGGACGCCGCCAAGGCGGGCGCGGAAGCGGACAAGGAAATCGCGAACCGCATCAACAAGTAACAGCCCCACCCGGCAGTACCCGCACAGCCCAGCAGTGTGAACGCACCGGGGGGGGGGGGGGGGGGGCAACCCCCCCCCCCCCCCCCCGTGGCGCCTTTTGGTCCCCAACTCACCTCAGCGGAAACAAAACCTCGCAACGTACCCCACCCGGGGCGAGAACCACAATCCCCAAGAAAGACC
>NZ_JBVJWV010000017.1:79735-93734 GCF_055602105.1 Streptomyces sp. NPDC037421
CGGGGGGGCGGCCCCCCCCACCCCCCCCCCCCCCCTCGTTCCTCGCGTTTTTCGCCCCCCCACCCCCCCCCCCCCTCTCCCCCCCCCCCCCCCCCCCCCCCCCCCCCCCCCCCCGGTCGCGCATTTGACTCCACAGTCAACCGCGAGGAAGCCAAGCCATGACCGTGCACTCCCAGGGAGCGGCGACCAGCGCTCCACAGGACGCACCACGCAAGTCCGCCGGACGGCCGCCGAAGGCGCCCACCGCCAAGACCGGCCCCGATACGTCTCCTCGCGGGGGCAGAAAGTCGCTCCCCTCGGGGTGGCTGCCCTACCTGCTGGTCCTGCCCGCCGTGGCCAGCCTCGCGCTCCTGCTGCTGTACCCGCTCATCAAGAACGTGATCCTGTCCTTCCAGGACATCAACAAGATCGAGTTCATCCAGCGGAAGTACCCCTTCGCGGGACTCGACAACTACACCCAGCTGCTCGGCGACTCGAACTTCTGGACCGTCGTCGTCCGCAGCTTCGCCTTCACCCTCGCCAACGTCGTGCTGATCATGGTGATCGGCAGCCTCATCGGCATCCTGCTGAACCGCCTCGGCAAGTGGATGCGCCTGGTCCTGTCGATGGCGCTGGTGATGGCCTGGGCCATGCCGATCGTCGCCTCCGTCCAGGTCTTCTACTGGCTGTTCGACGAGCAGTTCGGCGTCATGAACTGGGTGATGCGCACCATCGGCTTCTCCGGCTACGAGCAGCACAACTGGTTCGAGACCGGCCTGTCCACCCTGACGATCATCACGCTCCTGGTCGTCTGGGGCTCCATCCCCTTCGTCGCCCTCAACATGTACGCCGGCCTCACCACGGTCGGCGCCGAGCTGTACGAGGCGGCCCGCATGGACGGGGCCAACGGCTGGCAGACCTTCTGGAAGGTCGTCTTCCCGAACCTCAAGCCCTTCTTCCTGGTCACCACGTTCCTCGAGGTGATCTGGGTCTTCAAGGCCTTCACCCAGGTCTACGCGATGAACAAGGGCGGCCCCGACCGCGCCTCCGAGATCCTCCCGGTCTTCGCCTACGTCGAGGGCCAGAGCCAGGCCCACTACGGCCTCGCCGCCGCGATCTCCGTCCTGACGATCCTGATCCTGCTGGTCGTCATGTCCTTCTACTTCCGCCTGATCCTGAAGCAGGAGGAGGAGCAGTGAGCACCACCACCGCCCCGGAAAAGCCCGCACAGCAGCTGCGCACCCGCAAGCCGCTGCGCCCCGCGACCGTCGCCAAGAACGCCGGCGCGGTGCTCCTGGCCCTGGTCTTCGTCTTCCCGGTCTACTGGATGTTCTCCTCGGCCCTCAAGCCGAACAGCGAGATCCTCACCAAGGACCCGGTCTTCGTCTTCACCCCGACGCTGGACAACTTCGACAAGGCCACCGGCGTCGAGAACTTCTGGACGTACGTCACCAACAGCCTGGTCGTCACCGTGGGCGCCGTCCTGCTGGCCCTGCTGGTCGCCCTCGCCGCGAGCTTCGCCATCGCCCGGATGAAGTTCAAGGGCCGCAAGGGCCTCGTCCTCGGCGTGATGATGGCCCAGATGGCCCCCTGGGAGGTCATGGTCATCGCGATGTACATGATCGCCCGCGATGCCGAGATGCTGAACAGCATCGGCCTGCTCACCGCGATCTACTTCGTGATGGTCCTCCCCTTCACCATCTGGACCCTGCGCGGCTTCATCGCCGCCGTCCCGGTGACCCTGGAGGAGGCCGCCCAGATCGACGGCTGCACCCGCGGCCAGGCCTTCCGCAAGGTGATCTTCCCGCTGCTGGCCCCCGGCCTGATGTCCACCTCGCTCTTCGGCTTCATCACCGCCTGGAACGAGTTCGCGATGGTCCTGATCCTCAACAAGGACAAGACCGCCCAGACCCTGCCCCTGTGGCTGACCCAGTTCAAGACCGCCTTCGGCAACGACTGGGGCGCCACCATGGCCGCGTCCTCGATCTTCGCGATCCCCGTCCTGGTGATCTTCATCTTCCTCCAGCGCAAGGCCGTCGGCGGCATGACCTCCGGCGCCGTGAAGGGATAACGGACCATGACGATCCTTGCGCACCGCACCGACACCCTGACCCGCGACGCCCTCGCGGTCCTCCAGCCCGGCTTCGAGGGCACCACCGCCCCCGCCTGGCTGCTGCGCCAGGTCGGCGAAGGGCTCACCGCCGTCGGCCTGTTCGGCCGCAACATCGCCTCGCCCGAGCAGCTCGCCGCGCTCACCGCGCAGCTGCGGGCGGTACGGGAGGACGTACTCGTCGCCATCGACGAGGAGGGCGGCGACGTCACCCGCCTGGAGGTCCGGGGCGGTTCGTCCTTCCCCGGCAACCTCGCCCTCGGCGCCGTCGACGACACCGCCCTGACCCGCGAGGTCGCCCGCGAGCTGGGCCGCCGCCTCGCCGAGTGCGGGGTCAACCTCAACTGGGCCCCGTCCGCGGACGTCAACTCCAACCCCGACAACCCGGTCATCGGCGTCCGCTCCTTCGGCGCCGACACCGCGCTCGCCGCCCGGCACACCGCCGCGTACGTCGAGGGCCTCCAGGCCGCCGGCGTCGCCGCCTGCACCAAGCACTTCCCGGGGCACGGCGACACCAACGTCGACTCGCACCACGCGCTGCCCCGCATCGACGTCGGCCTGGACACCCTCCACGCCCGCGAGCTGGTCCCGTTCAAGGCGGCCATCGAGGCCGGCACCAAGGCCGTGATGAGCGCCCACATCCTGGTGCCCGCCCTCGACCCGACCCGCCCCGCCACCCTCAGCCCGCAGATCCTCACCGGTCTGCTGCGCAAGGAACTGGGCTACGAGGGCCTCATCGTCACCGACGGCATGGAGATGAACGCCATCGCCGGGACGTACGGCATCGAACGCGGCTCGGTGCTCGCCATCGCGGCCGGCGCCGACGCCATCTGCGTCGGCGGGGGCCTCGCCGACGAGGCGACCGTGCTGCGTCTGCGCGACGCGCTGGTCGCCGCCGTACGCGAGGGCGTGCTCCCGGAGGAGCGGCTCGCCGACGCCGCCGCCCGGGTACGCGCCCTCGCCGAGTGGACCCTCCGGTCCCGCCCGGACGCGCCGCGGGAGGGGAGCGGCGCGTCCGGCATCGGCCTGACGGCGGCCCGCCGCGCGGTCGTCGTCGTGTCGGGCACGGCGGCTCCGGTCTCCGACCCGTACGTCGCCACGCTCGCGCCCGTCGCGAACATCGCGGTGGGCGACGAGACCCCGTGGGGGGTCGCCGCGGAGCTGGCCGAGCTGCTCCCGGGGACGGGCTCGGGCGTCTACCCCGAGGGCTCCGCAGCGGCCGACGTGCTGGCGGCCGCGGGGGACCGTACCGTCGTGGCGGTGGTCCGCGACGCACACCGGCACCCGTGGATGACGGAGATCCTGGACGCCCTGGTGGCGGCCAGGCCGGACACCGTGGTCGTGGAGATGGGCCTGCCGCGCGCCGAGCCGCGCGGGGCGCTGTACGTCGCCACGCACGGGGCCGCCCGCGTGTGCGGGCGGGCCGCGGCCGAGGTCATCGCCGGACGCGCCTGAGACCGGACGCGCCTGAGACACGAGAAGGCCGGGTCCCGTGGAGGGGGCCCGGCCTTCTCGCATGCCGTAGGGCTCTTACAGACCCTGCCAGGACGGCTTGGCGGCGTAGGTCTGGCGGAAGTAGTCGGCCAGCTTCAGCTTGGAGGCGGCCGCCTCGTCCACGACGACGGTCGCGTGTCGGTGCAGCTGCAGCGCCGAGGCCGGGACCAGGGCGGACAGCGGGCCCTCGACGGTCTGGGCGACCGCCTCGGCCTTGCCCTCGCCGGTGGCCAGCAGGACCAGGTGGCGGGCGTCGAGGATGGTGCCTATGCCCTGGGTGATGACGTGGTGCGGCACCTGGTCCAGGTCGCCGTCGAAGAAGCGCGCGTTGTCCACGCGGGTCTGCTCGGTCAGCGTCTTGATGCGGGTGCGGGACGCGAGCGAGGAGCAGGGCTCGTTGAAGCCGATGTGCCCGTCGGTGCCGATGCCCAGCAGCTGGAGGTCCACCCCGCCGGCGGCGGCGAGGGCCCGGTCGTACTCCTCGCAGGCCGCCTGGACGTCCGCGGCGGAGCCGTCGGGGCCCATGAAGGAGGCCTCGGTCAGGCCGAGGGGCTCGACGACCTCGCGGAGCACGACCGCGCGGTAGGACTCCGGGTGCCCGGCCGGCAGGCCGACGTACTCGTCGAGCTGGCAGATCCGGGCGGCGGAGGCGTCGACCTCGCCGGCCTTGACCTTGGCCGCGAGGGCTTCGTAGATGGGCAGCGGGGTAGAGCCGGTCGCCACGCCGAGCAGGGCGTCGGGCTTGCGGCGGACCAGGGCGGCCATGGCCTCCGCGATGAGCTCGCCGCCTGCCTTGGCGTCCGGGACGATGACAACTTCCACGCTGGGCCTGCCGATCTGGAGAGGTTGGGCGCTTGTGGTATAGACCAATCTAGCAGAGGCCGTCTGCGGAAGGCGGCCCTCCGCCCCTCTTCCATGGTGATCCCGGCGCCCGCCCCGCGCCCCCGCTCCCGGCCCCGTTACAGCAGCGCCAGCTGGAGGCCGCCCGTGGCGTGCAGGTGCTGGCCAGTGACCCAGCGGGAGTCCGGCGAGGCCAGGAAGGCCACCACGTCGGCGACCTCCTCCGCCGTGCCCACCCGGTTGAAGACCGAGCGGGAGGCGGCGTGCGCCCGGGCCGCCGGATCGGCCAGCCAGGCCGCGTTCAGGTCGGTCTCCGTGATGCCGGGGCCCACCGAGTTCACCGTGATCCCGCGCGGTGCGAGCGCGGCGGCCAGGGACACCGTCAGCGCGTTCACCGCGCCCTTGGCCATGACCGTGGCCAGGATCGCCGGCAGTGCGATGTCCGGGGTGCCGGTCACGTTCACGATCCGCCCCCCGTCCGCCAGCCGCTCCAGCCCGTGCTTGATCACGAAGAACGGCGCCTGGGCGCCCAGTGCCTGGATCCGCTGGAAGGTCTCCTCGTCCGTCTCCCCGATGCCCGCGAAGGTCGCCGCCCCGGCGTTGTTCACCAGGACGTCCACCCGCCCGGTGTGCGCGGGGTGGGCCTCGTACGCGGCCCAGAGCGCCTGCGCGTCCCCGGGCACCCCGAGCTCCGCCCCGATGGCGAAGGCGCGGCCCCCGGCCGCCTCGATCGCCCCGACGGTCTCCTTCGCCGCCGCCTCGTTGCGCCCGTAGTGCACCGCCACCAGCGCCCCGTCCCGGGCCAGCCGCTCGGCCACGGCCCTGCCGATGCCCCGGCTGCCACCCGTGACCAGTGCCGTCTTCCCCTTGAGCACGCCCATGACGCGCCCCCCTTCATCATTCGCTAGCGGTCGCTACAGAAAGGGACCGTACCAGATTCCATAGCGGCCGCTATAGAATGGCGCCCATGGTGACAGGACAGCGCGGCAGACCCCGCTCCTTCGACCGGGCCGCCGCCCTCGACAAGGCGATGCTCACCTTCTGGGAGCAGGGCTACGAGACCACGTCCATCGCGGACCTGACCCGCAACCTGGGCATCGGCGCGCCAAGCCTCTACGCCGCCTTCGGCGACAAGCGCAAGCTCTTCGACGAGGTCGTGGTGGTCTACGGCAGCCGGTACGGGGACTTCGCGAGCGTGGCGCTCGCCGAGGAGCCCACCGCCGCCGCGGCCATCGGCCGCATCCTGCGCGAGGCGGCGGAGATCTACACCGACCCCGCCCACCCGCCGGGCTGCATGGTGATCAGCGCGGCCGCCAACACCACCTCGGAGGAGGTGGCCGAGGCCCTGCGCGAGCGCCGCAACGCCAACCTGGACCTGTTCGAGAGCCGCATCAGGGCCGACATCGCGAGCGGCGAGCTGCCGGCCGGAACGGACGCGCGGGCGCTGGCCCGCTTCGCCGGGGCGGTGCTCCAGGGGATGTCGCAGCAGTCGCGCGACGGGGCGGGCCGGGAAGAGCTGGAGGCCGTCGCCGAGCGGGCTCTGCTGGCCTGGCCGCGCTAGGGAATCCGGGGGAATCCGCCGGGGGGATCCGCACGAGAGGCGATTTCCTCTGGGCCACGGTGCAGGGCGGGACCCTCAACCCACCCGGCACCGTAGCCCGGAGTACTCACGGCCGTAGGGTGTGCGGTGCCCGGCGGCCGTTTGGGAGGTGCCTGCGCGGTCAGGGCAGAACGCGTGGCCACCTCGATCCGTCCTCCTGTGCGGGGAGGGCGGAAGTCTGAAACCCAATTGTGGACTAGACCAATCTGTCCTGTCCATCCAAGTGCGGGGTCTACTGACCCGTCACTTCCTCCAACAGTACGCGGAGTGTGCCCTTCCTGGATACTCCTGAGTATTCGTGGTGGGGAAAGTCATCCTCGTACCCGGGGTACGCTCGCAAGGTGCCCTCCATGAACGACCTCGTACGCCAGCACACCGCTCTCAGTGAAACCGACCTGGAGTGGTTGCACCTGCTGGTCTCGGAGTGGCAGCTGCTCTCCGACCTCTCCTTCGCCGACCTCGTGCTCTGGGTCCCCACCCTCGACGGCACCCGGTACGTCTCCGTGGCGCAGATGCGGCCCAACACCGGCCCCACCTCCTACCAGGACGACATGGTCGGCCACCTGGTCCCGCGCGGCCGCCGCCCGCTCCTGGACGCCGCCCTCGACGAGGGCCGCATCGTGCGCGAGGGCGACCCGGAGTGGCGCGAGGAGGTGCCGGTCCGCGTCGAGTCGATCCCCGTCCGCCGCGAGGGCCGGGTGCTCGGCGTGATCGCGCGGAACACCAACCTGCTCACTGTGCGTACACCGAGCCGGCTGGAGCTGACCTACCTCCAGTCCGCCTCCGACCTCGCCCAGATGATCGCCGCGGGCGCCTTCCCCTTCCCGGGGCAGCAGGTCGACATGGACGCCTCCCCGCGCGTCGGTGACGGCCTGATCCGCCTCGACGCCGACGGCGTGGTGACGTACGCGTCCCCCAACGCCCTCTCCGCCTACCACCGCCTCGGCCTGGCCGCCGACCTGGTCGGCCAGCACCTCGGCACCACCACCGCCGAACTCGCCCCCTCCCGGGGCCCGGTGGACGAGGCCCTCGTCAAGCTCGCCAGCGGCTGGGCCCCGCGCGAGACCGAGGTCGAGGGCAACGGCGGGGTCATCCAGCTGCGCGCCATCCCGCTCAAGCCCAAGGGGACCCGCATCGGTTCCCTCGTCCTGTGCCGCGACGTCACCGAACTGCGCCGTCGCGAACGTGAACTGATCACCAAGGACGCCACCATCCGGGAGATCCACCACCGGGTGAAGAACAACCTCCAGACCGTGGCCGCCCTCTTGCGGCTCCAGGGCCGCCGAATGGATTCGCCCCAGGCCCGCGAGGCGCTCAACGAGGCGGTGCGCCGCGTCGGTTCGATCGCGATCGTGCACGAGACCCTGTCCCAGAACCTCGACGAGCGGGTCGAGTTCGACGAGATCGCCGACCGCGTGATCGCGATGGTCGCCGAGATCTCGCCCGGCCGGGTGGAGTGCCGGCGCCTCGGCCGGTTCGGGATCCTGGACGCGGAGGTGGCCACTCCGCTGTCGATGGTGCTGACCGAGATCCTCCAGAACGCCCTGGAGCACGCCTTCACCCACGGGGAGGGCGGCACCGTGGAGGTGTCGGCCAGCCGCTCCGGCAGCGGCCGCAACGACTCCCGGCTGCTGATCACCATCGTCGACGACGGCTGCGGCCTGCCCGAGGGCTTCGACCCCCAGCGGGCCGGCAATCTCGGGCTGCAGATCGTACGGACCCTCGTGGAGGGCGAGCTCGGCGGCACCTTCGATATGGTCCGGGCCGAGCCGCGCGGCACCCGGGTCGTCCTCGACATACCCGCCAGCCCGCAGAAGTAGCACGAACGGCCCGTCACTCAACGTGACGGGCCGTTCGGTCGTACTGCGGCGGCAAAGCACTGAGCCCCGGACCGAAGGTTCCCGGTCCGGGGCTCAAGAGCACGTTGCTGAGCGCTTATATGGGTACTACGCGCTGCGGCTCGAGGCTCGAAAGTCGATGTCAGGCGGTGGCGTTACGCGCCCGATTGCGAGCGGCGCGGCGCTTCATGGCGCGGCGCTCGTCCTCGCTGAGACCGCCCCAGACGCCGGAGTCCTGGCCGGACTCGAGCGCCCACTGCAGGCACTGCTCCATGACGGGGCAGCGGCGGCAGACGGCCTTGGCTTCCTCGATCTGCAGCAGCGCAGGACCGGTGTTGCCGATGGGGAAGAAGAGTTCCGGGTCTTCCTCGCGGCAAACGGCGTTGTGACGCCAGTCCATGGCTGCTCCATCTCCTTGTATTGCGGGCAGGTTGCTTGTGAATGTGAACGCTTTCACGAATCCCCCCGTGAGGGAAGGGCCGACGCCCAGTTGCCTGGTGCGGTCCGAAGATTCGTGGTGGGGTTCTGGCGCTCTGTGTGGGTGCCGGGTTCTGCGGGCTGTCCCGATCGCCATGTAGAGATTCGCAAACCTCGGACGGGGATACAACCCCTTCCGGAAAGTTTTTTTGGATTCGTCGGTGTCTACTAGGTCACAGCCCTAGTTCCTAGGGGTGGACTGGCGTGTAAACGTTCGACTGAAAGGACTTTGGGCCCTTCCACTCACACAATCACACGCAGTGCACGGCGTACGCCTGTGAACCGAACGCTGGTGCGCAGTCCGAGGTGATCCCCGTCCATCTGGAAAGGGAGCGGAACCTTCGAATGCAAGGTGAAGTCCGTCAGATCGTGCAGAGACACCGCATGCTTGCCGTGCGGACCGCGTTCAGGAGTCGAGGTCAGGAGCTGTGTCGCGTACCTGGCCACGGCCGGAGTTGACAAACGGTCGAGCGCCAATACGTCAAGTGCGGTATCGAACGACGCCTCCGGAGAGGCGTAGAGGGGCTTGTTCCCCAGATACGTCCAGGGCGAGGTGTTGCAGACTATCGACAGCACCAGATCCGTCACCGGATCCGCGCCGGGCTGCTCCAGCGTGATCGTGCCGTGCCGCCGGTTGGGCTCCTCCCAGAACTGGCGCATCAGCTGCCGCACGTACAGCGCGTGCGTCGAACGCTTGCCGCGCTCACGCTGCTGTTCGACCCGCCCCACCACGCCGGCGTCGAAACCGAAGCCCGCGCAGAACGTGAACCAGCGCTCCGGCACCGACTCGTCCTCGGTCCCCGGGACGCCGGACGCCAGCCCCAGCCCCACCGTCCGCTCGCGCTTCTCCCGCAGCGCGTCCAGCAGGGCACCCGTCGCCTCGACCGAATCGTTCGGCAGCCCGAGCGCGCGGGCGAACACGTTCGTGGAACCGCCCGGGACCACGGCCAGCCCCGGCAGCCGCTCCGGATCGGGGCCCTCGTGCAGGAGGCCGTTGACGACCTCGTTGACGGTGCCGTCGCCGCCGAGCGCCACCACCAGGTCGACGCCCTCCCGGGCGGCCCTGCGCCCGAGGTCGCGCGCGTGCCCCCGGTACTCGGTGGTCACCGCCTCCAGCTTCATCTCGCTGGCCAGGGCATGGGTCAGGACGTCGCGCGTGCGCGCACTGGTGGTCGTCGCTGCAGGGTTGGCCACGAGAAGAGCACGCATGGTCGCCAGAGTACCCACCCCTCCATATGCGGCCCATACCGACCGTACCGTCCGGGCCCCCCGGCACGCGGCTACCCTGCTGGGGTGAGCAAGAAGCCGAGCCCCCAAGCCCCCGCCGCCCCCGAGCCCGCAGCGCTGCCGGGCCGGCTGACCGCCGCCGCCGCACTGACCGCGCTGGAGGGCCTGGCCCTGGCCGGGCTCGGCGTCTACATGCTGTTCGTCGGCATCGCCGGCGACCCCGACTCCCCGCAGCAGGCCGAGACCGGCGGCATCACCCTGCTCGCCCTCGCCGCGCTCCCGCTGGTCGCGGCGCGCGGGCTGCGCCTGGGCCGCCGCTGGAGCCGCGGCCCGGCGCTGATCACCCAGCTGATGGCGCTGCCGGTGGCCTGGACGCTGTGGACCACCGGCGGGGCGATGACCGCCGCCGCCGTGGCCCTCGCCCTGGCCGCAGTGGCCGTCGCCGCTCTGCTGGTGAACCCGACGGCGACCGAGGCGCTGGGCATCGGACCGGGGGACCAGGCCCGATAGCCCAGGGCTCGACCGGAGCCGGGCCCTCCTCCTACTCCTCGACGAGGAGCTTCTCCCGGAGCTGGGCCAGGGTGCGGGCCAGCAGCCGCGAGACGTGCATCTGAGAGATGCCGACCTCCTGCGCGATCTGCGACTGGGTCATGTTGCCGAAGAAGCGCAGCAGCAGGATCCGCTTCTCCCTCGGCGGCAGCCCCTCCAGCAGCGGCTTGAGGGACTCCCGGTACTCGACGCCCTCCAGCGCCTCGTCCTCCGAGCCCAGGGTGTCCGCGACCGCCGGCGACTCGTCGTCGGTGTCCGGCACGTCCAGGGAGAGCGTGCTGTAGGCATTGGCCGACTCCAGCCCCTCCAGCACCTCCTCCTCGGAGATCCCCAGCCGCTCGGCCAGCTCGTGCACCGTCGGGGACCGGCCGTGCTGCTGCGACAGCTCCGCCGTGGCCGTGGTCAGCGAGAGCCGCAGCTCCTGCAGCCGCCGGGGCACGCGTACCGCCCAGCCCTTGTCGCGGAAGTGCCGCTTGATCTCGCCCACCACGGTGGGTGTGGCGTACGTGGAGAACTCGACCCCGCGGTCCGGGTCGAACCGGTCCACCGACTTGATCAGGCCGATCGTGGCGACCTGGGTCAGGTCGTCCAGCGGCTCGCCGCGGTTGCGGAACCGCCGCGCCAGGTGTTCGACCAGCGGCAGGTGCATCCGGACCAGCCGGTTGCGCAGCTCCGCCCGCTCGGGTGATCCCTCGGGCAGCTGCCGCAGCTCGAAGAACAGGGCCCGAGCGCCGCTGCGGTCCCGCGGATCCGGCACCGCCAGGGGCGCGGCCGGCGCCTCCGGGGCCTCTGCCTCCGGGGGCTGTGGTTGGTCGTGCTGGTTCTCGCTCATAGGGCCCGCCCGTCGCTCCGCCGAGTCCAAAAAGCCGTCTTCCGCATCCGCGTCAGCCGGGTGCGGCCGGGCGTGCTGCTGCTCCGGGATGCCGCCGTCGACCTCGTGCCTCACCCGGGGCCGATCCCCGCCCCGCACCGGGATCTCCCCGCCGCTCACGCCGGGCCTGGCCCCGCGCCGCGCTGTTTGTAGAGGCTGATGCTCACTGTCTTGTTCTCCTCGACCGTCGCCTCGACCTTGCCGGCCAGGGCCGACAGGACCGTCCACGCGAAGGTGTCGCGCTCCGGCGCCCGCCCGTCCGTGGTCGGAGCGGAGACGGTCACTTCCAGCGAATCGTCGATCAGCCGGAAGACGCAGCTGAGGACGGAGCCCGGCACGGCCTGCTGGAGCAGGATCGCGCAGGCCTCGTCCACCGCGATGCGGAGGTCCTCGATCTCGTCGAGGGTGAAGTCCAAACGTGCCGCGAGACCGGCCGTGGCCGTTCGCAGCACCGACAGGTAGGCACCCGCAGCCGGCAGCCGGACTTCCACGAAGTCCTGGGTCCCGGGCTCGCCTGCGATCTGGGACACCCTCACCTCCAAGGTGGTACGAGCTCTGTTCGCCGGTGACGCTATCGCGATCCGGGCGATCGTGTCGCGGCACCCCTCATGGCGCCCGTTTGGAGCGACCGGGCCGACCCCGCCAAGTGCGGTGACTGATGGTAAGCCCATGAGTACGCACAGTGGCTAGAGGTCTGCGGGCCCAATTCGGGGGAACCGGCGGAGGGTTGACCTACCCCGCTGCCGCCGATCGAACCGTCGTCCCCGGAAGATCCAACCCGGGCCCTCAGACGATGGAACCGTCGACGAAACACCAGCGCCAGGTTTCGCCCGGTTCGAAGCTCCGCATCACGGGGTGTCCGCTCTCCTGGTGGTGGGCGGTGGCGTGCCGGTGGGGGGAGGAGTCGCAGCACCCCACGTACCCGCAGCCGAGGCACATCCGCAGCTGTACCGGATGGCTCCCGAGCGCCTCGCATTCCGGGCAGGTCAACGCGTGCGGGACCGGCTCGGGGCGCGGCAGTTCGGCAACGTGGGTGCACTCGCTCATGATGGCCAGGTTACGGCCGGGGTGCGGCCGGGGTGCGGGCGCGACGACGGTGACGACGGATGGGGATGGATCTTCGATGGAGGTATTGCCGCTGGTGGCGCTGGTCGCCGGGAGCGCCGCCGTGGCGGGTGTCGCCCGGCGCACGCCCGTGCCGGCCCCGCTGCTGCTGGTCGCCGCGGGCCTGATCGCCGCGTACGTGCCGGGAGTGCCCTCGTACGCCCTCGACCCGCACATCGTGCTGCCGCTGCTGCTCCCGCCGCTGCTGCACACGGCGGCGGTGGACAGTTCGTACCTGGACCTGCGGGCCAACGTACGGCCCATCGCGCTGCTGTCGGTGGGCTACGTGCTCTTCGCGACGCTCGCCGTCGGCTACGCCGCCTACCTGGTGGTGCCGGGGCTGTCACTGCCGGTGGCGCTGGTGCTGGGCGCGGTGATCGCGCCGCCGGACGCGGTCGCGGCGACGGCGATCGCGCGGCGGCTGGGGCTGCCGAACCGGATGACGACGATCCTGCAGGGCGAGTCCCTGGTGAACGACGCCACCGCCATCACCGCCTACAAGGTGGCGCTGGCCGCGGCGGTCGGCGTCAGTGCCGGCTGGGCGGGCGGGGTCGCGGAGTTCCTGCTGGCGTCGGTGGGCGGGGTCGGGGTGGGCCTGCTGCTGATGGTCCCCATCCACCAGTTGAGGAAGCGGCTGAAGGAGCCGCTGCTCCAGAACACCCTGTCGCTGCTCATCCCGTTCGTGGCGTACGCGGCGGCGGAGCGGGTGCACGCGTCGGGGGTGCTGGCCGTGGTGGTCGTCGGGCTGTACCTCGGCCACCGCAACTGGCAGGTGGACTTCGCGACGCGGCTCCAGGAGGAGGCCGTGTGGAAGGTGGTCGCCTTCGTGCTGGAGTCGGTGGTCTTCGCGCTGATCGGGCTCCAGCTGCCGGTGGTCCTGAAGGGGCTCGGGGAGTACGAGGGGGCGGCCGCGGCCTGGTACGCCCTCGCGGTGTTCCTCGCGGTGGTGGCGGCGCGGTTCGTGTGGGTGTTCCCGGCGACCTTCGTGCCGAGGTGGGTGTCGGAGCGGATCCGGCACCGGGAGCCGGAGACGGACTGGAAGTCCCCCACGATCGTGGGGTGGGCCGGGATGCGGGGGGTCGTCTCGCTGGCGATCGCGTTCTCCGTGCCGATGGACGTGCCGCACCGGAACCTGATCCTGTTCCTCACCTTCACGACCGTCATCGGCACGCTGGTCGTCCAGGGCCTCACCCTCCCGCCCCTGATCAGGGCGCTGAAGCTGCCGTCGCGGGACGCGCAGGCGGAGACCCTCGCGGAGGCGCAGGCGCAGAGCGAGGCCTCGCGGGCGGCGGAGGAGCGGCTGGCGGAGCTCTTGGAACGGCCGGAGAACAGCACCCTGCCGCCGCCGCTGGCGGACCGGCTGCGGACGGTCCTGGAACGGCGGCGCAACGCGGTGTGGGAGCGGCTGGGCGAGGTCAACCCGGTGACGGGGGAGTCGGCGGACGACGTCTACCGGCGGCTGGCCCGGGAGATGATCGAGGCCGAACGGGAGGTCTTCGTCTCCCTCCGCGACCGCCGCCGCATCGACGACGAGATGCTCCGCGCCCTGCTGCGCCGCCTGGACCTGGAGGAGGCGGCGGCCTATCGGGAGGGGTCGGGGTGACGTTGCCCTGGCCGGGCCTTTGCCCTGGCCGGGCCTTTGCCCTGGCCGGGCCTTTGCCCTGGCCGGGCGGTTGCCGGTGGGGGGTGTTGCCCTGCCGGGCGGGGTGCGGGTGGGGTGTTGCCCGGGGTCGGGGTCGGGTGTGTTGCCCGGGTGTCGGCCGGGGTGGGGTGGCTGCGGGGCCGGGGTCGGTGCCGGGGTGGGGTGTCGTCCGGGACGGGCTTCGATGTTCGGCGCCCGATCCGGATGCGGATGTGCGGGGTACCGCGCGCCGAATTCATCTCGTTTTGGTCCCGGACGACACCCCACC
>NZ_JBVJWV010000017.1:93832-150424 GCF_055602105.1 Streptomyces sp. NPDC037421
ACCCGTCCCCGCCCCCGGCCGGTGGGTCCAGTCCCGTTGGCATCCTTCAGCCTCGCCGGCGTTTGAGGCGCGGGTCCGGGCAGCGCCCGGGGAACGCCCCGCGCAGCGGCACCGCACCCCGCCCGGCCAGGGCAGCGGCCCCGCGCGGCAGGCCGGCGGACGGAGTCCGGCGCAGCGGGCTCGAAGCCCGGGAAGCGCCCCGGCGCTGAGCGGTGCGAGGGGCGCGTCAGGAAGGGCGGCCCGTGATGACGGCCGTGACGGTCGTGCCCCGGGGGAAGGCGCCGGCGGCGGTGAGGGCGTGCAGGGCCCAGAGGAGCTTCGCGACGTAGATCCGCTCCACCGGGAGCCCGTGCCGGGACTCGAAGTCGGCGGCGAAGGCGTCGAGCGCGGGCGGGACACGGGCGTAGCCCCCGTGGTCGAAGCCCTCCGCCAGGGTCCAGTTGTCGGCGGGGCCGCCGAAGGCCGTCGTCTGGAGGGAACGTATCTCCGGACCCAGGAAGCCCCCGGCGAGCACCGGTACGCCCAGCGCCCGCTGGCCCGGGGCCAGCCCCGCCGCGAGGCCGGCCAGGGTGCCGCCCGTACCGCAGGCCACCGCCACCACGTCGGACGCCCCGCGCAGCTCGCGGCCCAGTTCCGCGCAGCCCGTGACGGCGAGGGCGTTGCTGCCGCCCTCGGGGACCACGTACGCCCCCGCGGCCCCGGCGGCGGCCAGGAGGCGGTCCCGGGTGTCCGGGTCGGCCTTGCGGCGGTACTCGGAGCGGGCGGTGAAGTGCAGCCGCATGCCGTCGGCGGCGCAGCGGGCGAGGGAGTCGTTGAGGGGGCGCCCGGCCAGCTCGTCGCCCCGTACGATGCCGACCGTCTCCAGGCCGAGCAGCCGGCCGGCGGCCGCGGTGGCCCGGAGGTGGTTGGAGTAGGCGCCGCCGAAGGTGGCGAGCCGGCCGTGGCCCGCATCCAGCGCTGCCCGGAGGTTCGGCGCGAGCTTGCGCCATTTGTTGCCGGGCAGCTCCGGGTGGACCAGGTCGTCCCGCTTGAGGAGGAGCCGCACCCCGTGCGCGGCGAAGCGTTCGTCGGCCGCCTCGACGAGGGGGGACGGCGGGCGGGGGCGCAGTTCGGGGTGGGTCACCCGCCCATTGTCAGGGCAGGCGCGGGGTGGTGTGGGGGACGGCCCGCCCGGGCCGGGGCCGGTCAGCCGGTTCGCTCACTTGAGGCGTTCGGCGACGCGTTCGCGCAGCCAGTCCATGGTGAAGCCCCTGGGGTCGACCTTGCCGGGCTGCCATTCGCGGTGGCCGATGACCGAGCGCGCGCCCCAGCCGTGGACCCGGCAGACGGCGGCCGCCGCGCGGGCGATGGCGTCGAGCTGCGCGGGCGGCCAGGGGTCCTCGCCGTCGCCGAGGTTCTCGCACTCGAAGCCGTAGAAGTACCGGTTGCCGTCGGTGTCGGCGTGGTGGTCCGGTGGCAGCCGCTTCTCGGCGATCACGGCCGCCAGGACGTCGGAGTCGCCGGCGCCGGCGTGGTTGGTGCGGCCGTAGCCGACGAGGTGGACCCGGCCGTCCTTGGTGATGACGCCGTGGCAGAGGGGGCCGGGCAGGGCGGAGTCGCCGTCGCGGCAGAGCTCCACGGTGTACGCGGTGCCGTGCGTGACGGTGTGGTGGACCATCACCCCGTGCACCGGCCCCCAGGGGCCCTTGTGGTTGCGGTTGCGGGTGCGCCAGGCGCCCACCTCCACGACGGTCAGGCCCTCGGCGCACAGCGCCTGGATGAAGCGGTCAGCGGACATGGGTGCGGACACGGCCGCCTCCTTTCACCGTATGTGTTCGTTCGGTTACTTAACGGTGTAGTGGAGGCGGCCCTTCCGGGCTAGGGCGTCTTTCGGCCAGTCGTCAGGCCGAGGCCAGCCACAGGTCCGGGCCGAAGACCTCGTAGTGGATGCCGGAGGCCGGGACGCCCTTGGCGATCAGCTGGGCGCGCACCGACCGCATGAAGGGGAGCGGACCGCACAGGTACGCCCTGGTGCCGGGGGCTACCGGGACCGCGGTGAGGTCGACGAGGCCGGTGGAGTCGCCGGGCTCGGCCCCGGCCTCGTACCAGAAGCGGGCCGTGGCGTCGGCGAGCTTGTGGGTCAGGGCGCGGTGGTCCGCGCGCAGGGCGTGGTCGGCGGGGCTGCGGTCGGCGTGCAGCACGGTGACCTGGCCGGTGTGCCCGGTTTCGGCCAGGTGTTCCAGCATCGACAGCATCGGGGTGCAGCCGATGCCCGCCGAGGCGAGCAGCACGGGCGAGTCGGGGTCCTGGAGGACCAGGTCCCCGTACGGGGCCGAGACGCGCAGGGTGTCGCCGGTGCGGACCCGGGCGTGGAGGTGGTTCGACACCTCGCCGTCGGGGGTGGCGCCGCCGTGGACCCGCTTGACGGTGATCGCGCGGACCGGGGAGCCGGGGGAGGCGGAGAGGCTGTACTGGCGGATCTGGCGGGCGCCGTCGGGGAGTTCGGCCTGGACCGAGACGTACTGGCCGGGCCTGAAGCCGGGGGCGGGGGCGCCGTCGGCGGGGATCAGGTGGAAGGTGGTGCAGTCGGGCGTCTCCTCGATCCGCGCGGCCACCGTCCACACCCGCCAGACGTCCCCGGCGAGCACCTGCTGCTCGGCGTACAGCCGCTCCTCGATGGCGGTCAGGGCGTTCGCCATCAGCCAGTACACCTCGTCCCAGGCCTCGGCGACCCCGGGCGTCACGGCCTCGCCGAGGACCTCGGCGATGGCCTCGAAGAGGTGCCGGTGGACGACCGGGTACTGCTCGCGGGTGACGCCGAGGGAGGCGTGCTTGTGGGCGATGCGGTTCAGCATCACGTCGGGCCGGGTGTCCGGGTGCTCCACGAGGTGGGTGGCGAAGGCGGCGATCGAGCCGGCGAGGGCCTGCTTCTGGAGTCCGGCTTTCTGGTTGCCGCGGTTGAACAGGTCCCGGAGCAGGGCCGGGTGGGCCGCGAAGAGCTTCGAGTAGAACAGCTCCGTGATGTCCGTGATGGCGGCCCCGACGGCGGGCAGGGTGGCGCGTACGGTCGCGGTCGACTTCTCCGACAGCATGGCGGCTCCTCGCTTAATTGGTATCGCAGATTCGTATTAAAGGGCTCGGGGCGGCCCGCCGCCATACGGAGATCCGTTCGAGGGCGGGCCGGGGGGTGGGGTCAATCGGCCACTCGGCCGCCGCCGCTCGAAATGCCCAGCAGCAGGGGGCCCGTGGGAGCCGCCACCAGCTCGTTCACCGTGAGCGGGTCCAGCGCGGCGAAGAACGCCTCCTGGGCCCGGCGCAGCGCGCCGCGCAGGACGCAGGCCCCGCGCAGCGGGCACGGGGTGGCGCCGTCGCAGTCCACGACGTCGCCCGCGCCCTCCAGCTCGCGCACCACCCCGCCCACCGAGGCGGCGCGCCCGGCGGCGGTGAGCGCGAGCCCGCCGCCGCGGCCGCGCCGGGCCTCGACCAGTCCGAGATGCTGCAGCCTGGCGACCACCTTGGCGGTGTGGGTGTACGGGACCTCCATCGTCGCCGCCACCTCGCGGGTGGTGGGGAGGTCCGTGTCCTCGACGGCCAGGCGCATGAGCACGCGCAGCGCCAGGTCCGTGAATCGCGTCAGCCGCATGGCCCCAGCGTAGAAAACTGGCATCACAGATACAAATTAAGAGCGGCCGGGCGTGCGACATGGCCGAAACGGGTGAGGTTCGAGGGAGGAAATGTGAAGCCGTTGAACCTTTGAGCATGCCCCTGCCCCCGGGGACCAGTCCCACCCGTTTGTGTAGTGGCCCGGTCACACGGCGCGCTGGAAGGCTTCCGTCCCGCAGACCATGGAGTGACAGGAAGGACACACATGTCGGTCCAGGCAGGTTCCGAAGCCGAATCCCGGGCACCGCAGAGCAGTCTCGGGACCGCGGCCGCGCGGAACTTGGCAACCACCACCAAGTCCGCGCCGCAGATGCAGGAGATCACCTCGCGGTGGCTGCTGAAGACGCTCCCGTGGGTCCCGGTGCAGGGCGGTACCTACCGGGTCAACCGCCGCCTCAGCCACACCGTCGGCAACGGCGTCGTGGAGTTCGTCAAGACCGGCTCGCGGGTCCAGGTCATCCCGGCCGAGCTCGGCGAGCTGCCGCTGCTGCGCGACTACGAGGACGCGGAGGTCCTCACCGAACTCGCCGGCCGCTGCCGCCAGGTCGACTTCGAGGCCGGACAGGAGCTCACCTCCTTCGGCAGCCCCTCCGACCAGGTCTTCCTGCTCGCCCACGGCCGCGTCGAACAGATCGGCCCCGGCCCCTACGGCGAGGACGCGGTCCTGCGGACCGTCGCCGACGGCGCCTGCTTCGGCGAGGCCTCGCTCACCGACGAGGCGGCCATCTGGGAGTACACCGCCCGCGCCGCCACCCCCGGTACGGCCCTCGTGCTGTCACGCCGGGACTTCCTGCTCCTCGCCGACCGGGCCGACTCGCTGCGGGCGCACGTGGACCGCGTACGCAACCGGCCGGCGCGGCGCACCAACCCGTACGGCGAGGCCGCGATCGAGCTCTCCGCCGGCCACGTCGGCGAGGCCGTCCTCCCCCGCGCCTTCGCCGACTACGAACCGCGCCCGCGCGAGTACGAACTCTCCATTGCACAAACGGTCCTGCGCGTCCACACCCGCGTCGCCGACCTCTACAACCACCCGATGAACCAGACCGAGCAGCAGCTGCGGCTCACGGTCGAGGCGCTGCGCGAGCGCCAGGAGCACGAGATGCTCAACAACCCGGAGTTCGGCCTGCTCCACAACGCCGACTACGACCAGCGCATCCAGCCCCACGACGGCGCGCCCACCCCGGACGACTTCGACGCCCTGCTCGGCAT
This sequence comes from Streptomyces sp. NPDC037421, assembly GCF_055602105.1. Lineage (NCBI taxonomy): Bacteria > Bacillati > Actinomycetota > Actinomycetes > Kitasatosporales > Streptomycetaceae > Streptomyces > Streptomyces sp. NPDC037421. The sequence continues at coordinate 98,684 of NZ_JBVJWV010000017.1, forward strand.
GCGGCGCGACTCCAAACTGTTCCTGGCGCACCCCGAGGCCATCGCCGCCTTCGGCCGCGAGTGCAACAAGCGCGGGCTCTACCCGGAGACGGTCGACGTCGCCGGCACCCGGGTGACGGCCTGGCGGGGCGTGCCGATCTTCCCGTCCACCAAGATCCCGGTCAGCGGCACCCGTACGACCTCCATCCTGTGCATGCGCACCGGCGAGGAGGAGCAGGGCGTCATCGGCCTCCACCAGCCCGGCATCCCCGACGAGATCGAGCCGGGCATGTCCGTGCGCTTCATGGGGATCAACGACCAGGCGGTCATCTCCTACCTGGTCACCGCCTACTTCTCCGCCGCCGTCCTGGTGCCGGACGCGCTCGGCGTCCTGGAGAACGTCGAGATCGGCCGCTGGGACCGGTGACCGCCGACGCCGTCGTAGCGGGCGAGGGGCAGGAAGCGGCGGCCCTGCTGGAAGAGGCGAGGCGAGCGGTCGAGCCGGAACTGCGCCGGGCCGTCGAGGGCCTGCCCGGCGCGATGCGCCGGGTGGCGGCGTACCACTTCGGCTGGGAGCGCGAGGACGGCGGCCCGGCCGCGGGCGGCGCGGGCAAGGCCATCCGGCCCGCGCTCGTGCTCGCCTCGGCGCAGGCCCTGGGGGCTTCCGGGGAGGCCGTCCGGGGCGCCGTACGGGCGGCGGCGGCCGTGGAGCTCGCGCACAACTTCACGCTGCTGCACGACGACATCATCGACCGGGACGTCCGGCGCCGCGGGCGGCCCACCGCCTGGACCGTCTTCGGGACCCCGCACGCGATCCTCGCGGGCGACGCGATGATGGCACTCGCGCTGCGGCTGCTCGCCGAGGACCCGCACCCGGCCTCGGCGCGGGCCTCGGCCCGGCTCGCGGCCTGCGTCGTCGAGCTGTGCGAGGGGCAGCAGGCGGACTGCGCCTTCGAGGAGCGCACGCACGTCTCGCTCGACGAGTGCCTGACCATGGCGACGGCCAAGACCGGGGCGCTCCTGGGCTGCGCCTGCGCGCTGGGCGCGCTGTACGCGGGGGCCGGGGCGGAGGAGGTCGAGGCGATGGACGCCTTCGGACGGGAGGCCGGGCTGGCCTTCCAGCTGATCGACGACCTGATCGGCATCTGGGGCGACCCCGGGCACACCGGCAAGCCCGCCGGGGCCGATCTGCTCGCCCGCAAGAAGTCCCTCCCGGTCGTGGCCGCCCTCACCTCGGGCACCGGGGCCGGGGAGGAGCTGGCGCTCCTGTACGCGGGTCCGCTGAAGGAGGGCGACGTCTCCCGGGCCGCCCGGGCGGTGGAGCGGGCCGGGGGCCGCGACTGGGCGCAGGCCCATGCCGCCGACCGGATGGGCCGGGCGGTGCAGGAGCTGTCCCGGGCGGTGCCCGACCTCACGGCGGCGGGCGGGCTGCTGGCGCTCGCGGAGTTCGTGACGCGGCGCACCAAGTAGCGGCCGGCTCGTCCCGGTGTCGCGGAGCGGTCTGTTCCGGCGCTGCGGGGCGCCGGAACAGGCCTTTTCACGGGCGGGCGGCGGGAAGCGCGCGGGGCAACTCTAGGATCACTCGCGGTAGTTGACATGTGAGTGAAGGGTGTGACCCGTGGTGCTGGAGATACGTCAGGCGGATCAGTCGGACCGGGACGCGGTCGCGCGCCTGCTGGACGAGGCCTTCCGCAGCGACCCCGTGAGCAGCTGGGTCTTCCCGGACCCGGAGCACCGGGCCGCCGTGCACGGCAGGTTCCTCGGGGTCTTCGTGGACGTCGCGCTGGCCGAGGGCCGGATCGACTACGCGGCCGACGGCTCGGCGGCGGCGCTGTGGCTGCGCGTCCCGGCGGGGGAGCCGGAGGGCGAGGACGAGATCCCGGCGAAGATGCGGGCGGTCGCCGACCCGGACAACGAGCGGTGCGAGCTGGTCGGCCGGCTCACCGGGGAGGTGCACCCCACCGCCGAGGAGCACGAGTACCTGCTGATGATCGCGGTCGCGCCGGGCCGGCAGGGGGAGGGGCTGGGCACCGAGCTGATCCGGCCGGTGCTGGAGCGCTGCGACCGGGACGGGGTCCCGGCCTACCTGGAGGCGAGCAGCGAGCGGAGCAAGGGGCTGTACGAGCGGCTCGGCTGGGAGTTCACCGGTGAGGCGGTACGGCTGCCCGAGGGGCCGCTGATGTGGCCGATGTGGCGCAAGCCACGGGGGTGAACGCGTACTCCCGCGAATTGGGGGTTGGCAAAGCACTTCAGGTGAAGTACTTTCATTGACGTGCCCCGGAGCGGAGGCACTCCCGAACGGAAGAGAATCGCTTGCGCAAGCTCACGTACTTCATCGCCACCACCGTCGACGGCTTCATCGGAGCCCCGGACGGCGATGCCGATTTCATCTACAGCTACCTCGACGCGGAGTTCATCGGCCACCTGACCGCCGAATACCCGGAGACGCTCTCCACTCCGGGACGCAAGCAGTTCGGCGTCGAGGACGCCGCGCCCAAGCGCTTCGACGCGGTGATCATGGGTCGCAACACCTACGAGCCCGGCCTCAAGGCGGGCCTGGCCAGCCCCTACGGCCACATGCGCGAGCAGTACGTCGTCTCGCGCAGCCTCACCGTCTCCCCCGACCCGCAGGTGCGGCTGATCAGCGGCGACGTCGTGGCCAAGGTGCGCGAGATGAAGGCGCAGGACGGGCTCGGCATCTGGCTGTGCGGCGGCGCCGACCTCGCGGCCCAGCTGGCGGACGAGATCGACGAGTACATCGTCAAGACCTACCCGGTCGTCGTAGGGACCGGCATGCCGATGTCCCGCGCCGGATTCGGGGTGCGCCCCCTGGAGCTGACCGGCTGCACCGCCCTCGGCGGCGGCCAGGTCGTCACCTCGTACGACGTCAAGCGCTGACCGACCACGGCATAACGCGCGAAACCGGCCTACCGTGGAGGTATGGCCGGTGAACAGCAGCAGCACGAGCGCGGGACGGTCGCCCCGCGGGCCGGACACGAGCAGCAGACGTGTCCGGCCTGCGGGCGTGCCGTGGAGACGGTGCTCCGACGGCGCAAGTCCCTGGGGATCTTCGTTCCCGAGTGGAGTCCGGGTCCCTGCCGGAACCCGGACTGTGCCCGCTACGTCCCCGTGGGTCAGCCCTAGCCCTTGGCGTCCAGACCCGAGGCGACCAGGCCGTTGGCCCACAGCTGGTTGACGCGCGACCGCTCGGCGCTGTTCGGGGTGGCGTTCGTGCACGAGGTGCCCGGGCCGCCGCCCGACATCAGCTCGCTGCACGGACCCGAGTAGTGGTCCGGCAGGCCCAGCACGTGACCGGTCTCGTGCGCCGTCACGCGGGTGGAGTTGTACTGCTGGTTCTGCCGGTAGTCCAGGAAGATGTAGCCGCGGCCGTGGCCGTCCGTGCTCGCGTACGAGCCGCGGGAGTCGTTGCCCTCGTAGTACGAGAAGTTCCCGCCCGAGGACACCTCCTGGAGCTTCACGTTGGCGACCGAGCTGTTCCAGATCCGGGTGGAGCTGGCTATCTGGGTGCGGAAGCTCGGCGCGTTGCGGGTGTTGTAGGTGACGGTGACGGCGAGCGCGCCCGGGTTCGCGGCCCGCTGCTCGGCGACCGAACGCTTCACGGCCTCGAAGAAGGCCCGGTTGGCGGCCTCGTTCTCCTGTGAACGCTCGTACGCGGCGTAGCTCGCCGGGCTGCCGGCGGGCGCGGTGGTCGCGGCCCCGGCGGTGGGTACGACACCGCCCAGGGCGGCGGCGACACCGAGGCCGACGGCGGCGGTGGACAGCATGTTCCTACGGGAGTGGCGCATGTGGGGGGCTCCTACTCAGCAGGTGCGGTGGGGGGTGGATGGGTCGTCCGGTACCGGAGTCTGCGGGAGCCGATGGGGCCGGGGGATGATGTCAGAGGCCGATAGCGCGGAGCTATCGGGCAGGTTTCGGCGAGATTCACCTTGGTCAACTGGCGTGAGAATGGCGGGATTCGGGGGGCTATCGGCGGCTGGTGCGGTCCGCGGGGCCCGCCTACCCTCGGGTCATGGAGCTCGAGGTGAGGCACCTGCGCGCACTGTGCGCCATCGAGGACGCCGGCAGTCTGCACAAGGCAGCCCGGCAACTCGGCGTGAGCCAGCCCTCCCTGACGACGCAACTGCGCCGGATCGAACGGGCCCTGGACGGCGAGCTGTTCCTGCGCGAGCGGACCGGCTGCCGGCCGACCCCCTTCGGGCGCACGGTGCTGGGGCGGGCGCGGCCGCTGCTCGCGGAGATGGCCGCGCTGGTCGCCGAGGCGCGGGCGGCGGCGAACGGGCCGCGGCTGCGCATCGGTTCGACGGCCAGCCGGGCCCTGCCGGGCTGGCTGCGGCGGCTGCACCGGCGCGCACCGGAGAGGGAGACCTCGCTGGTGGTCGACGTCTCGGCGAACGCGCTGCTGCGGATGACGGCCGGCGGGCAGCTGGACGTGGCGTTCGTGCACGAGGTGGAGGGCAGCCCGCTGAGGGTGCCGGCCGGGCTGGAACTGCGGGTGCTGATGGAGCGCGAGCCGCAGTTCGTGTCCATGTCCCGGGACCATCCCGCCGCGCGGTCGCCGGTGGTGGCGTTAGAGGACCTGGCCGGGGACCGCTGGACGGTGGACCCCTCGGTCGACGGTGAATGGGACGGGCTGAGACGGGTCTTCGCGGGGGCGGGGGTCGACCCGCCCGTGCTGCACGCCGACTACCACACGGCGGCCTCGCTGATCGTGTCCGGCGAGGCGGTGGCGCCGTGCCAGCCGACGTCCGGGCCTCGGGACGACATGGCCATCCGGCCGCTGTCGGGGGACCCGCTGGCGGTGCGGCTGCTTCTCGCGACCCGGCCGGGGGAGCACGCGGAGGTCTTCGAGGACCTCCGCGACGCCTACCGCGAAGCCGCCCTCCGCACCCCGCCGTACCGCGCGTGGCTCCGCCGGAGCGGGAGCCCGCTGCTGGTGGCGTAGCCCTTGCCTTTGCCCTGGCCGGGCGGTTGCCGGTGAGGGGTGTTGCCCTGCCGGGCGGGGTGCGGGTGGGGTGTTGCCCGGGGCCGGGGTCGGGTGTGTTGCCCGGGTGTCGGCCGGGGTGGGGTGGCTGCGGGGGCCGGGGTCGGTGCCGGGGTGGCTGCGGGGGCCGGGGTCGGTGCCGGGGTGGGGTGCCGTCCGGGACGGGCTTCGATGTTCGGCGCCTGTTCCGGGTCCGGTTGTGGCGGGGTGCCTCGCGCCGAATTCATCTCGTTTTGGTCCCGGACGACACCCCACCCCGTCCCCGCCCCCGGCCGGTGGGTCCAGTCCCGTTGGCATCCTTCAGCCTCGCCGGCGTTTGAGGCGCGGGTCCGGGCAGCGCCCGGGGAACGGTGGAAGGGCGGGTAGGGGACCAGCTCCGCGCAGCGGCAACACCCACCGGCCCCGGCCGCGGGCGCCGACGGCGCGTCGAGGAGGAGTTGCTTGACTTCGGTCGGCCGCGATATATCGTGTCTATAGAAGACGCGATATGTTGCGTGCGTCAGCCTGAGGAGGAGCAGCACATGCCAGAGCAGATGACGTGGTCCGTCGCCGCACCGCAGAAGCTCACCTTCGAGCAGCCGGTCGACGACCTCCGCGTACGCGTCGTCGGCGGCACCGTCAACGTGGTCGCCGCAGAGGAGGGCCCGGCCCGGCTGGAGGTCGCCGAGGTCGACGGGCCGCCGCTGCACGTGGTCCAGGACGGCGGCACCCTCACGCTGTCCTACGAGGACCTCCCCTGGAACGGCTCCCAGGGCTTCCGGAAGTGGATCGAGGGCAAGCCGTGGAAGGCCTGGGCCGGCTCCTCCCCGGACGGCCGCAAGGCGTGGGAGCGCAGCGTCACCGTGACGCTCACCGTTCCCGCCGGCACCCGGGTGCAGCTGGCCACCGTCAGCGCGGCCGCCTTCGTGTCGGGCATCTCCGGCGGGACCGAGGTCAACGGGGTCTCGGGTGACGCGACGCTGGTCGGGCTCTCCGGGAGGGTGGAGGCGCGGACGGTGTCCGGCGGCGTCGAGGCGCAGTCCGTCACCGGTGAGTTCGGTTTCCACTCCGTCTCCGGCGGTCTGACGGTGGTCGACGGCGCGGCAGGCAGCGTACGGGCCGACTCGGTCAGCGGCGACATGCTCATCGACCTCGTCCCCGATCCGGACGCCGCCAAGCCGGTGGACATCTTCCTCAACTCCGTGTCCGGCCAGGTGGCCATCCGCCTCCCGCACCCCGCCGACGCCAAGGTCGAGGCCAACACCGCCACCGGCAGCGTCTCCAACGGCTTCGCGGACCTGAGGGTCACCGGTCAGTTCGGCGCCAAGCGGATCACCGGCACCCTCGGCACCGGAACCGGCACCCTGCGGGCCACCACCGTCTCCGGGGCGATCGCCCTGCTGAGCCGCCCGCAGGCCGCGGCCGCTCCCCTCCAGCTCGACAAGAAGGTGCTCTGACATGCCGCCCGTCTTCGCCCACGGCCGCCTCCGCCTCTACCTCCTCAAGCTGCTGGACGAGGCGCCCCGCCACGGGTACGAGGTGATCCGCCTGCTGGAGGAGCGCTTCCAGGGGCTGTACGCGCCCTCCGCGGGCACCGTGTACCCGCGGCTGGCCAAGCTGGAGGCCGAGGGGCTGGTCACGTACGCCACCGAGGGCGGGCGCAAGGTGTACTCGATCACCGAGGCGGGCCGTGCCGAGCTGGCCGACCGGGTCGGGGAGCTGGCGGACCTGGAGCTGGAGATCCGCGACTCCGTCTCCGAGCTGGCCGCCGAGATCCGGGACGACGTCCGCGGCGCGGCCGGTGACCTGCGCCGCGAGATGCGGGCGGCGGCCTCCGCGACGGCGACCCACTTCGAGGACGAGTCCTGGAAGGCCGCCAAGGAGGAGTTCCGCAAGGCGAAGCAGGAGTGGAAGGAGCAGGCCCGCCGGGCGAAGGACGAGAGCCGCCGGGCCCGCGAGGAGGCCCAGCAGGCCAGGCGCCAGGCCAAGGAGGCCCAGGAGCGGGCCCGCGAGGAGGTGCAGCGGATCGCCGCGCAGCTCCAGGAGCAGTTCGCCAAGTCCGGCGGGGTCCTGGGCAGCCTGGCCGGGGCCTGGCTGGGCGGCGGCGCCCCCGCCGACACGGGCCCCGCCGAGACGCCGAGCGCGCCCGGGCCCGCGGGCTCGGGATGGGCCGAGGACCTGACGCCCACCGCGGACCCGGCGCGGGACCTGGACCGGCTGCTGGACCGCTTCCGCGACGACGTGCGCGACGCGGCCCGCGACCACGGCGTGACCCCGGCGCAGCTCGCCGAGGCCCGCGCCCACCTGGCGGCGGCCGCCGCCCGCATCGCGGCGGGACTGAACGGCTAGGGGGTGTCCGGCGGATCAGGGCCGGGCCCGGGACGCCCGGCACCCCCTAGGCCGCGGCCTCAACCGTGGCGTACGTGACTCCGTGGTCCGCGAGGACCTCGGAGACCGGGCCGGGGTGCGAGATCAGCGCCAGGAGCAGGTGCGGGGTGCCGATGCGGCGGTCCTTGCGGCCCAGGGCGATGCGGAGGGACTGTTCCAGGGTCTTCTTCGCGCCCTGGGTGAAGCGGATGTGCCGGTTCTCGGGCTCCGGGCGGCCCAGAGCCTCGCGGAGCGAGGTGCCCAGGCCCCGCCTGCGGGGAGCGGGGGCCGCGAGGGCGCCCGCGCCGTGGGTCTCCTCGACCCGGGAGACGATCTCCGAGAGGTCGATGCCGAGGCCCGCGAGGGCCTCCTCGTCCGCCTTGGACATCCCGCCGCGGCGGCGGGCCGCCTCCAGGGCGGCGGCGACGGCGGGGCCGTCCACGCCGAGGCCGTCCAGGGCGCCCAGGTCCAGCAGGGACAGCAGCAGGTGTTCCTCGGTGACGGCGGCGGCGCCGGCCGCGCGGGCCTGGGTGACCGCGCCCGTCACCGTGTCATGGGCGTCCCGGGTGAAGCGTTCGAACATCACAGCCTCCCGTGCTTCTTGTGTACGGCCTGCCGGCTGACGCCCAGCTCGGCCGCGATCTCCTGCCAGGACCAGCCCTGCGCGCGGGCGCTGCGTACCTGCACGGCCTCCAGCTGCTCCAGCAGTCTGCGGAGGGCGGCCACGGCACGCAGGCCCACGCGCGGGTCCCGGTCCCCGGCCCGTGCGGCAAGGTCGGTCGCTTCGGTCATGGCTGTCAATTTAGGTTGACGCGGGAGGAGTGTCAACCCTGATTGACACCATCAGGTCGTGAGGACGATCTTGCCGAAGAGGTCTCCCGATTCGAGCTTCTCGAAGCCCTCGCGGGCACGGTCCAGGGGGAGGACCTGGTCGATGACGGGGCGGATGCCGGTGGCCGCGCAGAAGGACAGCAGGTCCTCCAGCTCGTCCTTGGTGCCCATCGTCGAGCCGACCACCTTCAGCTCCAGGAAGAAGATCCGGTGCAGCTCGCCCGACGGCGGGGTGCCGCCGCTGGTCGCGCCCGAGATCACCAGGGTGCCGCCGGGGCGCAGGCTCTTGACCGAGTGCGACCAGGTGGCGGCGCCCACCGTCTCGATGACCGCGTCCACGCGGTGCGGGAGCCGCGCGCCGGGCTCGTACGCCTCCACCGCGCCCAGCTCCACGGCCCGCTTCCGCTTGGCCTCGTCGCGGCTGGTGGCGAAGACGCGCAGGCCGGCGGCCTTGCCCAGGACGATCGCGGCGGTGGCGACCCCGCCGCCCGCGCCCTGGACGAGCACGGAGTCCCCGGGGCGGACCCCGGCGTTGGTGAAGAGCATCCGGTACGCCGTCAGCCAGGCCGTCGGGAGACAGGCGGCCTCCTCGAACGACAGCTCGGCGGGCTTGCGCAGCACGTTCCAGGCGGGGACGGTCACCTGCTCGGCGAAGGTGCCCTGGTAGCGCTCGGTCAGGATCGAGCGGGGCTCGTCCGGGCCGACTCCGTGGCCGCTCTGGCCGATCACGGAGTGCAGGACGACCTCGTTGCCGTCCTGGTCGGTCCCGGCGGCGTCGCAGCCGAGGATCATGGGCAGTTTGTCCTCGCCGAGGCCGACTCCGCGCAGTGACCACAGGTCGTGGTGGTTGAGCGAGGCGGCCTTGACGTTGACGGTCACCCAGCCGGGGCGGGTCTCGGGTGCCGGGCGTTCGCCCAGCTCAAGGCCGTTCAGCGGCTGGTCTCGGTCGATTCGGGCGGCATAGGCAGCGAACATGGCGCCAGACGCTACCGGTCGGTAGGCCGTCCTGACCAGGGGCGGGTGATCGCGGACCAGCCGGAGTGGAAGTACTGGTTCGATGCTCAACTACCAGCCGTACCAGGCGGTTTGCGCCTTGCATAGGACTAACCGGAACGTCAAGAGGAGTCCTGGAGAGGGGTAGGATTCAAGCCATGCGGCGCGCTCGTCATGAGCCTGTCATTCCCGTCGCATTCTCGCTTTGCGTTCCCGCGTTCTCTCGCGCGCCCGGCAAGGAGGGCGGAACGACCCCTCCCGGTTCGGGGGCGGGGAGGGTGCGTTCCTGCGGAGGGGACGACGCGCACGCGAAGAGGCCCGGCCGGATCGATCCGGCCGGGCCCCACCCGTGGCACTGTGACTCAGCGTGGCGCTCAGGCCAGGCGGGCCACCCCGTCGGCCTTCGCCGCGGCGGCGACCGCGGCCGTGACGGCCTCGGCGACGCGCTCGTCGAAGGGCGAGGGGATCACGTAGTCGGCGGCGAGCTCGTCACCCACGACGCCGGCGATGGCGTCGGCGGCGGCGATCTTCATGCCTTCGGTGATCCGGGTCGCGCGGACCTTCAGGGCACCCGCGAAGATGCCCGGGAACGCCAGCACGTTGTTGATCTGGTTCGGGAAGTCCGAGCGGCCGGTCGCCACGACGGCCGCGTACTTGTGCGCGACGTCGGGGTGGACCTCCGGGTTCGGGTTGGCCATGGCGAAGACGAAGGAGTTCTTCGCCATCGTGGCCACGGCCTCCTCGCCGACCGTGCCGCCGGAGACGCCGATGAAGACGTCCGCGCCCGCGAGGGCCTCCTCCAGCGTGCCGTTCAGGCCGGTCTTGTTGGTCAGGCCCGCGATCTCCGCCTTGACGTCCGTCAGGTCGGTGCGGTCCGAGGAGACCACGCCCTTGCGGTCGGTGACGCAGACGTCGCCGATGCCCGCGTCGACCAGGATCTTGGCGATGGCGATGCCCGCCGCGCCCGCGCCCGCGATCACGGCGCGCAGGTCGCCGAGGGTGCGACCGGTGAGCTTCGCGGCGTTGCGCAGGGCGGCCAGCGTCACGATGGCCGTGCCGTGCTGGTCGTCGTGGAAGATCGGGATGTCCAGCGCCTCCTGGAGGCGGCGCTCGATCTCGAAGCAGCGGGGGGCGGAGATGTCCTCCAGGTTCACCCCGCCGAAGGACGGCGCCAGACGGATGACCGTCTCGACGATCTCGTCCGTGTCCTTGGTCGCGAGCGCGATCGGGACCGCGTCCACGCCGCCGAACTGCTTGAAAAGAATCGCCTTGCCCTCCATCACGGGGAGGGAGGCCTCGGGACCGATGTCACCGAGTCCGAGCACGGCCGTACCGTCGGTGACGACGGCGACCACGTTCGACTTCCAGGTGTACTCGTTCACGAGCTCCGGCTGCTCGGCGATGGCGGTGCACACCTTCGCCACGCCGGGGGTGTACGCCAGGGACAGGTCGTCCTTGTCGTTCACCGGAACGGTGGCCTGGATGGCCATCTTGCCGCCCCGGTGCAGTGCGAACACCGCATCGGGGTTGTTGTCCGTCGCACTGTCGCTGCGAGGGTTGACGATCTCCGCTGCCACTTCGTGTGACCCCTTAAGTCCTTTGAATCGTTGAGGGTGGCCACTCCTGGTTAAGGGGTGGGCGGGCACCGCGTTCGTACTCCGCGTCGACGGTTGGACCGTCTCCGCGGAGGGGAGGTTCGTACGCGCGGGCGCGCCGCACGCGCGCCCTGAGCCCCGGATGAGGGGTGTAAGGATCTGTTCTACCCGAAGAACACTCGGCCAGACGAGTCGATTCCGGACTGATCGTAGGGTCCTTGCCCCGGTTTTGGCTAAAAGTCCAAATCTCTCTGTCCAGCAGGCGAGACGCACAGTAAATAGTGAGGTGAAAGCGCCAGGTCACGGGGGTTTGTGCGGCTCCGATGGGCCTTGCCCGCAGTCCTGTTGGGTAGTCGGGGGCGCCCGTTATCTGATTTTGACCTGACGGGCACCCTGAATGCGTCAGTCCGAATGGCAAGATGCCGTAATCACACAAGGTCGCGACACTCGATGGTGCGTGCCCGGCCTTCTCTCGGATGCTTTTCCACCCCTGTCGGAGGAACCGCTCATGACCGCAAGCACCACCCGTCGTACGACCGCCGCCCGGTCCCGGATCGCCGCGGTCGGCGCGATCGCGGTCGCCGGCGCCCTGATCCTCACCGGATGTGGCGACCAGACCGAGGGCAACGGCTCCTCGGACTCGGGCAAGACCGACAACAGCGCCCCGCTGTTCTCGAAGCTCCCGAAGAAGATCCAGGACGCGGGTGTCATCAAGGTCGGCTCCGACACGGCCTACGCGCCGATGGAGTTCGTCGACGGCGGCAAGATCGTCGGTGTCGACCCCGACATCGCCGAGGCGCTCGGCAAGCAGCTCGGCGTGAAGTTCCAGTTCACCTCCGGCACCTTCGACGGTCTGATGACCTCCCTCGAGACCGGCCGCCAGGACATCGCGATGTCCTCGATCACGGACAACAAGAGGCGCCAGGAAGGCCTCGACGAGAAGGGCCAGAAGATCGGCAAGGGCGTCGACTTCGTCGACTACTTCTCCTCCGGCGTCTCGCTCCTCGTCAAGAAGGGCAACCCGCAGAACATCAAGTCCCTCGACGACCTCTGCGGCAAGACGGTCGCCGTCCAGCGCGGCACCACGTACGAGGACACCTTCAAGGCCCAGGCCGAGAAGTGCGGCGACAAGAAGCTCACCATCGAGGCGTTCGACACCGACGCCGAGGCCCAGACCCGCGTCAAGGCCGGCGGCGCCGTCGCCGACCTGAACGACTTCCCGGTCACCGCCTACACGGCGAAGACCTCGGGCGGCGGCAACGACTTCGAGGTCGGCGGCCAGCAGGCCGACGTCGGCCTCTTCGGCATCGCGGTCTCCAAGGAGAACACGCAGCTGCGCGACGCCCTCAAGGAAGCCCTCGACGCCATCATCAAGGACGGCTCCTACGCCAAGGTCCTGGAGAAGTGGAACGTGAAGGACAGCGCCGTGCAGTCCGCCACGATCAACGCGGGCAAGTAAGACCGAGCGCTCCACTGAAGGGCAGTCATTGTGACTGACAAGATCGACAAGGGTCCGGCCGCAACTCCGGCCGGGCCTGGCGCCTCGGGCACCCCCTACGAGGCGATCAAGGCCATCCCCGTACGGCACTACGGCCGCTGGATCAGCGCCGTGGTCGTCGCCGTCGTCCTGGCGTGGCTCGTCTACGCCTTCTCCCAGGGCAAGATCATCTGGGGCACGGTCGGCGACAAGCTGTTCGACCCCGCGGTCCTCGGCGGCCTCGGCAACACCATCATCATCAGCATCTCGGCCATGGCGCTGGGCCTGGCGCTGGGCATCCTCTTCGCCGTGATGCGGCTGTCGAAGAACCCGGTCACGAGCTTCGTCTCCTGGCTCTACATCTGGTTCTTCCGCGGCACCCCGGTCTACGTGCAGCTGCTGGTCTGGTTCAGCCTCCCGCTGATCTTCCAGTACATCAACCTGGGCCCGATCTACAAGAACGAGACCGTCGACGTCATGACGCCGTTCATGGTCGCCCTGCTGGGCCTCGGCCTGAACGAGGGCGCCTACATGGCGGAGATCGTCCGTGCGGGCATCCAGTCCGTCGACGAGGGCCAGAGCGAGGCCTCGCACGCGCTCGGCATGACCCAGACGCAGACCATGCGCCGCGTCGTGCTGCCGCAGGCGATGCGCGTGATCATCCCGCCGACCGGCAACGAGTTCATCAACATGCTGAAGACCTCCTCCCTGGTCTCGGCGGTGCAGTACACCGAACTCCTGCGGGCCAGCTCCAACATCGGCAGCACCGCCGGCGCGGTCATCGAGATGTACTTCGTGGCCTCCATCTGGTACCTCGCGCTGACCAGCGTCTTCAGCGTCGGCCAGTACTACCTGGAGCGCCGCTACGCCCGCGGCTCGCTGCGCAGCCTGCCGCCCACCCCGTTCGAGCGGCTCAAGGCCAACCTGAACATGTTCCGCCGTACGGAGGTGGCGAAGTGACCGCCCAGCCGATGGTCAAGGCCGAAGGCGTCCACAAGTCGTACGGCGCCGCCCACATCCTGCGCGGGATCGACCTCGAGGTCGCCCCCCGCGAGGTCTTCTGCCTGGTCGGCCCGTCCGGCTCCGGCAAGTCCACCTTCCTGCGCTGCATCAACCACCTGGAGCGCATCAACGCCGGCCGGCTCTCGGTCGACGGCCAGCTGGTGGGCTACAAGCAGAAGGGCGACAAGCTCTACGAGCTGAAGGACAGCGAGGTCGCGGCCCAGCGCCGGGACATCGGCATGGTCTTCCAGCGCTTCAACCTCTTCCCGCACATGACCGCCATAGAGAACGTCATGGAAGCCCCGGTCATGGTCAAGGGCGAGAGCAAGGCCGTGGCCCGCGAGCGCGCGATCAAGCTCCTGGACCGCGTCGGCCTCGGCACCAAGGGCGGGAACTACCCGACCCAGCTCTCCGGCGGCCAGCAGCAGCGCGTGGCGATCGCCCGCGCGCTGGCCATGGAGCCGAAGCTGATGCTCTTCGACGAGCCCACCTCGGCCCTGGACCCGGAGCTGGTCGGCGACGTCCTCGACGTCATGCGTGACCTGGCCGAGTCGGGCATGACCATGATCGTGGTGACCCACGAGATGGGCTTCGCCCGCGAGGTCGGCGACAACCTCGTCTTCATGGACGGCGGCGTCGTGGTCGAGTCCGGCAACCCGCGCGACGTGCTGGGCAACCCGCAGCACGACCGGACGAAGGCGTTCCTGTCCAAGGTGCTCTGAGCGTCGAGGCGCTCTGAGCGCGGTGCGCCGGCGCAGGGGCGGTACGGGTTCCCGTACCGCCCCTGCGGCGTGTGCGCGAAGTTCCTACCGCAGACCTAGGACCAGGGCGTCCGAGGGGGAGCGCCAGACCGGGCGGGCCTCGGCGAAACCGGCCTCGCGCAGGGTGCGGGCGTGCCAGTCCTCGTCGGGGGTGTCGCCGTCGGCGTGCTCCCCGTAGATCTCGAACCGGGCCTTCACGGGCCCGGCGAGCACCGGGTCGGCGGCCGCGAGCGCCCACCACTCCCGCCAGTCCAGGACCCCCGCCGCCCGCGCCCGGTCCATCCCGGCGTGCCGGTGGGCGCGTTCGGCGGCGCCGATCCGCGGGCTGGCGGGGTCGGGCATGCGGTCGGCGTTCATGAAGACCCCGCCGGGGCGCACCAGCGGGGCGATCCGCCCGTACAGGACGGCCAGCTCGGTGCTCGGGAGCCAGTGCAGGGCGGTCGCGGTCAGCACGGCGTCGTACGAGTCGTACGGGAGCGCCGCGCGCCAGCCGGGGTCCTTGAGGTCGGCGGTGACGAAGGTGACCCGGTCGTCCCCGGCGAAGTGGCCCCGGGCGATCGTCAGCAGCGCGGGGTCGAGATCCAGCCCCGTACTCGTCGCCTCCGGGAACCGCCGCAGCAGCCGGTCCGTGATACTTCCCGTACCGCACGCGAGGTCCAGCACCCGGGGCGAGGGGCCCACGAAGGCCTCGACCATGTCCAGCATCACCCGGAACCGCTCCTCGCGGTCGGGCATGTACCACTCCTGCTGGCGGTCCCAGCTCTCCTGCCAGGCCCGCCAGTCCGTACCGAACGAGCCAGTCACGGCGTCCGCCATCCCGAACCCCTCCACACGTAATACCCTCGAAGCCAAGGCAGCCGTTACCCGGCTGCCGTAGACACTAATCCGCAGCCGTAAGGACTACAAGTGGAACTGGCCCATTACTCGGACTTCGCCGTGCGCCTGGTCAACACCGAGGAGCCGGCCCGCAACAAAGACGCCCTCACCTCCGTGGACGACGTCCGCGCCCTCTTCGGCGCCAGCGTGCAGATGGCCCGCCGGGTCACCGACACCGACGTCACCCGCTTCCGCAACGTCCGCGGCCGGCTGCGCGCCGTCTTCGAGGCCGCCGACGGCGGCGACCACGCCCTCGCCGTCGACCTCCTCAACTCCCTCCTCATGGAGTTCCCCGTCAGCCCCCAGGTCACCGGCCACGACACCATCCGCGAGGACGGCCGCCCGGACTGGCACATCCACCTCGCCGAGCACCCCTCCAACGCCTCCGCCGGCTACGCCGCCATGGCCGCCATGGGACTCGCCTTCGCCCTCACCGAGCACGGCCCCGACCGCCTGGGCCTGTGCCAGGCGCCGCCCTGCCGCAACGCCTACCTCGACACCTCCACCAACCGCTCCCGGCGCTACTGCTCCGACCGCTGCGCCACCCGCGCCAACGTCGCCGCCTACCGCGCCCGCAAGCGGCTGGAGGCCGAGGCGTCCGCACGCAGCGGCCGCACCGCCGACAGCGCCCAGGACAGCCGCGCCCTCAGCGAACGCTGACCCGCCGGGCGCGGCCGCAGCCGCAGGAAGGCCACCGCCAGCACCAGCTCCTCGGGGACCGCGCCGTAGTCGGTGCTGTCCCCGGTCTCGTTGAACGGGTTGTCCCCGAGCATCCACCAGCCGCCCGGCCGGCGCTCCGCCGCCCGCTTCACCACCAGCAGGTCCTGCTGGAGCGGATGCCGGAACACCACCACGTCACCCGGCCGGACCAGCGCCCCGTACCGGACCGCCAGCCGGTCCCCGTGCACCAGCGTCGGCACCATCGACGGCCCCGTCACCTCGGTGATCCCGACGCGCACCCGCGCCTGCCTGCTCCGCACCATCTCCGGCCTCCTCATCGCTCCCCGCATGCTGCCGTACGGCCCCGTACGTTCGCTCACCCCCGCTCGGCCGGGGCTGGACTTTTGTCCTAAGCCCATGGGGGCGCCCGCGATTTCCGGATTCTCAGCGAGTAATCTCCACCCTTGAGAAGACGATCACGAGGAGGACCCACTCCAATGCTTTCCCGCTTCTTCGCCCCCAAGGTGAAGGTCTCCGCCCACTGCGACCTGCCCTGCGGCGTGTACGACCCGGCCCAGGCCCGCATCGAGGCCGAGTCCGTCAAGGCCGTCCAGGAGAAGTACCAGGCCAACGAGGACGCGGACTTCCGCGCGCGCGCCATCACCATCAAGGAGCAGCGCGCCGAGCTCGCGAAGCACCACGTCTCGGTGCTGTGGAGCGACTACTTCAAGCCCCCGCACTTCGAGAAGTACCCGCAGCTCCACACCCTGGTCAACGACACCCTGAAGGCCCTCTCGGCCGCCAAGGCGTCGAACGACCCGGCGACCGGCGCCAAGGCCCTCGAGCTCATCGCCGAGATCGACCGCATCTTCTGGGAGACCAAGGCCGCCTGATCCAGGCCCTCCCCAGCGGCACACGACTGAGGGGCCCGACCGCACGCGGTCGGGCCCCTCAGTCGTGCGTACGCGCTGCTCGGACTTACTCGTCGTCCTCGTCCTCGTCGTCCAGCCGGGCCAGCCAGGTCGCCAGGCGTTCCACCGGGACCTCGAAGTCCGGGTTCAGGTCGACGAAGGTGCGGAGCTGCTCGGCGAGCCACTCGAAGGTGACCTCCTCCTCGCCGCGCCGCTTCTCCAGCTCCTCGATGCCGCGATCGGTGAAGTACAAGTCGGGCTCCGTGCCGTGTGGTGGTGATGGGGGTGTTTCCCGCCAGGATAATCCGCTTACCTCCGAGACCCTCCCGTCCGCCGGTCACCCGGCGCTACCTTGGACGCCCTTCACGGGGCGAGCGGGGGACGGGGGACCAGAGATGCCGGACGGGCGCACGGCCGGATCCGCGCGCGCCTTCGAGCTCCTGGAGCCCCTCGTCCGGGCCGCCACCGTACGCGTCCACGCGCCCCCGGACGGGTATGAGAGCCCTGGGACGGGGCCGACGTGGGGGAGCGGGTTCTTCATCGCCCCGGGCTGGGTCCTGACGTGCGCGCACGTGGTCGGCGAAGGGGGTGCTGCCGTGCGGCTGGCCGGGCGTGAGGTCGGCATCACCTTCTTCTCCGGCGGCTCCGGGGGCTTTGGTGGCGACGGCGCCACCGGGACCGTCACCGGGCGCGTGGAATGCGTACTGCCCGAACGGCTCGACGAGCGGCGGCCCGGCCGGCGTGCCCTGTGGGACCTGCCCGACCTGGCGCTCGTCCGCGTCCTCGCCCCCGTCACCCACGCCTGCGTCTGGCTCACCGACCGGGCCAGACCCCGCCTCGACGAAGCCGCCTACTTCGGCTGCACCGAGGAACTCGGCTACCGCGAGATCACCGGCCGCACCACCCGGCTGCGCGGCATCGCCGCGGGCGGAGCCGCGATCCGCCTCGGCGACGACGACGAGATCGAAGCCGGCATGTCCGGCGGGCCCGTGGTCGACCTCGCGCGCGGAGAGGTCGTCGGAGTGGTCAAGGCCCGCCGCAACGGAGCCGGCGGCGGCCTCGCCGTGTCCGTGGCCCAGCTGCGGACCCTGCCCATGGCGGCCACCGGCCAGACCGGCCTCTACCGCAGGGTCATGCAGGCCCACGACCTGTACCACTACGACCGGCACCTGAGCGACCTCGACAGCCGCAGGACCTGGACCGACGTGCACGACGAACTGCCCGCCGGCGACGGCGACCCCTACGGCGGCCGCGGCCGCCTCACCCCCGGCGAGCGCACCACCCTGTGCGGACTGCTCGCGGAACTGCCGCCGCCCGGTTCGTCGGAGGCCGTACGCGAACTCGCCGAGCAGGCGAGGGGCGAGGAGCCCGACACCACCCTGCCCGCCCCGCTCACCTGGCGCGACGGCCTCGGTCTGCTGCACGACCCGCCCGGCGCGGGCGGCGAGGCCGCCGCCATGCTCCGGTACGCGACCGGCGTGAGCGTCGCCGACTACCGCGAGCCGCCCGCCCCGGGCGCGGACGAGGAACTGTGGGACTGGGTACGGGCCACCGCCGAGCGGCTCTGGCGCCCCCTGCGCCGGGAACTGGGCGAGCGGCACGAGCGCGGCCTCGCCGAGCGGGAACGGCGCCGACGCGCCGCCGCCGGCCGGCAGGCGCACGGCCCCGCCCGGCGCCACGCCGGGCTGCCGCCGGGGCCCTCGGTACTGCTGGAGGCCTGGGCGCACGGCTGGGAGGACGTCTACGACTGGCGGGTGTCCGTCCTGGCCGGCCCGTCCCGCCCCGACCGGGTCACCCCCGTCGCCGCCGGCGTACGCGCCACCCTGGCGGCCCTGCCGGAGGCACTGCGAGCCCCGCTCGCCGAAGGGTTCCGGCGGTGCGACACGCACGAGGCGGCCGCGCTCCTCGAGGTCGCCGTCGCCCCCGAGCTGTTCGGGCTCGCGGTCGACGAGTGGACCGTGTCGGGCGGGACACCGGTCGGAGTGCAGCGGCCCGTGGTGTTCCGCTTCGGCGGCGGGGCCGTCTCGGCCGGGCGGTGGGCTCGGGTACAGGCGGGCCCGCTGCTGGACCAGCGGGCCGACTGCCTGCGCGGCCGGCCCCGCAGCCCCTCGCCGGGCTGGCTGGCGGGGCTGCTCGACAACACCGTCCCGGTGCTCTGCCGTGCGGCGGCCGCCGAACCGACCCTGGGCGCGCTGCACTCCGTACGCGAGGCCGGCTACGGGGTGGTGGTGTGCCGCAGGCCCCCGGCCGACCCGGGGGCGTCCTGCGCCCCCTTCCACCGGGGGCTGCGGGAGGAACTGGCCGAGGCGGGCCGGGGCGCGGTGCTGCCGCAGCGCCTCCAGGCCCTGCGGCAACGGGCGTACGGGGCGGACCCCGACGCCTACTGGGCGGCCGGGCTGGCCCTCGTATGGGACGACCCGGCACGGGCGCTGCCCGAGGACGAGCCGCTGCGGGGGGACCTGTGAGGCGGCCCCCCTCGACGGCCCGGCGGGCGGCGACGGCCGGGGGAACCGGAGCGGGGTACGGGTGCGGGACCTGCGGGAGGGAGCGGGCGTGAACGAGGAATGGCTCATCTACCGGGGCGTGGGCGAACCCCACGACGGGATCGAGGCCCTGCCCGAACCGCCGCCCTGGCGGGACTTCGACGGCGGCCCCGCCGTCGAACCGGGCGGGCCCGCCGCGGCCGCCGACGGGAACGTGGCCCGCCGCCTCGGCGCCCACCGGCAGGCCGCCGAGCTGCACCGGCCCGAGCCGGAGGAGCTGGAGGCCGTCAACGCCGCCCTCTACCTGCGCCGGCCCCTCCTGGTGACCGGCTACCCCGGCACCGGCAAGTCCACCCTCGCGCACGCCGTCGCCCACGAGCTGAAGCTCGGCCGGGTGCTGCGCTGGCCCGTCGTGTCGCGGACCGTGCTCCAGGAGGGCCTCTACCGCTACGACGCCCTCGCCCGGCTCCAGGACGTACAGATCGCCGCCGGAGCGGGCGGAGCGGGCGGAGCGGGGCCGGCCGGCGCACCCGGCATCGGCAGGTACATCCGGCTCGGCCCCCTCGGCACCGCGCTGCTGCCCACCGAACGCCCCCGGGTACTGCTCGTCGACGAGCTCGACAAGAGCGACATCGACCTGCCCAACGACCTGCTGAACGTCCTGGAGGAAGGCGAGTTCACCCTCCCCGAACTCGAACGCGTCGCCGACTCCGAACCCGAGGTGCAGGTGCTCACCGACGACGGGGCCAAGGTCACCGTCCGCGACGGCCGCGTCCGCTGCCGCGCCTTCCCCTTCATCATCCTCACCAGCAACGGCGAACGGGACTTCCCCGCCGCACTGCTGCGCCGCTGCATCCAGCTCAAGCTCGGCCAGCCCGGCGAGAAACGCCTCGCCACCATGGTCCGCGCCCACCTGGGCGAGGAGGCCGCCCAGCTCGGCGCCGACCTGATCCGGGAGTTCCTCACCCGCTCCCGCTCCGAACTGGTCGCCGCCGACCAGCTGCTCAACGCCATCTACCTCACCCACTACGCCGCCCCGCCGAGCCGGGACGACCTCGCCGACCTGCTCATCCAGCGCCTCGACCGCCCGAGGTGAGCCGCGGTGCCCCAGGAACCCGCCCACCCCGACGGGGCCGCGGCCGCGGACATCCGCGCCCTCGCCGGGCTGCTGCGCGCCGCCGGGCTCGACCCGTCCGCCGAGGAGCTGGCCGACGCGCTCTGGCTGGCCGCGCGGGCCGGCGGCACGGCGGCCCGGCCCGCCGGAGCCGTCCCGGAGCCCGGCTCCGCCACGCCCGCAGAACCGGCCGGCCCGCCCGGGCCCGGGAGCACCGCCGAGCCGCCCCCGGAGCCGGCGCCGGAGGAACCGGACCCCGAGGACCCGGTCAGCCTCTACCCCGCCGGGGACCCCCAGGCCCCCGACACCGGGGCGGCCGCCGAGATCCCCGTCGCGGGCGGGGTGCCCGTACGCGTGCCCGGGGCGGCGGCGCTGCCCCGGATCCTGGAGATCCAGCGGGCCCTGCGCGCCCTCCAGCGGCACCGGCCCCCCGGCCGCCCCACCCGTACCGTCCTCGACGAGACCGCCACCGCCGAGGCCAGCGCCCGCGCCCTCGGACTGGTCATCCCGGTGTTCCGGCCGGAGAGCCGGCGCGAGGCGACCGTACGGCTCGTCATGGACGCCTCGCCCTCCATGGCGGTCTGGCGGGAGATGTTCGAGGAACTCCGGTCCGTGTGCGAGCGCCTCGGCGCCTTCCGGGACGTCCAGGCCCACCACCTGCACCGGCTCCCGGACGGCACCGCCGCCGTCGGCCGCGGCCCCGCACCCGGCCCGGGACTGCGCACCGGCGACCAGCTGCGCGACCCCACCGGGCGGGCCCTGACCATCGTGGTCTCCGACTGCGCCGGGCCGCTGTGGCGGGAGGGCGAGGCACAGCGGCTGCTGCACCGCTGGGCCGAGTGCGCGCCCTGCGCCGTCGTACAGCCCCTGCCGCAGCGGCTGTGGAGCCGCAGCTGGCTGCCGACCGAGCGCGGGGTGCTGGAACGGGCCGGCGGGGGCGGGGGAGCGGGCGGCGGGCCGGGGCTGCGGTTCCGGCCGGAACGGCCGCCCCGGCCCGGGCGGCCCACCGGAGGGCTCACCGTGCCCGTGCTGCCGCCGAACGCCATCGCCCTCGGGGCGTGGGCCCGGCTCGTCGCCGGACTCGGCACCGGGCCCGTCCCCGCCGAGGTGGGCCGCGTCCTCGCCCGCCACCCCGCCGCCCCCGTACCGCTGCCGCCCACCGCCCGGCCGCCGCGCGAACTCGTGCGCCGGTTCCGCTCCTCCGCCGCGCCCGGCGCCGTCCGGCTCGCCGTCTACCTGGCGGCGGCGCCGCTGACCCTGCCCGTGATGCGGCTGGTCCAGCGCACGATGCTGCCCGACTCGGAACCCTCCGACCTGGCCGAGGTCCTGCTCAGCGGACTGCTGCGGCGCAGCGGGGAACCGGCCGGACAGTGGTACGAGTTCGTACCCGGCGTGCAGGAGGTGCTGCTCGGGCCGCTGGGGCGGGACGAGGCCGCGCTGGTGCTCAAGCACTGCTCCGAGTACGTACTGGCCCACTTCGGCCGCGGCGTGCGCAACTTCCCCGCGCTGGCCGTCGCGCAGCTCACCGGGGAGCCCGCGGCCGAGCCGGACACCGCGCCGGCGCCCGGCCCGGACGCCGGATGGGACGGCGGCCGGGTGCCGCCGGGGCAGCTCCCGCAAGCCTTCGCGCAGGTCTCCGCGAAGGTCGTGCGCCGCTACCTGCCGGGCCCGCCCGAGGAGGCCCCGGCACCCCCCGCCCCGCCGGTCCCGGTCCCCGTCGCCGACCCGCCGCCCGGCCGCGGCTGGGCGGTCCGCGCCGCCCGGGAGCGGCTCGCCGCGGGGACGTCCGACGCCGACGCACGGCCCCTGTACGAGTCCGCCGCGCTGCTGCGCCGGGCCGTGGCCGCCCCGCCCGGCCCGGACGACCCCCCGGAGGAGGCCGAGACCGAACTCGCCGGGGTACTGCTGCGGCTGTGGGCCGTCCAGCGGGACCCCGAACTCCTCGACGAGGCCGAGCGGGCCGTCACCGGGCTGCACACCGCCGCCGGCCGGGCGGCGCTGGGCCGGGTGCTGTACGAGCGGGCGGTGGCGGCCGGCGCGGCGCCGGAGCTGCTGGCCGCCGCCGACCGGGAGTTCGCCGCCGCGGCCGCCGACCCCGCCCTGCACCGGGACTGCGCCGTACTGCGGGCCCGGACCCTGCTCCGGCTGAGCGCGCTGCGCGACGACGCGGGGCCGCTGCACGAGGCACGGGCCGCCCTGGAGCCGATCGCCTCCGGCGCGGGGGCGGCGGACCCCGAACTCCTCCTGACGCTGGGCCGCGTCCTGGTGGCCCTCCTCCCGCGCACCCCGGACCCGGCGGAACGCACCGCCCTGGCGGAGGCGGCGGCGGCCACCCTGACCACGGCCCTGACGACCCTCCTCGCCCCGCCCCCGGCCCCCGACGCCGCCGCCCCGGACGCCCCGGACCCCGCCGCCGGCCCCGCCCCCGACCCCGGACTCGCCGCGCGGGTGCGGGTCGAGCTGGGCGGGGCGCTGCGGTACCTGCCCGCCCGGCTGGAGGAGGCGGCCGCACGGCTGGCGCCGGCCCTGGAGGAGGCGGCCGGGGATTCCGGACTGCGGCTGGCCGCCCTGCTGTGCCTGGCCCGCGTGCACCGGGCCCGGTACGCGCGCGACGCGGACCCGGCGGCCCTGGAGGAGGCGGCCGAGGCGTACGGCCGGGCCCGGCGGCTCATCCCCCGGGACGGCGAGGCCTTCGGGGAGCTGCTGCCCGAGTGGGGCGACGTACTCCTGGAGCGGGCCCGGGCCGCCGACGGGCGGCGCTTCGCGTCCACCGCCGTACGGGTGCTGCGCGAGAGCCGCGCGGCCGTGCCCCAGTCCGACCCCGGGGCGGCGTACCGGCTGCTGCGGCTGGCCGCCGGGCTGCGGCTGCGGCACGCCTACGAAGGGGACCTGGTCGACCTGAGGGAGGCCGAGTACCTGCTGGAGCTGGCCGTGCGGCAGGGCCACGGCCCGCTGGAGCGGGCCCGCGCCTGGCGGGAGCACGGCGACGTGCAGCAGGAGATCCACGCCCACACCCGCACCGCCGACCGCCTCGACCGCGCGGCGGACTCCTACCGGCGGGCCTGGCGCGCCGCCCTGGAGGCCGACCGGGACGAGGGGGCCGACCCGGCGCTGCCGCTCGCCGCCCGGGTCCAGGAACTGCGCGGGGAGGTCCTGGAACGCCTCGCCCGCCCCCGCGCCGCCCTGGACGCCTACCGGGCCGCCCTGGAGCTCTGGCAGCGCCTGGGCGACCCCGACGGCGAACGGGCCCGGGCCGTCCGGGCCCGCGTACGGGCCCTGGAGGCGGGCACCTGAGCCGTTTCCCCCCGCCGGGCGCAGGGAAAGGGCAGTGGACCACACACGACAAGGGGACGGGCAGCCCATGGTGACCGGACGTCAGGAAGCGGCAGCACCACCACCGGCCCGCCCGTGCCCCGGGCCGCGGCCCGGGCTCCCGGACCTCACCGGAATCGACCTGGCAGCGCTGCGCGGGATCGACCACCCCGTGCTCGCCGAGGTCATCGACGGCCTGGTCGACCGGGTCACGCACCCGGCCGAAATCCTCAACGCGTTCGACTCCGGCGTCGCCTGACGGCCGCCGCCCCGCGCCGGAGTTGACCACTTTCCGCCGTTAGCCGGGCCCCCGCGGAGGGCAGGGATGGACCGTCCGCAGGGGAGAGGTACAGGCGATGAGCCAAGCGATCACGAGCGGTCCCGTGCTGCCCGCGCACCGGACCCTCGCAGGTCACGCCCGCCACGCCCGCTGGCCGTACGCCCGGCTCGACGTCCCCGGCCTGCGTGCCGCGGGCCACCGCCCCCAGCCGATCCGGCAGTTCGTCCTCAAGACGCACAGCCGCTGCAACCTCGCCTGCACCTACTGCTACGTGTACGAGATGGCCGACCACAGCTGGCGCACCCGCCCCGCCACCATGGCCCCCGCCACCGCCCTGCGCGCCGCCGAGCGGATCGCCGAGCACGCCGCCGCCCACGAACTGCCCCGCGTGGACCTCGTCCTGCACGGCGGCGAACCCCTCCTCGCCGCGCCCGCCGCGCTCACCGCCCCCGTGGAGGCGGTACGGGCCGCCGTGGCCCGGCACGCGCCCCGCACCCGCGTCACCGCCGCCGTGCAGACCAACGGCACCCTGCTCACCGCCGGCCGGATCGCCGCCCTGGCCGCCGCCGGGATCCGGGTCGGCGTCAGCCTCGACGGCGGCCTGCCCGCCCACAACCGGCGCCGCGTCGACCACACGGGCCGGCCCGGCTTCGCCGCCGCCGCGCGCGGGCTGCGGCTGCTCGCCCGCCACCCCGAGAGCTACGCCGGGGTGCTGTGCGTGGTGGACATCGCCCAGGACCCGGTGGAGACGTACGAGTCCCTGCTCGCCTTCGCCCCGCCCAGCGTCGGCCTGCTGCTGCCCCTGGCCAACTGGAGCACCCCGCCGCCCGGCCGGACCGGGCACGGGACCCCGTACGGCGACTGGCTCCTCGCCGTCTTCGAACGCTGGTGGCACGACGGGGCGCGGCGCACCAGGATCCGGATCTTCGAGGAGGTCATCGCGCTGCTGCTCGGCCTGCCCGCCGCCACCGAGACCCTGGGCCTGGCGCCCGTCACCACCGCCGTCGTCGAGACCGACGGCAGCATCGAACAGGCCGATTCGCTGAAGTCCGCCTACGAGGGGGCCGCCGCGACCGGCATGACCCTGGAGCACCACAGCTTCGACGACCTGCTCGACCACCCCGGCTTCGCCGCCCGCCAGCTCGGCCGGGACGCCCTCGCCGACGGCTGCCGCGCCTGCGAACTCGTCGAAGTGTGCGGCGGCGGGCACTACCCGCACCGCTACCGGGCCGGGGACGGCTTCCGACAGCCGTCCGTGTACTGCGCCGACCTCCAGGCCGTCATCCGGCACATCGCCCGCGCCCTGCACGAGGCCGCCACCACCGCCGGGCGGGCCGCCTCATGACCCACGGCACCGACACCGGCCTCCCCGCCCAGCGGACCGGCGCCGGGGCACCCGCAGCCCCCGCCACGCCCGGGACACCGGGGCAGGACCTCGCCCGGTTCGCCGTCAGCTCCCACACCCTGCGCGCCCTCGCCTCCACCGAACCCTCCGACGAGGGCACCCGCCTCGTGCACGACGTACGCCGCTCCAAGCGGCTGCTCCTGCTGCGCGCCGTACTGGACGCCGCACCTGGCGCCGAGACCGCCGAGCACTGGGCGCTGCTGGAGGAAGCCGAACGCCAGGACCCCGCGGCCGTGCACGACGTACTGCACTACCCCGCCACCGGCGTCTGGGCCGAGGAGACCCTGCGCCGCCTGCACGCCCCGCAGGGACCCCCGCCCGACCTCGGCCACCTCGGGGCGCTCGCCGTCGCCGCCGCGCTGCGCGCCGGAATCGGCTTCAAGGCCACCCTGCGCCCCGTCAACGGCCGCCTCGTCCTGCCCACCCTCGGCCTGATCCGCCCCCACGGCCCCGGCCGGCTCGCCCTGACCGAACGCTCCTGGGACACCGCCGACGTCCTCCCGCTGCACGCCCTGCCCGGCGCCGCCCGCACCTCCCTCGACGACCTCGACCCCTACCGGGTCCCGCCCGCCGGCCCCGCCACCGGCCCGGCCGCCGTCCGCCCGGCCCGCCGCCTCACCCCCAAGGGGCACAAGCGCTGGGACATCCAGTGGTCCGGCGCGCACACCCTGCTGGGCCGCTACGACTCCGCGCGCGCCGAGGAGATCGGCCTGCTGCTGCGCTCCGTGGTCCCGCTGGCCGGCGGCTCCCGCTCCAGCGGCGCCACCCTGCCCGCCGCCGCGGGCTCCGTCCTGGCCCGCGCGCAGGCCCCGCCCGCCCTCGCCGCGACCCTGGTCCACGAGGTGCAGCACGGCAAACTCGCCGCCCTCGCCGACGTCCTCACCCTGCACACCGCCGACCGCACCCCCCGCCACTGGGCCCCCTGGCGCGCCGACCCGCGCCCGCTGGAGGGGCTGCTGCACGGGACCTACGCCCACCTCGCCCTCGCCGGGTACTGGCAGCACGCCGCCCTCTACGGGGCCCGCGGCGCCTGGGCCCAGCACGCCCGGATCCGCGCCCAGGTCGCCGCCGTCCTGCCCGCCCTGCGCGCGCACCCCGCACTGACCGTCACCGGACGGGAGTTCGTCGACGGCATGGCCGCCGCCGAGCGGGCCATGGACGCCACCCCGCCGCCCGGCGACCAGCACGCCGCAGCCCGCCGCACCCTGGAACGCGAACGCCGCGCCTGGTGCGAGGCACACCCCGAACTCGCCCCGTTCGTACGGGTATGACGCCCCGTCCGCTGCGGTACCTTTCAAGCCAGCCCCTCCGCACCGCCCCGCACCCCGTCCACCGCACGGACCCCAGGGAGACGGCCGCATGCCCGGTACCGCCATGCGTCACGACCGCGACGGAGCCGCCCCCGCGCAGCGCTTCGTCATCAGCTTCGCGGGCTTCAACCGCCCCTGGGCGGTGTGGATCGCCCACCGGCTGGAGGAACACGGACACCGCGTCGTCCTCCAGCGCTGGGACCCGCAGAGCAGCCCCGGCGGGCTCACCGAGGCCCTCGACGACCTGGCCCGGGCGGGCGGCAGGATCCTCGTCGTCCTCAGCGAGCGCTACTTCTCGGCCGGCACCCACACCGACGAGGAGTGGAACACCGCCCTGCGCACCGTCACCGCCTCCCACCCCGACCGGTTCGCCGCCGTCTGCCTCACCGACGCCCCACTGCCCAGCGCCGTCGCCGCCCTGGAGAAGACCGACCTGTGGGGCCTGGACGCCTACGAGGCCGAATTCCGCGTGCTGCGCCGGCTGGAGCTGCCCACCGACCGCATCGGCACCGAGAGCGGCCGCCGCGGCCCCCGCTTCCCCAACGACCCGCCCGAGGTCTGGGGCCGCGTCCCGCGCCGCAACCCCCGCTTCACCGGCCGCAACGACGTCATCGGCCGGCTCCGCGCCGCCCTCACCGAGTCACCGCCCGGAGCCTCCACCGTCACCCTGCTCGGCCTCTCCGGCGTCGGCAAGACACAGGTCGCCACCGAGTACGCCTACCGCTTCGCCTCCGAGTACGACGTGGTGTGGTGGGTGCCCGCCGAGGACCGGCCCACCCTGCGCGAACGCCTCGCCGACCTGGCCCCCGCCCTCGGCCTGCCGCGCGGCGCCGGCAGCTACGGCGAGCAGATCCGGGCCGTACTGGAGGCACTGCGGCGCGGGTCCCCGTACCACCGCTGGCTGATGGTCTTCGACGGCTGCGACAACCCCGACGACCTCACCGACCTGCTGCCCTCCGGCGCCGGCGACGTCATCATCACCTCCCGCAACCGCGAATGGGCCGCCCGGCACACCAGCCTCGTCGAGGTCCCCCTCTACGCCCGCCCCGAGTCCGTCACCTTCATCCGCCGCCGGGCCCGCCGGCTCACCGGCGACGAGGCCGACCAGCTCGCCGATGCCCTGGAGGACTACCCGCTCGCCCTCGACCAGACCGCCGGCTGGCTCGCCGACTCCCCGCTCGGCGTCGGCGAGTACCTCACCCTGCTCCAGCACCGCCTCGATTCCCACGAGGCCGTCACCCTCTCCGACGACTACCCGCTGCCCTTCCCGACCGCGCTGGCGATACTCCTCAACAACGTCCGGGAGAACTTCCCCGACGCCCTCGCCCTGCTGCGGCTGTTCGTCTTCTTCGCCCCCGGCCGGGTCCCGCTGCGCCTGCTGCGCGAATTCCCCGCCGACGGCGTCCCCGAACACCTCGCCGGGATCCTCAACGACCAGATCCGCTGGAACGCGGCCCTCAACAAGCTCGTCCAGTTCTCCGTGGTCCGCCTGGAGTACTCCGACCTCTCCGTCGAGGAGGGCGGCGGCCTGGAGACCGTCCAGCTCCACCGCATGGTCCACAACATCGTCCGCGAGAACCTCGCCGAAGACGAGTCCGACCGGCTCTCACGGGCCGTCCGCCAGGTCCTCGCCGCCGCCGACCCCGGCCGACCCACCGACTCCCGGCTGTGGCCCCGCTACGCCGAACTCATCCCGCACCTGGACCACGCCGGGGTCCTCACCAGCAGCAACCCCCGCATCCAGAACTTCCTGCTGCACTGCCTGCGCTACCTGATCCTCGCCGGCGAGTACCGCACCTGCCTGCGGCTGTCCGAACAGACCGACGGCGTCTGGCGGGCCATGCTCGGCGACGACCACGACCAGGTCCGCGAGCTCAGCTACCACTACGGCGGCGCCCTGCGCATGCTCGGCCACTTCCGGCAGGCCGAGACCCTCGCCCGCTCCGTCGCCGACCGGCTCCTCGCCGAACGCGGGGACCGCGACCTGGAAACCCTGCGCGCCACCAGCACCTACGCCGGAGTCCTGCTCAGCACCGCCAAGTTCGACGAGGCCCGCGAACTGCTGGAACACGCCTTCGCCACCTACCGCGAACTCCTCGGCGAGGACGACTCCACCACCCTCGGCGCCCAGAACAACGTGGCCGTCGCCCTGCGCCTCCTCGGCCGCTACCAGGAGGCCTACGACACCGACCTCGACACCCTGCGCCGCCGCGAGCGGGTGCTGCGGGTCCGGCACATCGCCACCCTCTCCTCCGGCATCGGCTGCGCCATGGGCCTGCGCCTGATGGGCCGCTACCGCGAGGCCCTGGCCCGCCAGGAACAGGGCCTCAAACTCCACGTCCAGGTCCTCGGCGCCAACCACCCGCAGACCCTGCGCGCCGAACACAACCTCGGCCAGTGCCTGCGCCGCACCGGCGACATCCCCGGCGCCGGATCCCGGCTGCGCAGCGTCCTGGAACGCTCCACCCGGGTCTTCGGCGCAGAGTTCCCCTGGACCCTGATGGTCGCCTCCGACTACGCCACCTACCTGCGCGAGTACGGGGACATCGAGGAGGCCCGCCGGATCTCCGAGGAGGTCGTACGCGGCTACCAGTCGCAGCTCGGCCTCGCCCACCCCTACAGCATCGGCACCGTCGGCAACCTCGCCCTGGTGCTGCGCGCCCAGGGCGAGCGCACGGAAGCCCTGAACCTCGCGGAACAGGCCCTGGTCGGCATGCGCGGCGCCCTCGGCGACCACCACCCCTGGACCCTGGGCTGCGCCCTCAACGCCACCGGCCACCGCAACATCACCGGCCGCCTGGAAGCGGCGCTGGACCTCAGCCGGGAGACCCTGCGCGGAGCCGAACGGGTCCTGGGCCCCGACCACCCGATGGCCCTCAGCGCCCAGATCGCCCTGGCGGCGGACCTGCGGTCGGTACGCGAGGACGCGGAGGCCTCGAAGCACGAGGACGCCGGCCTCAAGGCCCTCACCCGCACCCTCGGCCCCCAACACGTCCACACCGTCTCGGCCCGCCAGCAAACCCGCCCCTACTGGGACTTCGAACCCCAGCCCTAGCCCTGGCGACAACCCCGGCAGCGGAGGGAAAGCCGGAAGGCCCGGCCCCCCACCTGGGGGCCGGGCCTTCCTTCTCCGTGCGGGTCGCGTCAGCGACTACGCCTCGAAGACCTCGTTCATCAGCAGCTGCTGCTCCGCCTGGTGACGCTTGGCGGAACCCACCGCCGGCGAAGAACCGTGCGGACGCGAGACGCGCCGCAGGCGCTCGCCCGCCGGGATGTCCGCGCCGACCGCCAGGTCGAGGTGGTCGATCAGGTTCAGCGCGATGAACGGCCACGCACCCTGGTTCGCCGGCTCCTCCTGCGCCCAGATGTACTTCGCCGCGTTCGGGAACTTGGCGATCTCCGCCTGCAGCTCCGCACCCGGCAGCGGGTACAGACGCTCGATGCGGATGATCGCGGTGTCCGTGATGCCGCGCTTCTCCCGCTCGGCCTCCAGGTCGTAGTAGACCTTGCCCGCGCAGAAGACGACCTTGCGGACCGCGTTCGGGTCCACCGCGGTGTCGCCGATGACCGGACGGAACGAACCGGTCGTGAACTCCTCCGCCTTCGACGCCGCGGCCTTCAGACGCAGCATCGACTTCGGGGTGAAGACGACCAGCGGCTTGTGGTGCGGGTTGTGGACCTGCCAGCGCAGCAGGTGGAAGTAGTTCGACGGCAGGGTCGGCATCGCGACCGTCATGTTGTCCTGCGCGCACATCTGCAGGAAGCGCTCCGGGCGGGCGGACGAGTGGTCCGGGCCCTGGCCCTCGTAGCCGTGCGGGAGCAGCAGCGTGACGCCGGAGGTCTGGCCCCACTTCTGCTCGGCCGAGGAGATGAACTCGTCGACGACGGTCTGCGCGCCGTTGACGAAGTCACCGAACTGGGCCTCCCACAGCACCAGCGCGTCCGGACGGGCCAGCGAGTAGCCGTACTCGAAGCCCATGGCCGCGTACTCGGAGAGCAGCGAGTCGTAGACGTTGTAGCGGGCCTGGTCGTCCGACAGGTACAGCAGCGGCGTGTAGTCCTCGCCGGTCTCCCGGTCGATGAGGACCGCGTGGCGCTGGCCGAACGTGCCGCGGCGGGAGTCCTGGCCGGACAGCCGGACCGGGGTGCCCTCCATCAGCAGCGAACCGAAGGCCAGGGTCTCGCCCATGCCCCAGTCGATGGTGCCGTCGTCGATCATCGCCGCGCGGCGCTGCAGCTGCGGCAGCAGACGCGGGTGGACGGTGACGCCCTCGGGGATGTTGACCTGGGACTCGGCGATCCGCTTGACGACGTCCTGGGAGATCGCCGTGTTCACGGCGACCGGGAAGTCGGCCTGCGGGGCCGGGGCCGGCGCGGCGACCGCGGGCTGCGCGGCGGCCTCGCGGACCTCCGCGAAGACCTTCTCCAGCTGGCCCTGGAAGTCCTGGAGCGCCTGCTCGGCCTCTTCCAGGGTGATGTCACCGCGACCGATGAGGGACTCGGTGTACAGCTTGCGCACCGAGCGCTTCTTGTCGATCAGGTCGTACATCAGCGGCTGCGTGAACGCCGGGTTGTCGGACTCGTTGTGGCCGCGGCGGCGGTAGCAGATGAGGTCGATGACCACGTCCTTGTTGAACGCCTGGCGGAACTCGAAGGCGAGCCGCGCGACGCGGACCACGGCCTCCGGGTCGTCACCGTTCACGTGGAAGATCGGCGCCTCGATCATGCGGGCCACGTCGGTCGCGTACATCGAGGAACGCGAGGACTCAGGGGCGGCGGTGAAGCCGACCTGGTTGTTGATCACGACGTGGACGGTGCCGCCGGTGCGGTAGCCGCGCAGCTGCGACATGTTCAGCGTCTCGGCGACCACACCCTGGCCGGCGAACGCCGCGTCGCCGTGCAGGGCCAGCGGCAGGACGGTGAAGTCCGTGCCGCCCTTGTTGATGACGTCCTGCTTGGCGCGGGCGACGCCCTCCAGGACCGGGTCCACCGCCTCCAGGTGGGAGGGGTTGGCGACGAGCGAGACCTTGATCTGCTCCCCGTCCAGGCCGGTGAAGGTGCCCTCGGCGCCCAGGTGGTACTTGACGTCGCCGGAGCCGTGCATGGACTTCGGGTCGAGGTTGCCCTCGAACTCGCGGAAGATCTGCGCGTACGACTTGCCGACGATGTTCGCCAGGACGTTCAGGCGGCCGCGGTGGGCCATGCCGATGACGACCTCTTCGAGGCGGGCCTCGGCGGCCGAGTCGATGACGGCGTCGAGCAGCGGGATGACGGACTCGCCGCCCTCCAGGGAGAAGCGCTTCTGGCCGACGTACTTCGTCTGCAGGAAGGTCTCGAAGGCCTCCGCCGCGTTCAGGCGGCGCAGGATGCGCAGCTGCTCCTCGCGCTCCGGCTTGGTGTGCGGGCGCTCGATGCGGTCCTGGATCCAGCGGCGCTGCTTCGGGTCCTGGATGTGCATGAACTCGACGCCGGTGGTGCGGCAGTACGAGTCGCGCAGCACGCCGAGGATGTCGCGGAGCTTCATCATCGACTTGCCGGAGAAGCCGCCGACCGCGAACTCGCGCTCCAGGTCCCACAGGGTGAGGCCGTGCTCGGTGATGTCGAGGTCGGGGTGCTTGCGCTGCTTGTACTCCAGCGGGTCGGTGTCGGCCATGACGTGGCCGCGGACCCGGTAGGAGTGGATCAGCTCGAAGACGCGGGCGGCCTTCGTGACGTCGTCGTCGTGCGAGGCGTCGATGTCGCGGTTCCAGCGGACCGGCTCGTACGGGATGCGCAGCGACTCGAAGACGTCGTCGTAGAACTTGTCCTCGCCGAGGAGGAGGTTCGCGACGATGCGCAGGAACTCGCCGGAGGCCGCGCCCTGGATGACCCGGTGGTCGTAGGTCGAGGTCAGGGTCATGACCTTGGAGATGCCCAGCTTGTTCAGGGTGTCCTGCGAGGTGCCCTGGAACTCGGCGGGGTAGTCCATGGAGCCGACGCCCATGATGACCGACTGTCCGGGCATCAGGCGGGGCACGGAGTGGACGGTGCCCAGGCCGCCGGGGTTGGTCAGCGAGACGGTGACGCCGGTGAAGTCGTCCATCGTCAGCTTGCCGACGCGGGCGCGGCGCACGATGTCCTCGTAGGCCTGCCAGAACTCGAAGAAGTTGAGGGTCTCGGCCTTCTTGATGCCGGCGACGACGAGCTGACGGTCGCCGTTGGGCTTCACGAGGTCGATCGCGAGGCCGAAGTTCACGTGCTCCGGCTTGACCAGGGTCGGCTTGCCGTCCTTCTCCGCGAAGGAGTGGTTCATGGACGGCATGGCCTTGATGGCCTGCACCATCGCGTAGCCGATGAGGTGGGTGAAGGAGATCTTCCCACCGCGGGCGCGCTTGAGGTGGTTGTTGATGACGATGCGGTTGTCGAACAGCAGCTTCACCGGGACGGCGCGGACGGACGTGGCCGTCGGCACTTCCAGCGAGGCGTTCATGTTCTTGGCCACTGCGGCGGCGGGGCCGCGGAGCGTCACCAGCTCGGGGCCGGCGGGGGCCCCGGTGGCGGGCGCGGCCTTCTGAGCCGGGGTGGTGGCGGCCGGAGCCTGAGGGGCGGGCGCGGCCGGTGCGGCGGCCGGGGCCTGGGAGGTGACAGTCACAGCAGGGGCACCAGAGGGGGTGGCAGGAGCAGGGGCAGGAGCTGACACAGGTGTGGGCGCGGCGGCGGGCGCGGCGGACGCCGCCCCCGTGGCGGCGTCGACGGCCTGGGGGACCCCGGCGGTGGCGGTGGCGGCCTGTGCGGAGGCGCCGTCCGTCGTCGGGGTCTTGATGGCTTCATCGGCCTTCACCGGAGCGGCAGCGCCCCCCGGCTTGTAGTCGGCGAAGAAGTCCCACCAGGCCCGGTCGACCGAATTCGGGTCCTGGAGGTACTGCTGATAGATCTCGTCGACGAGCCACTCATTCGCGCCGAAGCCTGAGGCGGGGTTCTTCCCGGCCTCTGCTGCGTCGGTCGTGGTGCTCGGGTTACTGGGGGACTGTGGCGACACGGCGGCAACCGCCCTCTTCCGCTTCACAAGGTATGGACAGCGGGGATAAAGGCTACGCCTCCCAGGGCGTGTGATGCAGGCCGGGCGGGACTTCCGTCGTGCAGGTCACACCGAACGGCGGGTTTCACCCATCGGAATGGCGGGAAACAAGCGTGGTTCGGGTAGGGGGCAGCCAGGTTGCGACCCCCTAGGCCTCGCACCCCTGACGACCCCGGGCACGTGTGGCCGAGATCATGTCCTTCCCACTCGAACCCTACGTCAAGACGGCACCTGTGAGCTGCCCGGAAGGGTGACAAGGATTCGGCAACCCCGTGACGATTCGGCCACGCCGATGTGGCCCCCGTGCAGGCCCACGGCCCAGCGGGCGATGGCCAGCCCCAGACCGGTGCCCCCGTCGCCGGCCGAGTCCCCGCCGCCCGCGGAACCCCGGTTGAACCGCTCGAAAACCCGGTGCCGCTCCGCCTCCGGGATCCCCGGACCCTCGTCCACGACCTCCAGGGCCAGGCTCCCCGGCGCCTCTGCGGCCCGGGCGCGGACCGTGACCCGGCCGTGCGCGGGACTGTGCTTCACCGCGTTGTCGATCAGGTTCGCCACCACCTGGTGCAGCCGCTCCGCATCCGCGTA
Source organism: Streptomyces sp. NPDC037421 (assembly GCF_055602105.1). Lineage (NCBI taxonomy): Bacteria > Bacillati > Actinomycetota > Actinomycetes > Kitasatosporales > Streptomycetaceae > Streptomyces > Streptomyces sp. NPDC037421. The sequence goes on from NZ_JBVJWV010000017.1 coordinate 132,663, forward strand.
CGCGGTCAGCTCCGGAGGATGCACGTCCAGGTGAAGATGCACGTCATTACGGGTGTGCCCACCCGAACCGGAAGAAAGCCCCGGCCGCCCCGCGGCCGCCAGCCCCGACTCCTTCAGCACCCCCGACAGGTACGGCCACACCTCGAAGCGGCGCGCCTTCAGCGGCACCACCCCGTTGTCCACCCGCGACAGGTCCAGCAGGGTGTCCACCAGCCGGCCCAGCCGCTCGGCCTGCTTCAGCATGGTCCGCATGGTCTCCGGATCGGCCTCCGAGACCCCGTCCACCACGTTCTCCAGCACCGCCCGCAACGCCGCGATCGGAGTGCGGAGCTCGTGCGAGACGTTCGCGACCAGCTCTCGACGGTGTCTGTCCTCGGCCTCCAGATCGTCGGCCATCCTGTTGATCGTCGAAGCCAGATCGCCCAGCTCGTCGCGGCGCCCGGCACCCCGCACGCGGCGCGTGTAGTCCCCGTGGGAGATCGCCCGCGCCACCGTCGTCATCTCGTCCAGCGGCGCCGTCAGACCGTGCGCCACGAACTGGGTGATCAGCATCGAGGCGATCACCGAGAAGACCGTGATGAACCGCAGCTCCGTGGCCGTGCGCAGGGCCACCAGCAGCAGCCCCGTGGTGATGAACACCGAGACCACGACGAGCGTGCCCAGCTTCGTTTTGATCGAGAACGGCGAGTAGGGCCGCAGACCCGGCCCGCGCGGCGGGCCGCTCACGCCTGCGCCGGGGTCTCCAGGGCGTACCCGACGCCGTGGACGGTACGGATCCGGTCCGCGCCGATCTTCCGCCGCAGGGCCTTGATGTGGCTGTCGACCGTACGGGTCCCCGACGCGTCGGCCCAGTCCCACACCTCCGCCAGCAGCTGCTCCCGCGAGAGCACCGCGCGCGGCGTCCCCGCCAGGCACACCAGCAGGTCGAACTCGGTCGGCGTCAGGTGCACGTCCTCCGCCTGCACCCGCACCCTGCGCTGCGCGTGGTCGATCTCCAGGTCGCCCAGACGCAGCGTCGCCCCGCGCGGAGCCGTCGCGGCCATCGTGGCCCGCTCCACCCGGCGCAGCAGTACGTGGACCCGGGCTGCCAGCTCGCGCATCGAGAACGGCTTCGTCATGTAGTCGTCGGCCCCGACCCCGAGACCGACCAGCATGTCGGTCTCGTCGTCCCGGGCCGTGAGCATCAGCACCGGGACCGGCCGCTGCGCCTGGACCCGGCGGCAGACCTCCAGCCCGTCGAAGCCGGGCAGCATGACGTCCAGCACCAGCAGCTCGGGCTGCCAGCTCTCGGCGGCCGCGACCGCGGCAGGCCCGTCGTACGCCGTCTGTACCTGGAACCCCTCGGCCCGCAGCCGGGCCGCGATGGCGTCGGCGATGGTGCGGTCGTCCTCGACCACGAGCACGCGCCGCTGGGCACCTGGGGTGGCCGCGGCGACGCTGTGGGTGGTGTGTGTCTGTTCCATGTCCCGCCCCTGAAGATCCCGCGTGATGGGGTGCAGCGTAGAGGAGGCACCGGCCTGCGGCTATGCGGGGTTCGGACAGGAGCCGGGGTCATCCGGAATCAGAGATTCATCCCGTCGCGTCGAATCCGGGCAGCGCGTCCAGCACCTTGCGGAGCCCCGGAGCCAGCTCCGTCTGGTCAGCGGCGACCTCGAAACCGCCGTGCACGAAGGCGTACGTGAACCCGTCGTAGACCGGCGGATCCGCCGTCGCCACCCGGGGCAGGTGCGCGAAGTCCGCCTCCCGCAGCGCGGTGCGCAGGACCTCCAGCCGGGGCGGCTCCAGCTTCCCGGAGCGCATGTCGCGGGCCTTGCCGTCGAGGAGGGTCCAGGAGCCGTCGCCCTTGACGAGGACGGTCCGGGTCTGGCCGGCGAAGCCCCCGCTACGGGTCACGCGGACGAGGGTCCGGGCGGCGGTCTCGGTTGCCGTCGCCGCCGGAGAGGGCGTGCCGGGTGCGGTCGCCCCGGGTGTGGGCGCGGGTGGGGTCGCGGACGCGGACGGGGTTGCCGTCGCCGTGGGCGCCGGCGCCGCCGTCGCCTCCCGGGGCCCGCCGGAACCGCCGCCGCAGCCGGCCAGGACCAGCACCGCGCCCAGCAGCACCACCGCCGCGGCCCCGGCCGCTCGGATCGCTTGCACACCCACCTCCGCAGGAACTGCTTACTTCCGACCGAACACCGAGTGTGACTCCTCCCCCTCGTGAATGAGGGGACTTTCCGCCATGCCGGTCCGGCTTCGCGGCGGACCGGCCCGGCCCGCCTGGCAGTGGAAGGTCGCCTGCGCGGGCCGGTTCTCCTTGGCAGTATGCCCACACTGCGGGCACCGCCTCGAGGTAACGCGGGGGTCCACGGCGATCATTTCCCGTCCGGCACGGATCGCTTTCACCCCCTGGCCGGAGCCAGGGGTACCCGGCGAAGATCAACGGATGGAGTCCCCGCTCCCGCAACCGAAGGCACCCGGAGGCCGCCATCCGCCGCATCACCCCCTGGCGCGCGCTGCCCCCGCTGACCGCCGTGCTCCTCGGGCTGTGGGGCCTGCCGCGCGGCGCGGGCGGCGGGAGCATGTGGCGCGACGAGTCCACCACCTGGCAGGTGGCGCACCGCCCCCTCGGCGGGCTGTGGGAACTGCTCGGGCAGGTCGACGCGGTGCACGGCCTCTACTACCTGCTGATGCACGGGGTCTTCGGCCTGTGGGACGGGGGCCTGTGGGCACTGCGGCTGCCGTCCGTGGCCGGCACGGCCCTCGCCGCCGCCGGGGTGGCAGCGGTGGGGCACCGGCTGGCGGGCGAGCGGGCCGCGCTGACCGCGGGCACCGCGTACGCCGTGCTGCCGCCGGTGCAGGCCTACGCGCAGGAAGGGCGCTCGTACGCGCTGGTCGCGGCAGCCGTCGCCTGGGCGACGTACCTGATGCTGCGCGAGCGGTGGGCGGCCTACGCGGTGGTGCTCCTGCTGGGCTGCTGGCTCCACGAGTTCGCCGTACTGGCCCTGCCGGCACACGCGTTCGCCGCGTGGCGGGCGCGGGGCTGGCGGTGGGCGGCCGGGGCCGTCCTCGCCGGGCTGCTGCCGCTGGCGCTGGTCAGCGCGGGGCAGGCGTCGGCGCAGCTGGGGTGGCTGGGGCGGCCGTCGTGGCAGGACTGGGCGGCGTACGGGGTGCTGGCGGCGGCGGTGGCCCTGCTGGCCCGGGGGGTTCCCAGCCGGGAGGCCGTACGGGTGGCCGTACCGCTGGCGCTGCTCCCGCCCGGGGTGCTGATGGCGGTGTCGCTGGTGCACCCCCTGTACGTCGACCGGTACGTCCTCTACGCCCTGGCGGGCCTCGCGGTGCTCGCGGGCGCGCGGGGGCCGCTGCCGCTGCCGTGGGTGCTGGTGGGAGTGCTGCTGGTGCCCCTCGCGGTGTGGTCGGTGTGGCTCCGGACCCCGGAGGCGCGCAAGGACGACGCCCTCGCCGTCGCCGCGGCGGTGCGGGAGCGGGCCCGGCCGGGGGACGCGGTGCTGTTCATGCCGTCGAGGCGGCGGGAGTGGCTGCTGTCGTCGCCCGGGGCGTACGGGTCCGTCCGCGACGTGGCCCTGTCCCGGAGCCCGGCCGCCTCCCGCACCCTCCAGGGCACGGAGCTGCCGCCGGACGCCGTCCGGGCGGCGGTCCTGGCCTCCCCGAGGGTGATCGCCCTGCTGGACCCGCCGGACCAGCCGCTGGACGGGTACCCGGGGGAGGCCGCGAAGCGCGAGGCGCTGGCGGAGGCGTTCGAGCGCTGCTCGGTGACACCGGTGCGCGGGGCCCGCGTGGCGGTGTACGCGCGGCCGGGCACGTGCGGCTGAGACGGGGTTCCGGCGGGGCGGGGAGTGGGTGGGGCGGGGTTTCGGCACCGGCTGTGAGGCGGGCCCGCTGGACTCCGTCGTCGTGTGTCCCGGGCGGCCTGTCCGTTCCTCCCGGCGGACCCCGCCCCCGCCCCCGCCCCGCGTGCGGATGGGTCAGGATGGGCCGCAGACCGTTTCCGACGCCGCCTCCGGAGGCCCCGCATGCCCGTACCCGAGATACCCGGCCCCCTGGTCGGCAGCGGCTGGCTCGCCGAACACCTCGGGGACGTCGTGGTGTTCGACGCCTCCGTCGGGGCCCACCGCCGGGCCCCCGTGAGGATCCCCACCGCGCGCCCCTTCGACCTCGACGGCGCCCTCTCCGACCACGCGGCGGCGTCCCCGCACACCATGCCCTCGCCGGAGGACTTCGCCGGGGCCCTGCGGGGGCTCGGGGTCGATGACGCCGATGCCGTGGTCGTGTACGACGGCGCCGGGATCTACTCCAGTGCCCGCGCCTGGTGGATGCTGCGCGCGATGGGCTTCGACCGGGTGGCCGTGCTGGACGGGGGCCTGCCCGCGTGGGCGGCCGCCGGGCTGCCCGTCGAGGCGCAGGCGGCGGCGTACGAGGGCCCGCGCGGCTCCTTCACCGCCCGGCCCCGCCCGGGGCTGCTGGTGGACGCCGACACCGTCGCCGCGGCCCTCGCCGATCCGGCGGCGGCCGTGTTCGACGCCCGGACCCGCGAGCGCTTCGCCGGCACCGCCCCCGAGCCCCGGCCCGGGCTGCGCGGCGGGCACATGCCGGGCGCGCTGAACCTGCCGTTCGGCGAACTCCGGGGACCGGACGGCCTGATGCGCCCGGCCGGGGAACTCCGCGAGGCCTTCGGGGCGTTGGCCGGGGAACGGGAGCGGCTCTACTTCAGCTGCGGTTCGGGCGTCACGGCCTGCGTGCTCGCGCTGGGGGCGACCCTGGCGGGGTACGGGGAGACCGCGGTGTACGACGGCTCGTGGAGCGAGTGGGGTCTGCCCTCGGAGCTGCGGCCGGTGGTGACGGGGTCCTGACGCGGGTGGGGCTAGCCCCACCCCGGGTTCGGATACCTGCACCAGCGCGGTCCCGCTCCCCGCTCGGCAGACTCTTCGGCATGGCACTCCACACCTTCTCCCGCACCGCCCTCGGCGTCACCGTCGCCGCCACCGCCGCGGCCCTGCTGCTGTCGGGCTGCTCCCTCGTGGACGAGGCCCGGCTGAAGACCGCCGAGGCCGACGCCACCGTCACCGAGGCCGTCACGGCTGTGGACCTGACGGGTCTTCGGCGGGGGTCGGTGGTGGTGACCCCGGGCAGCGGTCCCGGGGTCACCGTCCGCCGGATCCTGCACTACCGGGGCGACACCGCGCCCGTGCCGGGGCAGCGGGTCTCGGGCGGGGTGCTGGGCTTCACCGACGGCTGCCGCGGCGACGAGGACGGCTGCTGGGTGGACTACCGGCTGGAGGTGCCGGCCTCGGTGAGGCTCAAGGCCGGCAGCAGCAGCGGCGACATCACGGTCACCGGCGTGGCGTCCGCCGAGCTGGAATCCTCCTCCGGCGACGTCCGGGCCGAGCGGATCGCGGGCCCGCTGAAGGTCCGTACCTCCTCCGGGGACCTGAGGGCCGCCGACCTGTCCGGCCCGGAGTTCGAGTTCCGTACGAGCTCGGGGGACTCCACGGTCGGCTTCGCCAAGGCCCCGGCCTCCGTGTCCGTCACCACCAGCTCGGGCGACGTCACCCTGAGGGCGCCGCAGGCCCCGTACCGGGTGTCCGCGGACACCGCCTCGGGCGACCGGGACATCACCCTCGGGGACGCCCCCGACGCCCCTTCCCGCATCGCGGTCCGCACGGCCTCCGGCGACATCCGCCTCGCGGCCTCCCCGGACAGGACCTAGGCCGTCACCGCGTCGACCTCCACCTCCACCAGCCAGGCCGGGTCGATGAAGCGGGACACCTCGACGAAGGTCGTCACCGGGCGGATCGCGGCGAAGCGCTCGCCGTGGGCCCGTGCGGCCTCCTCCCAGGTGGTGATGTCGGTCAGCATGATCCGGGTCCGCACGACATCGGCGAGCGAGGCGCCGGCCTCCTCCAGGGCCCGCTGCGCGATGTCCAGGCAGCGCACGGTCTGCGCGTGGACGTCGCCCGGGCCGACGGTGGAGCCGTCGTCCCCGATCGGCGCCGTGCCGGCGACCGCCACGTAGGGCCCCGTGCGGACCGCGCGGGAGAAGCCGATGCAGGGTTCCAGCGGGGAGCCCGAGCTGACGGTCCGTCGTATGTCTGTCATGCCGTCATGGTGCTGCGAGGGGCCCGCCGGGGGTGTTCGCCCCCGGCGAACGGGCGTTGGGGAACATTGCCGGGCGCAGAAGCATTGAGTCGGCATAGCTCAACTTCACTGCCGGAGGGAAGATCATGGCTTCGACGTCCGTAACGCTCACCCTGCCCGTACTGCCGCTCGACGACGAGGTCGTGCTGCCCGGGATGGTCGTTCCCCTGGACCTGTCCGACGCCGAGGTGCGCGGAGCCGTCGAGGCGGCGCAGGCGGCGGTGGGCAGCGGGAAGCCCCGGGTGCTGCTCGTGCCGCGGGTCGACGGGAAGTACGCCGGGATCGGTGTGCTGGGGACCGTCGAGCAGGTCGGGCGGCTCTCCGACGGCGATCCCGGGGCGCTGATCCGCGGGCGCGGCCGCGTCCGGATCGGCGCCGGGACCACCGGACCCGGGGCGGCGCTCTGGGTCGAGGGGGAGACCGTCGACGAGAAGGTGCCCGACCCGCTGCCCGGGGCGGTCGCCGAGCTCGTCAAGGAGTACAAGGCCCTCGCCACCAGCTGGCTGAAGAAGCGCGGCGCCTGGCAGGTCGTGGACCGGGTGCAGCAGATCGAGGGGGTCTCCGCCCTCGCCGACAACTCCGGGTACTCGCCGTTCCTGAGCGTGGCCCAGAAGGTCGAACTGCTGGAGACCACCGACCCGGTCGCCCGGCTCCGGCTCGCCGTCAAGGCGCTCTCCGACCACCTCGCCGAACAGGACGTCGCCGAGTCCATCGCCAAGGACGTGCAGGACGGCGTCGAGAAGCAGCAGCGCGAGTTCCTGCTCCGCCGCCAGCTGGAAGCCGTCCGCAAGGAGCTGCGCGAGCTGGGCGGGGAGAAGGAGGGCGAGGAGTCCGACGACTACCGCGCCCGCGTCGAGGCCGCCGACCTGCCCGAGAAGGTACGGGAGGCCGCGCTCAAGGAGGTCGACAAGCTGGAGCGGGCCAGCGACCAGAGCCCCGAGGGCTCCTGGATCCGCACCTGGCTGGACACCGTGCTGGAACTGCCCTGGAACGAGCGCACCGAGGACGAGTACGACATCCAGGGCGCCCGGGCGGTGCTCGACGCCGAGCACGCCGGGCTGAACGACGTGAAGGACCGCATCACCGAGTACCTCGCCGTGCGCAAGCGGCGCGGCGAGCGGGGGATGGGCGTCGTCGGGGGCCGCCGAGGGGGTGCCGTGCTCGCGCTCGTGGGCCCGCCCGGTGTCGGCAAGACCTCGCTCGGCTCTAGCGTGGCCCACGCCATGGGGCGGAAGTTCGTGCGCGTCGCCCTCGGCGGCGTACGGGACGAGGCCGAGGTCCGCGGCCACCGGCGCACCTACGTCGGCGCCCTGCCCGGCCGCATCGTGCGGGCGATCAAGGAGGCCGGGTCGATGAACCCGGTCGTGCTCCTCGACGAGATCGACAAGGTCGGCTCCGACTTCCGGGGCGACCCGGCGGCCGCCCTGCTGGAGGTCCTGGACCCCGCGCAGAACCACACCTTCCGGGACCACTACCTGGAGGTGGAGCTGGACCTCAGCGACGTGGTCTTCCTCGCCACGGCCAACGTCCTGGAGGCCATCCCCGAAGCGCTCGCCGACCGCATGGAGCTGGTGCGCCTCGACGGCTACACCGAGGACGAGAAGGTCGTCATCGCCCGCGACCACCTGCTGCCCCGCCAGCTGGAGCGCGCCGGGCTGACCGCCGAGGAGGTGGCCCTGGAGGAGGGGGCGCTGCGCAAGCTCGCCGGGGAGTACACCCGCGAGGCCGGCGTGCGCACCCTGGAACGGTCCATCGCGCGGCTGCTGCGCAAGGTGGCCTCCCAGCACGAACTGGGCGAGCGCGAGTTCCCCTTCACCATCGGCGCGGGCGAGCTGCGCGGCCTGATCGGCCGGCCGCACCACGTCCCGGAGTCCGCGCAGGACCCCGCGGAGCGGCGTACCGCGGTCCCCGGCGTGGCCACCGGCCTCGCCGTGACCGGGGCCGGCGGTGACGTCCTGTTCGTCGAGGCCTCCCTCGCCGACCCGGAGACCGGCGCCGCCGGGCTCACCCTGACGGGCCAGCTGGGCGACGTCATGAAGGAGTCGGCGCAGATCGCCCTCAGCTTCCTGCGCTCGCACGGCGCGGAGCTGGAACTGCCGGTCGCCGACCTGAAGGACCGGGGCGTGCACATCCACTTCCCGGCGGGCGCCGTCCCCAAGGACGGACCGAGCGCGGGCATCACCATGACCACCGCGCTGGCGTCCCTGCTGTCCGGGCGCCAGGTGCGCACGGACGTGGCCATGACCGGCGAGGTCTCCCTCACCGGCCGGGTGCTCCCGATCGGCGGGGTCAAGCAGAAGCTGCTCGCCGCGCACCGGGCCGGGCTGACCACCGTGATCATCCCGAAGCGGAACGAGGCCGACCTGGACGACGTGCCGAGCGAGGTGCTGGAGGGGCTGGAGGTGCACCCGGTGACGGACGTGCGCCAGGTGCTGGAGCTCGCCCTCGCCCCGGCGGTGGCGTCCTTCACCAAGGCCGCCTGATCCGGAAGGCGCGCACGGTCCGCTGAGGGCCCGGGGACCCCGATCGGCGGGGCCCCGGGCCCTCGGCGCGCCCGCTGCGAAATACTGGTCCCGAACAGGGGTGTCACGGTGTGCCCCACCACGGATGGGAGCGGCGCGTGCACGGCAGCGAAGACCAGGAGTTCCTCGCCCTGGAGCGGGAGCTGTCCGTCTTCCTGCGGCGCGCCCGGGCCTCCTCGGGCGAGATGGCCCGCGCCCTGCATCCCGAGCTGGAGCCGGCCGCGTACGGGCTGCTGGTCCGGCTGGAGGCCGCCGGACGCCAGCGGGCCACCGAGCTGGCCGCCTACTTCGGCGTCGGCAAGGCCACCATGAGCCGGCAGCTGCGCGCCCTGGAGGTGCTCGGCCTGGTGGCCCGCGAGCCGGACCCCGCCGACGGCCGTGCCTTCCTCGTCGGCCTCACGGAAGAGGGCCGGGAGCGGTTCCTGCGCGTACGGGGAGCCCGGCGCGAGCAGTACATGCGCAAGCTGGCCGACTGGGACCGCGGCGAGGTCGCGGAACTGGCCAGACTGCTCAACCAGCTGAACTCCGGCGAGGAGTAGCGGCCGAGGGCGGGGCTCAGAGCTCCGCGTAGACCGCCGAGGCGTCGTCGTGCCGCTTGTACCGGGCCGGCGGGCGCAGCGGGTCCGACTCCACGGCCCGGACCCGCCCGATCAGCCCCCGCGCGCCCTCCTTGCGCAGCACGTCCAGGCAGGCCGCCCAGTCGCCCTCCCCGAACGTGTCCGTCCAGCGGCTCGCCCCGTCCGTGAGCGCGGCCACCGCCAGCACCTCCGCGCGCGGGGTGCGACCCGTGACGGCCCGGGCCGCCACGGCCGGGTCGGCGGCCGCCGTGAAGAAGCCCCCCTCGGCGTTGCGCAGCGCGTCGGTCGCCGCCACCGAGCCGCGCACCCCGTCCGGCACCCGGTCCAGCCGGTCGTCCAGCACCGGCGTGACCGCACCGCCGGGTCCGCGGAGCAGGAGCACGGAATCCGAGAGCACGAGGTGCTCCACGTACGACTCGTCCCAGCGGACCATGACCACCGTCGCCTGCGGGGTCCGCGCGTGAGAAAGGTCACACGTGTCGCGGTGTGCGTCGGCGGTGTCGGCGATCGCCCGGGCCAGGACCCCCTCCAGGGGCATGTCCCGCCGCGATCCGGACAGTTCGGTCAATCGGCCGCCGAGCCGGGTGGAGAACCAGGGCACTCCGTGCACGCATCCGTCGTCCCCGCGCGGCGGGGTGACCCCGTCCAGGACGATCACGACGCCGCCTCCCGACGCAGGTGCCGACGCCGACACCCAGTCCTGGTTGGGGTGTTCCGGGTTGCCGGGTTCGGAGGCCAGGTCGATGCGCATGCGGACATTCTGCCCGCCGGGGCCCCCTGGAGGCCGGAAGGTCCATACCAACGCCGCAAACCGCGGACCCGGCCGCCCGAACGGCCCGCCCGCCCGCTCCCCGCGAAATGTGGGCGGGCATATTGCCAAAGCCCGCCGCGTTCTTTCAACCGCCCGTCCATGCCGGGCCCCTGACACGCGGTGCCCGAGTTGGTCGGCCACTCCTCCGTGATGTTCACTCCTTCGAGTGGCCGGGTGGGCGATGTGCGGCTCTCCTCCCAACACACTGCGAAGGTCTGAGGCGGTACGAGGGGGCAGGGGGCGTTTACTTGTTGACCGGCCGTTACCTCGGCCACACGAGTAGACGAGCACGAGCACACGTACAGGATTGCGAGCACCGGTGTCTAAGAAGCGGTCTCGGAAGAACGGCACCGCCAGCGCCGACGGACCCGCCAACGCAGGACGGCGCGTACGCGTCCGCAGCAGGCTGGTGGTCGGAGTAGCAGTCGCCGGACTCACCGTCCTCGCGGCAGGCACCCCCGCCGTCGTTTCCGCCACGAGGGAACTGAACGACTCCCAGCGCCTGGTCACCCTGGCGGAACAGACGCAGCACGCCCTCACCCTCGCCCACCTCCTCGGCGACGAGCGCGACGCCGTCGTCGAGTACGCGGCCAAGGGCCGGCCCGGCAACGCCAAGGCGCCCGTCGACGAGCGCACCGCGCGCACCGACCGGCAGATCGCCGAGCTCCGGCCGGAGGCCGACGCGGAACTCGCCCGCGCCCTCGGCAGGGTCAAGGCCGTCCGCGCCGAAGCCGTCGACGGCAAGGGCACCGCCCTCGCCGCGCACCAGGCCTACGCGGGACTCCTCACCGAACTCCTCGCACCCGGCGACCGGCTCGCCGAACTCACCCCGCCCCGCGCCGAGGCCGCCCTCGCCGTCACCCGGCCCATGGCCCCCCTGGGCCAGGCCGTGGACCAGGCGTCGGCCACCCGCGGACTGCTGCTCGCCGCCCTGGCCGTCCCCCGCGCCGAGCAGCCCCCGAACTCCGCCGCCGCCGACGATCTCACCGGCGCCGCCCAGCGCTCCCGCGTACGCGAACAGGCGGCCCTCGACGACTTCGCGCGCGCCGCCCGGCCCGGCGTACGCCAGACCCTCGCCGCCACCGTCACCGGCCCCGAGGTCAAGGCCGCCGACGACCAGCTCAAGCGCCTCACCGAGCGGTCCACCCTGACCCCGGCCGAGCGCAAGGCCACCGACGCCGGCGCCCTCGCCACCACCCTCACCGCCCGCATCGACCGGATGCGCTCGGTGGAGTCCACCCTCGCCGGCGACCGCGCCACCGCCTTCACCAAGCTGCGCGACGACGACGTGACCCGGCTGGAGCTGATGGTCGCCGGACTCGGCGTCCTCTTCCTCTTCGTCATCGGCTTCTCCACCGCCGTCGCCCGCTCCCTCACCAGACCCCTGTCGGTGCTGCGGCGTGGCGCGGAACGGCTCGCGACCCCCGAGGGCTCGCAGGAGCCCGTCCGCTTCACCGGCCGCAACGACGAGTTCGCCGAGGTCGTGCGCCACCTCAACGCGGTCCGCGACCAGACCGTCGCCCTGCACACCAAGGTCGCCGGGCTCGACGCCGACCGCCGCCGCCTCATCGGCCGCAACGAAGCCCTCTCCGGCGGCCGCGAGGTCCTGGAGGAGGAACTCGCCAAGCTGCGCGCCGGGCTCGAAGAGCACCGCCGCATCATGTCGACGACCTCCGTCTCGCTCTCCCTGCGCACCCTCGGCCTCGTCGAGCGCCAGCTCGCGGTCATCGAGGAGCTGGAGTCCAAGGAAGGCGACCCGGACCGGCTCGCCACCCTCTTCAAGCTGGACCACCTGGCGACGGTCATGCGCCGCCACAACGAGAACCTGCTGGTCCTCGCCGGACAGGAGCACGGCCACGGCCAGAGCCTGCCCGTGCCCCTGGTCGACGTCATGCGGGCCGCCGTCAGCGAGATCGAGCGCTACGAGCGCGTCGACCTCGGGGCCATGCCCTCCTACACCCAGGTCGCCGGGCACGCCGCCGACGACATCTCCCACGTCCTCGCGGAACTCCTCGAGAACGCCACGACCTTCTCCCCGCCCGACGCCAAGGTGAAGGTGTCCGGCTGGCTGAACGACGCCGGCGACGTGGTCCTGTCCGTCGTGGACGAGGGCATCGGCGTCACCGAGGACCGCCTGGCCTCCCTCAACGCCCGCCTGTCCACCCCCGACGCCTACGACGAGGAACCCGAGGCCGAACACGGCCTGGGACTCGGCCTGTACGTCGCCGGACGCCTCGCTGCGCGCCACGGCGTCACCGCCGAGCTCCGCGCCGGTCGGCACGGCGGCCTGGAGGCCCTCGTCGTCGTCCCGGAGGCGCTGCTGCCGGACGCCCCGCCGACCTCCCCGGTGCACACCCTGGCCACGCCGGGCGCCCCCGCGTTCCAGCTGCCCGGTGTGATCGCCGAGGCCAACGAGAACACCCTGCCGCCGCGGCTGCGCCCGCCCGCGGCCGAGCAGGACGCGCAGCCGACGGCACCGGCGGAGCCCGCCGGGCCGGCCCCCGTGGACGCGGAGCCCGCCAAGGTGGTCACGCTCGCCGAGGCCTTCGACGCGGAGGCGGGTGAGGCGGACGCCGCCGACGCGGACGCCGCCGAGCAGGCCGCCATCGAGCACGGCGCCGCCGCGCAGGAGTCCTCCGAGGCCGGGTCCTTCGAGGCCGGGTCCGCCGAGGCCGAGGTCTACGAGTCCGACACCTTCGACGCCGGGTCCCTGGTGGCCGAGGCCTTCGGAGCCGGGGCCTTCGCCCGCGCCGGCGAAGCCGCCGCCCCCGGGGCCGGGCAGGACGCGCAGGCCGACGCCGAGGCGGAGCCCGCCAAGGTCGTCACCCTCGCCGAGGCCTTCGAGGACGCGCCGCCGCCCCCCGCCGACCAGGTCTTCACCGCGTCCGCCCCCGACGAGGCCCCTGCGGCCGAGGTGCCGGGCGGGGCCGCCCCCGAGCAGGAGCTCCTCGCGCGGGTCGTGGCCGAAGCCGACGCGGACGCCTTCACGGTGGCCGACCCCGCCCGGGCGGACGCCGCCGGGGGACCGGAGACCGCGCCCGGCGCACCCGTACAGGACGAAGGACACACCGGACCGGCGCACGACGCCGAACAGTCCAGCCACCGGCGGGCCGCCGACGCGGAGGACGGCTTCGTCCCCCGCCAGGGCAGCCACCCCGAGCCCATGGCCGAGCCCGCCACCCAGACCGTCACCGCCAAGGGCCTGCCCAAGCGGACCCCGCGCTCCGTGGCGGCCCCCGGCATCGGAAACCCCTCAGCGGCACGCCCCGAGCCGCGCCGGGTCGACGCCGAGGAACTGCGCCGCCGGCTCGGCGGGTTCTACCAGGGCGCCCAGGACGGGCGCCGGGTCGTCGCGGCGGAACTCGCCCAGGACCGCCAGGACCCGCAGGACCGGGGGCAGGGGCACACCGACCAGGGGGACACCGCACAGGAGGCACGCACATGACCGCGCCCAGTACGTACGGACTGAGCACCCAGGCCCGCAACCTGCAGTGGCTGCTGACCGACCTGGTCGAGGAGGTGCCCGGAGTCAACTCCGTGGCCGTCGTGTCCTCGGACGGGCTGCTGCTGCTCTCCTCCGAGCCGGCGGCGGAAGCCGCCCAGGGTGACCGCCCCAAGGGCCCCCGCGGTGCCTCGGCCGACCTCGCCACGATCGTGTCCGGACTCGGCAGCCTCACCACCGGTGCGGCCGCCCTCATGGAGTTCGGTACGGTCAAGCAGACGATGGTCGCCATGGAGAACGGCTCCGTCTTCGTCATGTCCATCAGCGACGGCTCCCTGCTCGGCGTGCACGCCACGCCCGACTGCGACATGAGCGTCGTCGCCTACCACATGGCCCTCTTCGTCGGCCGCGCCGGCCACGTCCTGACCCCCGAAGTCCGCAGCGAGCTGCGCCAGTCGATGGAGAAAAACCCGTGAGGAGTACGGCCTCCGACCGGCTGCCGATACGCGGCGCCGACCGCCGCCCCGCCCGCGTCCGCCCGTACTCCCTCACGGGCGGCCGCACCCGCTTCCCACAGGTGCTGCTGGTGGAGACCTTCGTCGCCACCCTCGACAGCGGCCCGGCCAAGTCGCCCGACCGCATGCCCGAGATGCGGGCCATAGTCGAGGTGTGCCGCCGGATGCGCACCATCGCCGAGATATCCGCACTGCTGAAGCTGCCGCTCGGCGTGGTCCGGGTCCTCGTCAGCGACCTCGCGGACCAGGGCCGGATACGCGTCTACGGCACGGGCCACGGCACCGGCCGGCCCGACCGCGCGCTGCTGGAAAGGGTGCTCAGTGGCCTCCGCCGTCTCTGACTTCGCCGCCGACGTCGCCCCCGACGTGACGGGCCTCGTGGACGACGAGCCCGTCCAGCCCTGGCAGTACGACCGCTCGCGCGCCCCCGTCGCCGTCAAGGTGCTCGTCGCCGGCGGCTTCGGCGTCGGCAAGACCACCTTCGTGTCCTCCGTCTCCGAGATCACCCCGCTGCGCACCGAAGCGGTGATGACCCAGGCCAGCGTCCCCACCGACGACCTGACCGGGACCCCGGACAAGAGCACGACCACCGTCGCGATGGACTTCGGGCGCATCACCCTCGACGACGACCTCGTGCTCTACGTGTACGGCACCCCCGGCCAGGAGCGGTTCTGGTTCATGTGGGACGACCTCGTGCGCGGGGCCATCGGCGGCCTGGTGCTCGCCGACACGCGCCGGCTGCGCGACTGCTTCCCCGCGCTCGACTACTTCGAGACCTGCGGGCTGCCGTACGCGGTCGCCGTGAACCACTTCGAGGGCTCGCGCTCCTACGACGTGGAGGACGTGCGGGAGGCGCTCACCATCCCGCCGCACGTCCCCGTCGTGATCATGGACGCGCGGCGCCGGGCCACGGTCGTGGAGTCCCTGCTGACCCTGGTCGGCCACGCACTGGACGCCACTCCCGAGTAGGCCCGTTCCCCCTCCCCCCGAATCGAGAACGTGATGCGCAAGATACTCGTCGTCGGGGCCGGCCAGTCCGGTCTCCAGCTCGCCCTCGGCCTCCAGGCGAAGGGGTACGAGATCACCCTCATGTCCAACCGGACCGCGGACGAGATCCGCACCGGACGGGTCATGTCCACACAGTGCATGTTCGACACGGCGCTCCAGCACGAGCGGGACCTCCAGCTGAACTTCTGGGAGAAGCAGGCCCCGAAGATCCAGGGCCTGGGCGTCTCCGTCGCCGCCCCCGACGGCTCCCGGGCCATCGACTGGCTCGGCCGCCTCAAGGGGTACGCGCAGTCCGTGGACCAGCGCGTGAAGATGGCGGGCTGGCTCGACACCTTCACCCAGCGCGGCGGACAGCTGGTCGTGCACGGCGCGTCCGTCGCCGACCTGGACTTCTTCTCCCGTACGTACGACCTCGTGCTCGTCGCCGCCGGCAAGGGCGAGCTGGTGTCGATGTTCGGGCGGGACGCGGCACGCTCCCCGTACGACACCCCGCAGCGCGCGCTGGCCGTCTCCTACGTCCACGGCCTCGGGCCGCGCCGCGAGCACCCGGACACCGAGGCCGTGCGCTGCAACCTGGTCCCGGGCGTCGGCGAGCTGTTCGTGATGCCGACCCTGACCACCTCGGGGCGCGCCGACATCCTGTTCTGGGAGGGCCTGCCGGGCGGGCCGCTGGACGTCTTCAAGGGCGTCAACGACCCCGCCGAGCACCTGGCGCTGACGCTGGAGCTCATGGAGAAGTACACCCCGTGGGAGTACGCGCGGGCGACGAAGGTCGAGCTGACGGACGCGGGCGGCACGCTCTCCGGCCGCTACGCGCCGGTCGTCCGCAACCCCATCGGACGGCTGCCCGGCGGCGGCCTCGTGCTGGGCGTCGCGGACGTGGTCGTGGCGAACGACCCGATCACCGGCCAGGGCTCGAACGCGGCGGCCAAGTGCGCGGCCTCCTACCTCTCCTCGATCCTCATGCACGGCGACAAGCCGTTCGACGAGGCGTGGATGAAGGCCACCTTCGACAAGTACTGGTTCACGACCGGCAAGCCGGTGACCCAGTGGACCAACGCCATGCTGGGCGTCCCGCCGGAGCACGTGCTGAACCTGATCGGCGCGGCCGGGCAGCTCCAGCCGGTGGCGAATCGATTCGCCAACGGCTTCGACAACCCGGCCGACTTCGACTCGTACTTCTACGACCCCGAGGACACGGCCGACTACCTCGCGGAGGTCGCTGCGTCGGTCTCCCCGTCGGGTTCCACGTCCGGCTCCCCGTCCGGCTCCTCCTCCGACGAGTAGCCCGCGTCATCCCCCGCCGTCGCGGCCTCCGGCAGCGGCGGCGGGGTGAACTCCGCCAGCGGCGTCCCCTCCGGATCCGGGCGGACCGCCCCGAGCAGCGGGTTCGCCGCGATCGGGGACACTTTCACCGTGGCCCCCGGGCGGGGCGCCTGGATCACCTTGCCGTCCCCGATGTACAGGGCCACGTGCGTGGCCTTCGGGAAGTAGACCACCAGATCGCCCGGGCGCAGCCGGTCCAGCGGCACCCGGGTCAGCCGAGCCCACTGCTCCTGGCTGGTCCGGGGGATGGACCGCCCGGCGTGCTCCCAGGCCTGCGAGGTCAGCCCCGAGCAGTCGAAGGAACCCGGGCCCTCGGCGCCCCACACGTACGGCTTGCCGATCTGCTCCGCCGCGTAACGGAGGGCGGCCCCGCCGGCCGCCGTCGGCGTCGTCGTACGGGCGGGCAGCCGGCCCGAGTCCACCAGCGTGCGCTGCGCCCCGGCGGTCACGGCCGCCTCGCGCGCCCCGAGCCCGGCGAGTTCCTCGGGGGTGAGCGCCGCCAGCAGCCGCTCGACCTCCTTGAGCCGGCCCGTCACCTCTGCCTGGGCTTGCTTCTGCCGCGCGGCGAGAGCCTCCTGATCGTCCAGGGCCTTGCGGGCCGCGCCGGCGAGCACCCCCGCCCGCTTCCGGTCCCGCTCCAGCCGCGCCACGACCCCGGCCCGCCGGGCGCCCTCGCGGGCGGCGAGCCGGCGCTGGTCGACGGCCTGCTGCGGATCGCCGGAGAGCAGCAACCGCAGGTACGGGGAGAGGGTGCCGCCGCGGGCCCCCTGGTACTGCTCCCGGGCGAGCCGCCCGGCGGTGGCCCGCTCGGAGTCGAGGGCGGAACGGGTGCGGCCGAGTTCGGTGTTGAGGCGTTCCTCGTCGGCCTGGCGGGCCTTGAGGGCGACGTCGGCGGCGTTGTAGACCTCGGTGGCCTCCTCGGCCTGCTGGTAGAGGCCCTGGAGCTGGGAGAGCAGCTCGCCGACCCCGCGGGCGGGTGCGGCGGGTGCGGCGGCGGGGGCGGCCCGGGCTTCGGGGAGGGTTTCGGCGAGGGCGCCTTCGGCGACGGCGGGTCCGGGGCGGGGGGTCGGCTCGGCGTGGACGCCGGCCGGGGGGCCCGCGGCGACGAAGACGGCGGCGAGGCAGACGATCCGCAGCAGTCGTTTTGTCATGTAATCACCTCCGCCGCCCGATGCTGCCACGGGCAGCCGGGCCGACTGGCGAGCCGCCGTGGTGGGTCGGGGGGCGTCACCCGGTTGGGGGGAGGGGGAGGGGGAGGGGGCTGGGGCTGGACGGGGGCGGGAGGGGGGCCGGGGTGGGGAGCGGGGTGCCGACTGGGCCGGATCAGGGCTGGTTTGGGGGTTTCCCGTCAGTCCCATCGTCCTTCCGTGTCGGGCCGGTCCCTCAAGGGCGCTCCCTTCGGTCGCGTCACTGCGTGATCGCCTTCGG